>JAFZNK010000061.1 GCA_017550965.1 Thermoguttaceae bacterium
GTTGTTCGTCGAGTTGGCCACCGAATCGCCGTAGACCGTCTGGCCGTAGTTGACGTAGCTGATATCGTAGCCGTTGTTGCGCAGAGGCGCGAGCATCGTTTCGAGAATCGCGTCCAGGCGCGTGAGCTGCTCGACGTTGGCGCCTTCTTTTTGCGCGACGGAGAGGAAGTAACGAATGTAGCTGTCGGCGTCGATGCAGTCGTAGTTGTGCATCTGATAGATCGGCGTCGCGCCGTTGTCGGTGAAGTTGCCGTATTCGTCGTATCCGTAGCCGAGCGCCAACTGAATGAAGCTCATCAGGTCGGCGTTCTTATCCTCGTAGGAATATTTGTTCCCGCGATAGAACTGCTTGTGCTTGTAGCAAAGATTGTTGTCTTCGAAATCTTTCCATTTGAGCTGGATGTACAGATCGTCGTACGCGCTCGAATAGAGCTTTTCCGGAACCATGTTCGCGGCGGTAATCGACTGAATGTCGAGCCCGAACCCCTGATAAGCGACGAAGACGTCGCCGTCCGCGTCGACTCCGACGGACGGCTTGCCCTGATCGGCGACGGTGACGGGGTTGACGATCGTCGCGCCGAGGATCTGCGTCGCCGTATATTTTTCGCTCGACTGACGCTCGCCGACGGAAAGACTCGTCGACGCGTTCGTATTGTCGTTCGTGTTGTTGTTGTTATTATTGTTGTTTGTGTCGGTCGAGACGTCGGCGGCGGTCGCAAAAACGTCGTCGTCTTCTTCTTCGGTCTGGTTCGCGGAAATCTCGTAGATCGTAATGTACGAATCGGTGACGGGCAGCGACGGAGTGCCGCCGACGCCGTCGGCTTGTTCCTGCGTGTAAGCCAACGCGTAACGGTTGTTGTAGTCGAAAGACACGCTTGAACCGTAGGCGTTGTCGGAAACGAGCTGACCGTCGATAATGAAGACGTCGTTGTACGGCTCGAGAACCGATTGATAGAACTGGGTGCCGTAGTTCCAGGTGACGACGGAGAAGCCTTCCTCGGACATCGCGACGTACGCGGGGCCGTAGTAATGCGAGCTGACCTGACTGCTCGCGAAGGTAATGTCGCCGGTGGTCGGCTGCGCTTCGTTGTTGAACTGACGACCGTAGATACCGCCAAAGTAACTGTTGTCCTGCGCGATGTACGTCCACGCGACGATGAAGTTGCCGTCGCTGTCGGCGGAGATCGTCGGATCGGTTTGTCTGCCGTTTAAAGAAGCGTTGACGACAAACTCGGCCGCGACCGGCGCGACGCATTGGACTTTGACGTTCGACGTTCCGTTAAGAGCGTACGGATCCGCGACGAAGTCCGTGTCGTACGCGGTCTCGGGCGGTTGATAACCGACTTTGCCCCCTTCGGCGCCGTTGTCGTAGAACGTGCAGACGTAATCGGGATCGTATCCGCCTTCGCCGGGTTCGGGCAAGTAGCCCTGCACGGTGAAGCGACGCGCCATAATTTCCGTGGCGTTGTACGGCTGGAGCGAATCGGCGTTTTCGTTTTCCCAGACGATAACGAACGAGCCGTCGTTGCTGACCGCGACGTCCGGACGAGACTGGTTCGTGCGGCCCGTGCTGTTGATCATGACGTCGTCCCAGCGATCGCGCACGACGTCGCCGTCTTCGTCGACGACAAAATCGGCGGATTCGACGGAGTTGACGCGGAAGACCGCGCTCGGTTCCTTAACGGTGATCGTGGCTTCGTCGACGCTGTAGTCGTAGGCGCCGTTGTACTGATATTCGCCCGTCTTCGTGTTTTGACGAACGACGTCGGAGTACGCGTACGTCTTGCCCGACTTGGTCGCGTTCGTGGCGGCCGAGACGATCAACGCGTCCTGGTTGGTCAGACCGCAGGAGCCGGTGAAGGTGATCATGAACTGGTTGGTCGTGCCGGGAACGGGCTCGACGGAAACTTCGAGCGCTTTAATCGGCGCTTGCATCGAGCCGTACGATTCCGTCGACAGATACGCGCGGGTCGGCTCGCTGGTGTATTCGTATCGGTGCGTCTGTTCGTTGTATTCGTATCCGCGCGTGATCGGAGCGTAAAGCTGCGTTTCGCCGCCGGCGGCGTCAAACGCGTTTTGAATGTTTTGCGCCGTCTTGTAAGGATCGGAGTCGACGACGATGCCGACTTTGTTGCCCTTGGAGTTGTAGCTGGTAACCGTCTGAACGTCGCTGACCGTGGTGACGACGGCGCTCGTAAGCGTGTCGACGACCGAGTCGCGCGCGATCTGGAGTTGGCGAACGACCTCGCCGCGCCCAGACGTGTTGATGATGTTCGTGATGTTTTGGGTATACTTGGCGCCGAACAAATCGCGGAGAATGAGCTTTTGGAAGTTCGTGCAGCCGGTAAGGTCGGTAATGTCGAAGCTGCTCGACTTGAACATATTGATCAAGCCGGTAATATCGCTGTAATAGTTGTTCGAGACGCGAATGTCGGGCAGGTCGTATCCGGCCCAGTTTTCGCCGTTGAACGTGATGTCGTAGTCGGTCTCGCTGTACGCGTTGACGGTAACTTCTTTGTACTCGCCGCCGGGAATACTGCGAATCGCCGCTTGAAGATTGGCGGCGTTGTCGCCCGGCAGAAGCGAAGAGTCGTACTTGAAGAGCGTCCAGGTGAGCTCGTTTTCGGCGTAAAGACCGATGTAGAAGCAGGAGACGGTGTTCGACGTGTTATAGACGTCGCTTTCTCCGCGCGAAACGTTGGAATCGAAGATCGAGAAGCGCTGCGATTCGTTCGCGTTGTAGAGAAGATCGAACGAACCGGCCTGAACGATCGCGCCGCCGATTTGGACCTTCGACGTCGTTCCGTCCGTGTTCTCCACTTCGACTTCGTACACGCCGTTTTTGGAGTCGATTACTTTGTACTCGCTCTTTTCGTAGTACTTGCCGTCGGAGCCGAGCAACGTGTTCGGAACGCACTCTTGCGGAATCGTGACGATCTGAACTTCGTCGGTCAGGTAACGCGCGTAGACGTTCAGATCTTCGACGTAATTGCCGTCGGCGTCGGTCAGGTAAATGCTCGACGTTTCGTCGTTGGGATTGTAGTCGGGATTGGCCAGGCGGTCGGCGGCGGTCCAGGCGACGACCAAATCGCCCGCTTGATTCGAATCGACGGCTATGTCGCCGCGAATGTCCTGCCAGCTGGGATTGACGAGAAGATTCTCCGTCGTGGCGACGGTCAAGCTCAGGAGCTGACGCTCTTCAAGTTGGTCTAAGAACAGTTTCGTCGGTTTTTGTTCACGACCGTTCGCTCGACGTTTTGAGGACAAACGTTCCAACAGCGATTCAGCGACGCTCCAAATTTTGTTATTTCGCGATAGTGACATAAGTGTGCCTGACTCTTCAAACTAGTTTAAAATCTAAGCTCGCGCTTGACGCGACTGCGCGTCGTTTGGTTCAAATCGCGTTCGACTTTACGCCGAAACCGACGTCGTTTCATCGAGGCGCAAAGTCTGCGAACGAGTCGTGCGCAGCCGAAACTTCGACCGCATTCGAGTCGTCGACGACTCGCGGTCAAGTCGTTCGACCGCGCTTTGAACGTTCAACGATTTTTCCGCAAGGCAAGGACATGTCTAAACGAGCCTCGCGAAAAACAACCTTATTGTTTAAGGAACAGCGGCCAAACCTCAGTGTTCCAGCCGCAAATCCTGCCAATCTTCTTCACGTCTACGTTTCCATAAACGCATGACGCGGCGATAGACCGCCCCGTATTCTCTCTAATATAATCAGAATCGGAGGCACGGTCTAATTCCGCTTGAAAAAAACCGAGCTTTTTTTGGTTCTCTCGTCTTAATAAACAGGTCGCGCAAATTATCTTTTTAACTTAAAAGATACTTTTTTGACCGCTTATATGCGTTATAACGGTTGTGCCGACGCGCCGTTGTTTCCGGCTCGGCCCCGCGACGCTTTTTTCGCGAAGAACGTTTAATTTTGAAACATTTTTGCCAAAAAAACGTCTCATTATTAAACGAATCTTGCAAAATGGCGTTTATTTTGATACGCTTTGCTAGTCGTTAGTTCCCTTAAATATTCCCAAAATTCTCGCGTTCGACGCCCCTGAACAAGTCGGCGTCTACGAAAGGTTGTTATGTCGCCGTTCCGTTCCTCCGTCCGTCGCTCGTCTCCATTGGCAAATCGCCTTCTCCAGCGCGTCCGAATCGCGTTTTTCGCCGCGTTGCCGCTCTTCATGCTCGCGCCGTTTGTCGGCGCGAGCGGCGCCGCGCTTGCGTCCGAGACCGACGCTCCGGACGCCCAGGCGGAGTCTGAAAATCGCGAGTCCCCCTGGTTCCGGCTCGTGCGCGACGGCAAAGTCCCCGTCGCGTTGCAAACGTCGATCGTCCGACACTCCGGCTCCTACGTCGGCAAAGACGGGCAGGCGCGCGACGTCTCCGTCGACCTTGTCGGGGCGATTCACCTCGCCGAACCGGAATATTACGACGCGCTCAACGAGGAGTTCAGGAACTACGAGACGGTCGTCTTCGAGCTGGTCGCGCCCAAAGGCTCCGACGTCAAGCAACTCTTCGCGGAAGAGGAAAACAGCGAGGAAACAAAGAAGGGATCGGACGTTTCTCCGCTCGATTTCGTGTCGTACAGTCAGATCAAGATGGGCGAAGCGCTCGGCATGATTCACCAAAAAGACGGGATCGACTACCTTGCCGACAACTTCGTTCGCGGCGACATGGACGCGGAAGATTTCGTTCTTCTGCTTTTCACGAACGGAGACGTCGGCGAATTCTTTGTCGACAATTTCTTCTCGAGTTTCAGCAGCGAAGGGGCCGGTCAGCTGGAAGGCTGGGGGATCGTTCTCCTGAGCGCGAAGAACCGACGACTCGCGCTTCGACGCCTGTTTGCCGTCGAATTGAGCGACAGCGAGCTCAACGACATTGACAAAGAGACCAAACGGCTCGAAAAAGGCGAGCCGGACGACGACGTCGATTCCGCCGCGCTTCAGGAAGCGTCGGACGACGAGCGCGAAGGCGTTCTCATTCACCTGCGCAATAAGAAAGCGATTGAAGCGGTCAAAAAAGAACTCGACGCGGGCAAGACCAAAATCGCCGTTTTCTACGGCGCCGCCCACCTGCCCGACTTGAATCGCCGAATCGAAAAAGATCTCGGCCTGACGCGCGACGGCGAGCCCCGATGGTTTAACGCCTGGAATATGAAAAGCGAACAATAGTCCGGCGTGCGCCGCAGACAAATAAAGCGTCGCCCGGACAGGGCGACGCCCAAACTCAGAAATATCAAACGACGCGCCGCGTTCTACCTGGCGCAGCCGCTCATCAACAGATCGATCAGCGAGGGAAAGAACCTCGAAAACCAGCCGAGCCATTTGGCGCTGCTCGACGCCGGCACGATTCTTCTTTTGCCTTTTTCCGCGGCGTTTAAAACGGCCAGAGCGACCGCTTTAGGTTGCGCCGGCTTATGCGCGGGCAAGTTCGGCCTTCGCGTGTCTTCGCGGAGAACGTCGAAAAACTCCGACGCCGTCGTGCCGGGCGTAACGGTCAAAAAACCGACCCCGACGCCGCTTAGTTCGGCGCGCCACGCGTCGGTCAGCGCGATGAGAGCCGCCTTCGCCGCCCCGTAAACGCCGTAATAAGGCGTTCCGCGCACTCCGACGATCGACGCGACGTTGATCACAAGCGGTCGAATTCCGCGCTCTTTGTTCTCTTGCGACGCCGCGCTCTCTTTAAGCGCGGGCAACGCCGTTTTGGTAAGTTCCAGAGGAGAAAAGAAATTCAAATCGAAGAGTTCGCACGCGAGTTCGTCGGTCGTGTCTTCAACGGGCGTCGTCGCGCCCGCGCCCGCGTTGTTAATCAGAAGATCAAGACCGCCAAATTGTTCGAGCGTTTCCGCGACCGCCTGTTCGCGAACGTCCGAAGCGCACACGTTGCCGACGACGTAGAAATGCTCCGGATCGCTTGAAAACGAGGCCGCGCGAAGCGCGTTCATTTCGTCGACCAACGTGCGAAGCGCTTCTTCGCGACGCGCCAAAACGCAGACGTTCGCGCCGCGCCGCGCAAGTTCCAAAGCCAATTCGCGTCCAATTCCGGAAGAGCCGCCTGTGAGCAATACGCGCGCGCCGCGCAATTTTCTTTTGCACATTTGTGATTTGATCTCTGTTGTATTCGTCGACGTTTCAGAACGTTATTGGGCGCTCGGTCCTTTTTTCGCTTCGTCGGCGGTAATAATTTCGTCGCCGTCGGCGTCGTAACGCCCGAACAGCGCAAGGCTCCTTTGCGAAAGATTAGGAGCAAATTCAAGAATCGTCAGCTGACCGTCGCCGTTTTTATCGCGCGCGAGGAACCAGACGGGCGCGCCCCTTAAAACTTGCGGAGGCGCCGCGTATTCGCGAACGGCGGACTCGTCCATATCGTTCAGTAGCGAGTCGAGAAGCTCGTCGTCGTCGACGCTTTCAAGCGCGGGATTGCCGTCGGTGAACAAATCGCGAATTTCTTCGTCGCTCAATTCGGACAAATTCTCGACGCCGTCGTTGACAAGCCTCGCCCATTTCGCCTCTTCTTCGCTGACGCGCTTAGGCGGCGCGGACGCGGGCCGAATCAGCGTCTCCTGCTCCTGATTGTCGACGAGAACGTTCGTTCTCTGCGGGTTCACGCGAATCGGATTCGGATTGAAAATCGTTCGGTCTTTTGCGAAACGCGTCATGTAGTAGAGTATTTCCTGATCGGAAAGATCCCAGTCGCCGTTAAGATCGATCGCCTGCGCGCCTTCAAGCCGGTTTTCCCACTCTTTGCGCTGAAGAGAACCGTCGCCGTTGGCGTCGTATTTGTTCATGATATAGCGCGCGTAATAACGCAGCGCCAGAGGCGCGCCGTCGACAAGCACGTCGTCGCGACGAGCCATCGCCTGTCGATAGTAGTCGGCTTCCGTTTCGACGGAATAATGCGGAACGCCCTCCTCGTTGAAGTCCGGAACCGTGCCCGCGCGAAGACGCTCTTCGGCCTCCTGTTTTTCTTCTTCGGTCAGCTCGGGCATTTCTTCAAGAGTTCCGTCTTCTTTCGCCTGGGCTTTCGCGGCCGCGTCCGCCGCTTCGGCGTCGGCGTTGTTGGCGGGGCCAAACTCGCCCCGTTCCCATCGGGCCCAGCGTTCTTCTCCGACGCGCTCTTTAATACGGTCGGCAAAAGGCATGTTTCGAAGTTGGTCAAACCGCTCTTTGGTCATGTCGTCAAAATTGAAGCCGCGCTGACCGCCCTGGCCGCCAAAGTTGCCGCGTTGTCCGCCCTGACCGCCAAAGTTGCCGCGCTGTCCGCCCTGGCCGCCAAAATCGCCGCGTTGTCCGCCCTGGCCGCCAAAATCGCCGCGCTGTCCGCCCTGGCCGCGTTGGCCGTTCCATTCTCTATTGCCGCGACGTTGATTTTCCTGCGCGACGGCGCGCGTTCCGGGCGCGTTGAAAAAAGCGAAGTCCAGGGATTCCAGTCCGACCGTCGCGCCAAGCGCGATCGCGGCGCCCAACGCCAGACTTTTAATCTTTCCGAATCGTAACATTATATTGGTCCCTTCCTAACGGCGGCGCGATTCACGTCGAACGCGCGGCAAAATAAAACCCCTTGTTCATGCTCTTGAATCGACATTGGCGCATGCTATAATACTAAGTATACAAAAGAACGCGGCGTTTTTCAAGTTATCCCCCAAAAAAATCGCAAAACTGCGTTTATTTTTCTCGACGAGGCGGCGCGTTGCGTCGACGTTCTGTTTTATCGCGTTTACGCGAAAAAACAAGAGACACGCCAAGTGGAACAGGAGCGATTAATGATCGTTTTTTTCGAACCGGAAGAAAAACCGTTGAAATTAAACGCCGTCCAAATGAGGATCGCGCGCGCGGAATTTGAAGAAGAAGGCAAATTGTCTCAGCCGGTCTTAAATCAACTTGGCGCGCGCACTGAAGAAATCGCGCTCTCCGCCATCGCGCAAAAACTCGGCCTTCCCGTCGTCAATCTCGCCAAATCGACGCTGCCCGACGACGTGCTCGTCAATTTCCCCACAAAAATCGTGCACCGACGCAACGTCTTTCCCTTGGGGGTTCAGTCGGACGGAGCGCTTTACGTCGCGACGAGCAATCCTTTCGACCTGACGCTCGTCGACGAAGTGTCCGTGGCGACGGGGCTGCCGACCGTGCCGGTGATCGCGTACCCCAACGAACTTGCCAAACTCATCAAAGCGCGATTGGGCGTCGGCGCGGAAACGATCGACGGCTTAATCGAACAGACGAGCGACGTCGAAATTCTCGAAGACGTCGACTGGGATCAGGGCGACGCGCAAGACGCGCAGGAAGCGTCCGTCGTCAAGTTGGTCAACGACATTCTTACCGAAGCGATCGAGACGGGCACGAGCGACGTCCATATCGAGGCGCAGGAAACCGGCATGCGCATCAGGTACCGTATCGACGGCGTCTTGCAAACGCAGCCGACGCCCCCCGAAATCAACCGGTTCCAATCGGCGATCGTCAGCCGCATCAAAATCATGTCGAGGCTCAACATCGCCGAAAAACGCATACCGCAAGACGGGCGTATCAAACTCAAGGTCCAGAACCGCGAGGTCGACTTGCGCGTTTCGATCATCCCGATGCTGCACGGCGAAGGAATCGTCATGCGTATTCTCGACAAAGACCGCATGAATTTCACGCTTCGCGGAATCGGCATGGACGAAGACGTTTACGAACGGTTCGGCAAGTTGATCGCGTTGCCGCACGGCATCATCTTAGTCACGGGGCCGACGGGGTCCGGTAAGACGACGACCTTGTACAGCGCGCTCAACGAGATTAAGTCGGAAGACACGAAGATCATCACGACCGAAGACCCGATCGAATACCAGCTCGACGGAATCAATCAAATCCAGGTTCATACGAAAGTTGGACTTACGTTCGCCGCGAGTTTGCGCGCGATTTTGCGTCACGACCCCGACGTCGTGCTCGTCGGAGAAATTCGAGACTTCGAGACGGCGGAAAACGCGATTCAGGCGTCGATGACGGGCCACCTGGTGTTCAGCACGCTCCACACCAACGACGCGGCGGGCGCGTACACGCGTATGATCGACATGGGCGTCGAGCCGTTCCTGGTCGGAACGACCGTCGAAGGGATCATGGCGCAACGACTCGCCAGACGGTTGTGCAACCATTGCAAACAGCGCTGGAACCCCAGGCCGGAAGAACTGCCGCGCGACTTCCCCAAAGAGCTGCTCGAGTCGGGCGAAATCTACCGCCCGGTCGGATGTCGCGAATGCCGAGACTCCGGATACGCCGGGCGTATCGCGCTGTACGAACTGCTCGTCCCCGACGACGAAATTCGACGCCTCGCCGGCGAAAAAGCCCCGTCGAACGAAATTAAAAAGATCGCGCGCGCCAACGGCATGGCGACCTTGCGCGACAACGGCTGGAAGAAAGTCGGACTTGGCATAACGTCCGTCGAAGAAGTCGTCCGCGTCGCCAAAGAAGACTAGGCGTCGCCAAAATACATATCCGAGCCGCTCGCCGTGCGAGCGTGTTGCATGAGTAACGTTGCGCCCAAACGCAACGTCTCCCGACCAACGCGGCGCTTTGCCTTCAGTTCGCAAGCCGCCTTCTAAAGGACGCAGAGCCCCTGTGGCTCGGAGTCCGGCGGCGGGCAGAGCTATATGCCCCGTCAACACAGTATATCCCAAACAAGGCCGCGCCAAAATACATATCCGAGCCGCTCGCCGTGCGAGCGGGTTGTTTGAACAAAGCGTCGCCCAAATCAACGCTCCCGCTTCCTACAGGAAGCGGCTCGACGCCTGCGAAAACGCGCAATCAGGTTATCCCCAATAACGCGCCGCTAAAACATTGGCAATAACAATGAAAACACCCGCCCTTTCCCTGCTCTTTTTCTTTCTTACCGCAACGTTTGCAACGTCGTTTGCGCAACCTCCGCAAAACCGCGAGCCGGCGAAAGTTATCGTTCTGCCCGAGCGACCGGAAACAATCGCCGAAACGCGTCGTCTCATTGAAAATCAGCCGCAAACGCGACGCCGCGTCGAAGCGCTCGATCGCGGACTCGTCTGCGTTCAAACCCCCGAAGGCGTTTATTGCTCGTGGCGACTGCTGGGAACGGAACCTTACGAAACGCGTTTCAAATTGTGCCGCGGCGACGACGTCGTCTTCTTCGAGCAAGCAACGAACTATCTGGACAAAGACGGTTCGAGCGATTCGCTATATCGCGTCGAAGCGTACGATCAGGACAAACTGGTCGATTCGTCGAAGCCGACCAAAGTCCTCGCGACGCCTTACGTTGAAATCAAAACGCGGCGCCCCGACGACTGGACAAACAACCTCGCGCCAAACGAACGCCCGGCGCGCTACCAACTCGGCAATATGTCGACAGGCGATCTGGACGGCGACGGCGAATATGAAATCGTCGCGCTATGGGAAGCGAATTCGCGCGACAACGCGCACAACGGATTCACCGCCCCGCTGCACGTCGTCGCGTATAAGCTCGACGGAACCGAACTCTGGGACGTCGATTGCGGAATCAACGTTCGCACCGGCGCGCATTATAACCCGTTCCTCGTCTTCGACTTCGATTCGGACGGCAAGGCGGAAGTCATGTTGAAAACCGCGCCCGGCTCCAAAGACGCGACGGGGAAATTCGTCGGCGAAGCGTCGCGCGACGAACAAATCAGAAATTGCGACGTCAACGCCGACTATCGCAACCCGACGGGCCGCGTTCTGGCCGGTCCGGAATTTCTCACCGTCTTTTCCGGCGCGACCGGCGAAGCGCTCGACACGGTTCCGTATTGGCCCGAACGCGGAAACAATCTCAAAAAAGATTGGGGCGACGATTACGGCAACAGAGTCGATCGATTTCTCGCGTGCGTCGCGTTTCTCGACGGCGAACATCCTTCGGCGGTGTTCGCGCGCGGCTACTATACGCGCACAACGCTTGCGGCGTATCGCTTTGAAAACAACCGACTAACGCTCGAAGCGACGTTCGATTCCGACGATCCGGCCAAGCCGGAAAATCGCGTCTATCGCGGACGCGGCAACCATAGTTTAAGCGTCGCGGACGTCGATTACGACGGCAAAGACGAGATTATTTACGGCGCGTCTCTATTCGACGACGACTTGACCGGCGTCTATCCGCACGCGCCTGGTTTTCCCAATCTCTTTCACGGAGACGCGCAACATACGGGCGATCTTATCCCCGACCGACCCGGTCTGGAAATCTTTTCGGTTCACGAAAGCGGCGAGGCGGCGTTCGATATGCGCGACGCGCGCACGGGCGAGCTTATCTGGCATATGCCGTTTCAGGGCAAAGACGTCGGACGCGGCGCGTCGGACGACGTCGACCCGCGCTTCCCCGGCGCGGAATCGTGGGCGGCGGGCAAATACGTAACGGCGAACGGCGAAGAGAAAACGCCCCCGAGATTGCCCGTCAATTTCTTCTGCTATTGGGACGGCGATCTTAGCCGCGAGCCGCAAGACGGAACGTCGATCTTCAAACTCGATCCGGAAACGAACCGCGTCGAGCGAATCTTTACCGCGTCCGACTGCGTTCAATACGGCGGAACCAAAGCGACGCCGTTCCTCAACGCCGACCTCTTTGGCGACTGGCGCGAAGAAACGATCTACGCGCTCGCCGACGGCTCCGGGTTCAGAATCTATACGACGACGATTCCCACGCCCTATCGAATTCCAACCCTCATGCACGACCCCGTCTATCGCTTAGGGGTCGCCTGGCAAAACGTCGGATACAATCAACCTCCGCATCTAAGCGCCGAGCCGAAAGCAAGGTAAACGGGCAAATAAAGCGACTCCAAAATACGGGAATCCTATAATCGACGCGACGACTTCGTTCTCCCTGATCAACGCGGCGCATTGATCTGTCAACCCGCCGCCTGTGGCGACGCGTCGACTCCGTTCTCCCCAAACAACGCGACGCCAAAACGCGTCTCCGAGCCGCTCGCTGTAGCGAGCGGGTTGCCTGAATAACGCAGCGCTAAAATGCAGGATTCTGTAAACAACGCGGCGCCAAAATCTACGAACCCGCCGCCCACAA
>JAFZNK010000062.1 GCA_017550965.1 Thermoguttaceae bacterium
CTTCTCCGTCGCTAAAGGCGCCGACCAATTGCGACCGCCGGCATATCCGCTCGTCGCTTGCGACCCCTATTTCAGCGTCTGGTCCTTCACGGATCAGCTCGCGGAATCCTTCCCCGTCCATTGGACCGGCAATATCCACGCGCTGACTTGTTTCGCGCGAATCGACGGTCAGAAATTGCGCCTCATGGGCAATCCCGTGGAGTACTATAACAGCGCGCGCGCGATGCGACAAACGGAAGTTCAAGTTCGCGCGACGAATACGACCTACACGTTCGACGATCTCGGGGTCGAAATCAAACTGCAATTCACGAACCCGAATCTTCCGGACGATCTCATGATCCTTTCGCGTCCAGCGACGTACGTAACGTGGACGGCGCGCGCGACGGACGGCGCCAATCACGAAGTTAAGATCTACTTCGACGCGACGGCGGAACTGTGCGTTAACACGGTTGATCAGAAGGTCGTCGCGAATCGCGAGTCGACCGACAATCTCGACGTTCTGCGCGTCGGAACGGAAGCGCAGGAAATGCTCGTGAAGTCGGGCGACTACATGCGCGTCGACTGGGGTTACTTCTACGTCGCGGCCGAAAAGGGCGTCGCGAAGAGCGCTATCTCGGGCGCTGTTAAGGCGCGCGGCGCGTTCCTAAAATCGGGCGATCTGCCGAAAGAAGACGACAAGAACTTTCCGCGCGAAGCGCAAGACGATTGGCCGGTTCTCGCCTTCACGTTCGACTGCGGTATCGTCGGCAAGGATCCCGTTGCGAAACGCCTCATTCTCGCTTACGACGACGAATATGCTCTAACCTGGCTCGGCGAAAAAATTCGGCCCTACTGGCGCAAAGACGGTCAGGACGCGCACGGAATGCTTGAAGAAGCTAACGCGCAATACGCCGACTTGATCAAGCGCTGCGCGGAATTCGACGGCGCGCTCTTCGAACGCGCGCAAGCGAAGGGCGGCGTGAAGTACGCCGAACTCTGCTCGATCGCCTACCCGCAATCGATCGCCGCGCATAAGCTCGCCGTCATGCCGAACGGTAAGACGATCCTTATCTCCAAAGAAAATTCGAGCAACGGTTGCGCAGGAACCGTCGACATTCTCTATCCGACTACCCCCATCTTCGCCGCAACAAACGTCGAACTCCTCAAGGCGACGACAACGCCCGTTCTAGAATACGCCGGCAAGAGCGGACGCTGGAAGCACCCCTTCGCGCCGCACGATATCGGACAATATCCGCTCGTCGACGGTCAAAAGTACGGCGGCGGCGAACGCACCGAAGAGAATCAGATGCCCGTCGAGGAAAGCGCCAATATGATTATTGTCGTCGATCTCATCGCCCGCATTGAGAACTCCGCCGATTACGCAAAAGAATACTGGAGCACGCTCCAGAAGTGGGCGGAATACCTCCTGAGCAAAGGGCTCGATCCGGAAAATCAGCTTTGCACCGACGACTTCGCCGGACACCTCGCGCACAATGCGAACCTCTCCGCAAAAGCGATCGTCGCGCTCGCGTGCTTCTCCGACCTCTGCGAACGCGCTGGTAAAACGGACGACGCGAAAGCGTATCGCGCCAAGGCCGAAGAATTCGTGCAAGAGTGGATGAAGCTCGCCGACAACGGCGACCACTACCGTCTCGCCTTTGACCGTCCGGACACGTGGAGCATGAAGTACAATATCGTCTGGGATCGCATTATGGATCTCAAGCTCTTCCCCAAGGAAGTCGTCGACAAGGAACTCGCATACTACAAGACGGTTCAAAATAAGTACGGCATACCGC
>JAFZNK010000063.1 GCA_017550965.1 Thermoguttaceae bacterium
CGCCGACGGAAGAGGAAGTCGCGCCCTGGATCGAGCGCATACTCGAACTATGGCAAGATGAAAAACAGGCGCGCGAATTGAGGGATCGGCTCGCTATGAACGCCAAGAGATTTCGACTAGAGGTTTGCGCGCGACGAACGCGCGAGTTCTTTTGGTAACTCAATCGATCCAAACGTTTCGACGCCTATCAGATCACAATCGCGCCCTCCGGTCGACGGGACTTCCGTTAACCAGAGGGCGCTCGCTTCCTCGCGAAGAAAACGTCCCAACCGACGTTATTCGCCGGCGGTGCGCAGAGCGTCGATCGTACGCGCGAGCTTCTCGGCGGTCGACGCGTCAAAGAGTTTCGTCGTCATAATGAACTGGCGCGCGTCGTCGTCGATTCGCTTGATCACGGAGTTCTTCTTCGCGCCAAGTAGGATCATAACGGCGAAGATCACGTATCCGATAATAGTCGCGGGCAAATTAAGGGTCATAACGCCGGCGCCGAGAACGGCGAAGACGCACCAGAAGAGAATCGTCGTCGTGGAACCGAGCTTGGCGATCGTCGGAATTTCTAGCGGAGCTCGTCGAGCGCTTTCCGCCTGCGCGCCGACGCGTAGCGCGATCGCAATCGAGCCGAGATCGACGCAGGCGAAGACGTCGGGACTGAGTTGAATCTCTTTTTTTTCGGGAACGTACTCGTTTTTGAGGTAATTCTCGCCCTTAACGAAGCTGACGTCGGTCAGGGCGCGAACCTTGAGATACTCGGCGAGCGCGGTCGTCGAGGCGACGTCGGTCGCGATTTTCGACGCGCGTTTAACGAGCTTTTGAGCGCGCGCGGCTAAGAGCCAGCGGCAGAGAATAATCGCGACGGCGGGCGCCGCATAAAGAATCGAGGTCGAAATAGACGCTGCAAACAGTAACATACAGTGCTCTCCAAACTTGTTGTCTTTCCACAACGCGATCTGGAGCGGGCGCGACGTGCGCGGCGCCAGCTGCGCTGTGCGATACGGAATAGAAAACAGAAGAAATCGCTTGAGGCTGAATCAATTCCGTAACGACAAAAAGAGGAGAAAGAGTCGCTGAGCGCGCTCAACGGCGACGACGCGCAAAGCATAGCCGCGCGAAAAAGTCGGCGAGAAAAACCAAGGCGCGCGAACGAGAACGCGCGCGACGTCGACGCTCAGGATCCGAACGTTGCGCGCAGTGCGACGCGAGCCGACGACACGCCCAAGCGTTTGCGATTCGTCGACGCTGAAATACGCGACGGTCGAGCGCGTCGACCAGTTCGCGGCGTCGGCGGCGGTCGATAAACGCGAACTAGACGCCGACGAGCCGGTCGCGCCGTCGCCCCATTGGGGAATCGCCACGATCGCCAGCGCAAAGGCGACGAAGACTAGAATCAGCCAGTCGCAACTTGCGTTATTTTTCCCGCTCTTAAACGTCATAACCAATCAACGCGCTTAAACAAATGTGCCAAGTCCGCCAAATTTCGGCAAGGGACGCGTCCAACGCGCCCGTTCGTCCGTCATTATAGCGGAGGCGGCGCGAATCGTCAAGTATAAAACCGCGTCGTACGCATTGCCCC
>JAFZNK010000064.1 GCA_017550965.1 Thermoguttaceae bacterium
CGCTTCAAAGTCGAGGGAAAAGTACTTTAAAATAGCACGTGTTTGACGTTCTGAAATGTGCGAACTTTTTATGTATTTGTTAATCATTGGTTCAGTATAACTTAGATGACAACAATGTCAATTAAAGTTGTCTTGAACCTAAGTAAAAAGCTCGGGCGCGTATTGAACTTCGTCGATAAGGATCGGCGGCTTATGCAATTGCAAAAACAGCTCCGGATCCGTCTTCGCCAAATTCCGCTCGTTTAAATCGTCAAGCGAAACATAACGTCTGTCCGTTCCTTCCGCCATCTTTTGAAGCATGGTCGTTTTGCCGACTTGTCTTGGCCCGGTAATCAAAACGACCGGATATTCCCGCGTTACCTGGGATACGACGTCTTCAAGACTTCTTCTTATATACTTCATCAGCTTCGTCCTTTCGGCTATTATGTATTTGTATTCCATTTTAGCCGAAAGAAAGGAATTTGACAATGCAAATCTTCGGCTATTATGGCTAATCTTTCCAAATTAGCCGAAAAATAACAAAACGAAAGCGCGGCCAAGTTCCACCCGTAAATACAACGCAACTAAAACGATACTCTATCGCCGGAAAAAACCGTTTGGGAATATCGATTGTTTTGCGCGCGGCTCAACGCGCGCCGTATCGTCTCAAAAGGGTCAATTCTCGGGGAATCGACGGACTCCGTCGCAGCCCCCTTATTACGGCGGAAAAACGCGGGAAAACAGCGACGTTTACGCGAGGCGTTCGCAAAAGCGTCGCGCGGACATTCCCCAATCGGTCGCCTAAAACCTCGCCGAATACGGCAGACGAAGAGCGACGTAGTAGACGAAGACGGCGACCGTCAGCGCCTCGACCAGAGGCGTCGCCCAAAAGAGTATCTTCGTACGTTTTTTAGCCTCCGACCATCTCCCAATCATGATCCCCAGCGGAAACCAGTAGTAAAACAGACACGCCCAGAGCGCAAACACTTCCGTCGTATGGAGATACGCCGTCCAACGTAAAAAAACGCGACTGCGGCAGACGCGCTCGAAGAAATAGTCGGAAAACTCGAAGCCGATTACGATAAAAAGATCGTCGACGAGACAAATCGCCGCTATCGTTAGAAGGACGATATTGATAAAGTCGATAATCCTGAAGATCATGAGAGTTTCGGTTCCGTTTGCAAAAGGATATGCGGATCTAAGCGGCCGCGGTCGCGCGGAAATCTTCGTCTGCGAACAAGTCAGCTAGCAAATCGATCCAAGACGGTACGCGGGGATTAAAAACGCCGCGATCTCGACGACAAGCGTTGTCACGGAAAGCGCTTTTGCGCGCGTTGGAGCCAGAGCAAAATCGTCAAACACAACCGGTTTTTGAAAATACTTGAAAGAAATCCAGTACAGGAAGAACGCGAAAAGCTCGCCGATCCAAACGCACCCCGCGCATAACCTAAACGCGTCGTTCTGAAAAAGATCTTCGAGAGAAACGTTAAAAATTTCAGATCCGACAATAATGACAAGTTCGTCGAGAAAACAAAGCCCGGCGATCGCTAAAAAGACGATATTGAGAACGTCCGCAACTTTGTACATAGGATATTTCTCCGCAAAAGTTTCGCTAATCGACTTCGAGCGTAAGAGATCGAAACGCCGAACGATATTCGTCTCCGCTCCGACGCGTCTTGTTTGCGGACGACATTATCACAGACCTCGCTCAAAATCAAGAGACAGGAACGGAAATCTTAAAAAAGACGTCGATTGTCGACGCTTTTCCTTCAAACGCCGGGAAACGGCGAACTCGTTTTTCCAAAGTTCGCCTTGGACGCTTGACTTCGACGCCCCCGATGATACGATTGACGCGAGAACGCGCGGCGTTCGCGCCGCAACAAAGAGCCGGAAGCGTTGAAACGCCGCGTTTCGGCAAGTTTAGACGAAAGAGAGTCGAGCGCCATGGATTTAAAAGAACGTTACGTCGCCGCCGCGGAGCGGTACGACCAAAGCGAGGTTATGTATAGACGGTGCGGGCGAAGCGGAGTCCTGCTCCCTCAAATCAGCCTGGGATTCTGGAAGAATTTCGGCGCGGTCGATCCTTACGAACGCAGTCGCGCGATCGCGCATTACGCGTTCGATCACGGCGTCACGCATTTCGACCTTGCCAACAACTACGGGCCGCCCTACGGAACGGGCGAAGAAACGTTCGGCCGACTCATGGACGACGACTTTCGACCGTATCGCGACGAGCTGTTCGTTTCCACCAAAGCCGGATACGACATGTGGTCGGGACCCTACGGAAACCTAGGATCGCGAAAATATCTCATGTCCAGTCTCGACCAGAGTTTGCGGCGCATGCGGCTCGACTACGTCGACTTGTTCTACAGCCACCGCTACGACCCTGACACGCCGCTCGAAGAAACGCTTCAGGCGCTCGTCGACGCCGTCAAACAGGGCAAAGCGCTTTACGTCGGGATCAGCCGCTGGCCGCTCGACGCGCTGAAAGTCGCGGAAAAATACCTGCGCGAACGCGACGTTCCGCTGCTGATCTATCAGGGTCGGCTCAACTTGCTTGATCGCGGCCCGATCGAAGAGGGTCAGTTGGAGTTCTGCCGGGAACATGGAATCGGCTTCATCGGGTTCTCCCCGCTCGCGCAGGGCTTGCTCACCGACCGCTATCTCAACGGAATCCCCGACGACAGCCGCATGGCGCGCGACGCTTCGCTCAAAAAGAGCGCGTTGACGCCGGAACTGTTGAAGAAATTGCGCGAGCTTAACGTCCAGGCGGCGGAACAGGAAAAGACGTTGGCGGAATTCGCGTTGAGATATGTTCTCGACCAGCCGGGCGTGACAAGCGTCATCGTCGGCGCGAGCTCCGTCGAACAACTTGCCGCCGATTTGAAGGCGATTCAACCTGAGCCGCAAGATTAGAGGCGAGCGTTGCGAAACCGCCGTTTGACGTTCGGGCGGTTGACTATTGAGAATTTCTCGCTTATACTGTCATTAACCTGCGCATAATTGACGTTCAGTCTCTTGTCAAACCTGCGCATAATGACGTTTCAACAACATACCAAACCTGCGCGTGAAGTAAAGTGTCATGGCGACGATCTTAAAACGCAAGACTTACGACAAATTGCTCGAGTTGAAAAAAACGCTCGACGGTAAAAAGGCGATTCTCATCGAAGGAGCAAGGCGCGTCGGCAAATCGACCGTTTGCGAAGAATTCGGCAAAAACGAGTATAAAAGTTGTCTGATTATCGATTTCGCCAAATGTCCGAACGAGGTCAAAGGGTATTTCCAGAAGCATATGGACGATCTGGACACGTTTTTTATGCTTCTTTCGACTTATTACGGCGTCAAATTGTACGAAAGGGAGTCGCTCGTTGTTTTCGACGAGGTTCAGACGTTCCCCAAGGCAAGGGAATGCGTCAAATATCTCGTCGCCGACGGAAGATATGACTATATCGAAACGGGATCGTTAATCTCAATCAGGGAAAACGTCAAAGACGTCGTCATTCCGTCGGAAGAACGACGTTTGAAGATGTATCCAATGGATTTTGAAGAGTTTTGCGTCGCGTTAGGCGACGAACCAATCGTCGCGTATATTCGAAAATGCTTCGAGGAACGAGTTCCGCTTGAAAAAGAACTGCACGACAAAGCCATGCTCCTTTTCAAGCAATATATGCTCGTAGGAGGCATGCCTCAAAGCGTTCTCGCTTTCCTTGAGAGCCGAAAAGACTTCGACAAAGCCGACGAGGAAAAAAGGGATATTCTCTCCCTTTACCGTAGCGACATTATGAAAATTAGCGCGCGATACAAAAGTAAAGTCCTCGCCATATTTGATCAAATTCCCGGTCTTTTGTCGCAACATGAGAAACGAGTCGTTTTTAAAGACGTTACGGGGAACGGCGGCGTCGATCGTTACGAAGACTCTTTCTTCTGGCTGGCGGACTCAATGATCGCCAACGAGTGTTTCTTGTGCAACGATCCGAACGTCGGACTCTCGATCAACGAGAACAGAGCGTATGTCAAATGCTATCTTGGCGACGTCGGGCTGCTTGTCAGCCATGCGTTCGACGAAAACGAACTGCTTGAAGACGACGTCTACAAACAGATACTCGGGGACAAACTAAACATCAACGAAGGAATGCTTTACGAAAACGCTATCGCTCAGGCTCTGACGGCAAACGGACATAAATTGTATTTCTATACGCATTATAACCCGGACAAACACCGAAACGACATAGAGATCGATTTTTTGATCTCGAACAACAGCAAGTTGAAATACAAAATTTTCCCGATCGAAGTGAAGTCGGGCAAGAAATATTCCATCGAGTCGCTGAAACGATTCAGGGAGAAATTCGGCTCTCGAATTGGGGAATGTTACGTTATCCACCCGAAAAATCTCAGCTTCAAAGACGGTATTGTCTGCATACCGCCTTATATGACGATTTGTTTGTGAGAAAGACAAATCCCAAAAGGCGACGACGAAAGTTCGCATTTTTATTGATTGTTTGCAGTTTTGTAAATATGCAAACATTCAATAAAAAATTGAATAAAAAACGACGAGCGTCCAGATCCGTTTGGGGATCGTCGGAGCCCGTCGTTTCAACGGTTGCGTTGTTTATTAGCGACACTCTATCTCAAAAACGTCGGTGCTTCATACGTTCTTATGTCGCGTTTACACGAAAGGCGAAGAGTCGCGGCTTATTCCTAAATAAACTTTTTGTTTATCAAGTAATACGACGCTACTTCGACTGAAAAATCTGAAGAGAATCCGGAGCTTTTTCCAATTCTTCCCCGGACAAATCCCACGAAGAGGGCGTTATTAACGTCAACAGACGCGGAAGTCTGACAATCGCCTCCATCGACCTTTGCGACAGGTTCTCGCAAGAGACGAGAATCAGTACCCCTATTTCAGGACAGGACGATAGAAGCGCCGACAGCTGTCGATCGTCGATTGAAGAATAACTTAAGTCCAACACTACAGACTCTTCCACGTCGTCGAGAACGTCTTTGAGCAAGTCCCATCTGGCAAAATCTTTCGACGTCTTAATTGCGTCCAGAGACAAACGCTCATACTCCAACCATTTGGGAATCCAACGGGGAGGACGATGCGAGGGGACGATTATAAAACCTCCGTCGGCGATAAAATACGAGAGATCGCCCCCAAACCACATCGTTGTTTCTTTCGGCGAGTCAAGTTGATACAACGCGTTCCATTTCAGTCGATATCCCAGATGAATCGCCGATATAAGGGGCGCCATAAACAGGAAAACAAGAGTCGTCGCCTTCACCAGCGCCAACGCGACGGTCGTCGAACGACGCAATACTTTTCCCATTCGATAGGCTCTCATTGTTCCGTTACGTTTCAAAAGAGATTGTCGATTAGAAAAGCGCGGACATGAACGTATTCGACAAAACGGGAGCGGCGAGTCTGAGAACCGCCGAGATCGCCGCCGCGCGTTTGCTCGAAATTCCCGAACGCGAGTTAGAACTTAAACCCTTCGGGCGCTTCTTTCGGGGCGCCGCCGGCTTTGACGCCGATTCCGTTGGCGTTGAAGCGGAGCTTGTCTTTGGTGGCGTTGCACGGTCGATTGATCACGACCGGCTCGTTTTCGGCGTCGCGGAGGACGAAAGTCGTGGAGCCGCCTCCGTCAAGGTTGAGTCCGACGTAGGCGCCGAGGTTTTTGAGCTGAGTCGCGACTTGTTCGTAGGTCGCGCCGACGCTGAATCCTTTTTGACGTCCGTCGATCGTCATCAGGTAGACGTACTTCTTGTCTTTCGAGAACCCGACCGCCGTGCGCGGATGAACCGCTTTGTCCGTTTGTTCCAAAACTTCGCCGTCCTGAAGAACGATTCTGTTGCCGGAGACCGCCTGTTGAATTTCGCTCAGGTCGTCTCCTTCGTTGTAGACGCAAATGTCGACGTCGCCGTTTTTCTTAACGACAAAGGACGGATAGTTCGCGACGGGTTGCGATTCGACGAACCCGTCGGAAACGCCTAAACCAATAAGATTGGCGTCGCCCGACGTCGAGATCGTCTGTGCGTTGAACGGGTTGTAAAAATTCGCGTTGACGGCGACCGAAAGACCGGAATCTTTGAGGAATCCAGCGGTCGTTTGGCGCGTCGTCTCGCGCGTTTCCGGCTCAAAATTCTCGTTCGGCGGGGTCGTCTTAAACTCGATTCCCGGAACGGTTATGTCGATTCGCGCGGCGCAGACTTTCATGAGCGGGTCGGCGACTTCATAAGTCGCGACGTCGATTCCGTCGTACATCGGAACCCATTTGGGGGCGTCTTGAGCTTGCGCGATTGTCGCCGCGAACGTTAGCGCCAGGGCGATTGAAAAAAGGCGTCGTTTCATCGTTTTCGTCTCCGTGTTAGCGTTGTCGTTTAACTTATTAAAAACATTGCGGTTGAGCGTCGCGTTGCGGGGGATTAGCCTCGTTTGCCTGCAGCGTTCGGGCGACTTCGCGCCCTGCCGTTTGCGGCTCTTATAAATCTACGCGTCGCCTTGTTTTGGGGTTAACGAATCTTCGCGGCGTTTTCTATCGATTCTTTTCTTTGCGGAGTCGTAACTTAACGCGACGATCCAGATGAAGAACGCCAGGCACGCGCAGCACAGCGACCACGTCTCGGCTAAATCGACGTTTCCGTAACGTCCGTGCCGTTCGCCTTTGACGCTCACCAGATCGACGCCGACGACTTCGGAGGCGCCGCGCGTTCCTTTGGCTCGAATTCGGCCGGCGGGGTCGATCCACGCGGAAAAGCCGCCGTGGGTCGCGGATATGACCGAGCGTCGGTTCTCGATCGCGCGATAGACGTGCGTCGCCAGATGCATGTCGGTCTCTTTGCCGCATCGGAACCAGCCGTCGTGGGAGACGTTGACCAGGACGTCCGGATCGGCGTCCGCCGCTTTATACTCTTGAATTTGCGCTTTAATCATATGCGGAATCGAGCTTTCGAAGCAAATGTTCGGCGCGAGAATAAAACGCGCGGCCGACTCTCTGGGCGAAACGCGAAACGCGCTCGGCCCCCTGCCCCGACCGAGAACGTTTTCCGCACAAACCGCTTTAATCTCCCACGAGTCCGGAAGATATTTCAGGAACGGAATATACTCGCCAAAGAGAACCAGATGGATCTTGTCGTAACGGCGAAACGCAAGCGAGTCTTCGTTAACTAACGACGAAGTCGGCGCTTGCGTCAGTTCCGCCGGATCAATTTGATCGACGAGCGTCTCGTCGCCGACGTATGGAACAATCACGGCGGCGTTGTGAGTCGTCGGAACGCCCGCCTGATCGAAAACGGCGGAGGCTGTTCCCAAAAGCGCCGTCGCGCCGAGCTTTGCGGTCATTTTCAACATGCCGCGCCGTTGAGAGATCATTTTGTCGCGAACGAAAATCAGCCCGTCCTGCGCGTCAAGTCGCGCCGCCCCTTCAAGCGCGGCGTATTTCGGATACTTTTCGGCAATTTGCGACGCGTCAAGAGTTTCGGAACCGACTTTTATCGTGTCGAACGAGTTGATCAACGCGTTGTAATCGTCGTCGGCGTCGAAGAAATAGCCGGAATAGCACCCCTCGGGCCAGACGATCAGGTCGTACCCGCCCTCTTCTCGCGCCGCTCGAAACGCGAGCGCGCGGTACTTGTCGGAAACCTCTTTATTGAGACCCTTTGGAGGCGGAAAGCGATACTGCGTCGAATCCTGAAGCAGCGCGATTTTTAAGGACGGAAACCCCGCGTCGCGCGCGTCCGATTCCAGACCGTCGAAATAACTTAAGCGCGACGAGCCGTAGATCAGCACGCACAGCAAGACGATCGCCGCCAGGCTGACGTATCGAACGGCGCGACGTTCCGCGCCCTTCCCGTCGGCGTTCAACCGTCGCGTAAACGCCTCGCCAAGCAGCGCGCCGATAAGAACGATCGCCGCGCCGACTCCGTACTCGCCGAGCGGTTCAGCGATCTGTATGAACATGGGAACGTCGTAGAGCGCGTGAGACAGCCCCGCGAACGAGAAGCCGCCGAGCATACGGTTGCGAACCCATTCGATCGCGACCCAGCAAATCGGAGACGCAAGCCAGATCGGCGCGCGCAACATACGATTCATCGCGCGACATAACCCGATATACAGCGGAAGATAGAACGCAAGGTATCCCGACATAACAACCCCGCCGACCGTCGTGATCGTTTGAGGATCGGAAACCCACACGACGGTAAAAAGCCAGAAGAGAAACGACGCGAACCAGATCTGCGAATATTCGCCGGACACAGCGCGACCGAGTCGGCGCAGTACCCCGCGTTTCTTCGCGTCAGACTCGGAACGTTCGACGCGGCGCGACGCCAAAACGCTCCACAGGAGCGGCGCGAGAAAAATCGCGTATTTCCAATGGAGCGGAGGGAGCGCGACGCAAAATAAAATCGACGACGCGAGCGCGATCCAAAAAGGGAAAAATCGTCCGGTAAAGCGTTTCAAAGCGTTCCTCCGCCAAAGCTTGTCGTTACTTCTTAACGAAAACGGCGTTCCAGCCGCCGTCGCGAACCATAGCCGCCTGAATCGCGTCTCCTTTGCGAACGGCGCCGCGCGTTATTTCAATCGCGTTCGCGTCCTGATCGGACTCCGGCGCGTCCCGATAGAACGTCGCGTCGTATTCCGCGCCGTCTTCGAGGAAATCGAGCGTAAGATCAAGCGTTCTCGCCTTTTCGTTCGTGATCGCCGAGACGAGCCAATTGGAGCCGCTTCGCCGAGCGACGGCGTAAAACTCGCCGATTTCGCCGTCGAGCGCGATCGTGTCGTCCCACGTCGCGGGCAAGCCGACAAGATACTCCAAACCCTTTTGACCTTTATAAACGCGCGGCAAGTCGCACAGACAGCGCAGGGGCGAATCGAGAACCGCGCAGAGCGCCAATTCGTGAGCGCGCGTTCCGACGACCATCGTCGACGCGTCGGACTCCGTCTGCTCTCTGAGAGGTTTGTACGTTTCCAAATGAGCGTCGCGGAACCCGCCGGGCGTGTAGTCGCCGGGCCCGATCAAACAGCGCGTGTACGGAAGCGTCGCGACGAACGACGGCGAGAGCGCGCTTCCGCGAAAATACTCGTTTCCGCGAATACCCTCGCGCGTGATCTGATTGGGAAACGTTCGCTCCAGCCCGGTCGGCTCGTACATCCCGTGAAAATTGACGAGCAATTTGTATTCGGCGGCGATTCTGACCGCTTCGGTCAGGGCGGCGACCGTTTCCTGAGAATGCGAGTTCATATGATCGATCTTCACGCCCGCGACGCCCCAGTCGGCGACGCGTTTGAGCGTCTTGCGGACGTCGACCTGAACAATATCGGGCCAGTCGATCCACAAAAGGATCCGAACGCCTTTGGCTTTGCCGTACTCGACGAGCGCGGGAACGTCGACGCTCTGACCGACGACGAGCCCTTCGGGGCCGATTGCGAGATTCTTGCCGCTTCCTTTGTACCAGCCCGCGTCGATCAGGAGGTAATCCCACTCCATTTCCGAAGCGAAGTCGATAAACTCGCGATACGCCTCGTTGGTTATCTTACGCCCGCCTTTAGGCGCCCACCAATCCCACGCGGAATTCCCCGGTTTGACCCAGGAATCGTTAAAGGCGCAAGGGGACGCCAGATTGAGAACGATATCGGAACAATTAATCAACTCGGCGGGCGTTTCCGCCAAAATCATGACGCGCCACGGAGACGCGCACGCGCCTTTGCGAACGACGCAGCCGCGTTTGTCGTCGCGCGGCGCGAGAAGCGTTCTGACTTCGTTCGGTTTTCCCGTTCCGGCAAACTGAAGGCCCGACCAGTCGAGCAAATCGGACTCGGTCAGCGCGGCGACAAATCTTTCTCCGCGAACGAGTAACGGTCGGCCGATAAAAGAGTCTTCTTTGACGTCGGACAACTTCTTCTTTTGAAAATTCCCCTCGTGATTGGAGGCGTAGTCTTTAAACCACGCGCCCCAAACCTCGTAATTTTGGTCGAACGTAAAGACGGAGTCTTCCGATTCGACGCAAAACTCTCCGTTCTCGTCGAACACGCCGGAATCGTCGCGAATCACGTATCGAAACGCGACCCCTTCGTCGTAAAGCCGAAAGACGTAGTCCAACTTGCGGTTGGGCGGGTCCTTTTCGCGAACGGTAAAGGTCGCCTCGACGCAACGGCCGCAATATTCCGACTTTCGGCCGATTCCATGCCAAATATCGACGACGTCGCGCGTCGTCGTCTCGACAAGTTCGACCGCGCCCCATCGCGGCGCGTCGCGAAACGTCAGGCCGAGCGACAACCGAACGGCAAGATCGCCGTATTCGACGGCAAACGCGGCGGAGTCGGTCTCGACGTCGAGTTTCGTCTTTCCTTCCGGACTCGAATAGGTCGTCGGCTGAGCGTAAGAGGAAACGGCGGTCAGAAAAGTGACGGCGACAAAAGCGAGAGCGAAGAAACAAGAACGAAACGCGGCGCGCGGCATTGGAAATCCTTTTCCAGGCGAGATCGTCGAAGCAAAGAAAAAAACGCGTTCCAGACCGTCGTCGAATCCGGAACGCGAAATGAGAAATCAGCGTCGCTCTCAGAGGACGCCCAGATACGCGGCGTCTTCTTCAGGCGCGCCGACCATGCGGACGTTGAGCTTTTCGCTAAGCGCGGCGAACACGTCCTCCGTCCAAACGGACGGTCGGTACGGCCCGACGAGCACGTCGCGATAGCCGAGCGCGCACGGAGCGAGCAAACACGCGACCGAGCGTTCGTCCCACACGCTGACGAAGAACGCGACGGGCGAAGTTTCCGGGGTTTTGTCGAGTTCTTTATTCAAGTCGGCGGCAAAACGCAGCACGGCGTTCATGTCGCGCGCGCGGCCCATGTCGATCGAATGCGGAACGCCAAACGCCGTCGGGGAGACTTCCAGATGCGCGAATCGGAACTTGACGTCGCCAAACGTGAGCGAGACGCCCTTTTGGAGCGACGCGGCGTACAGTCGCGGGTAGTAGTCGACGACGTTTTCTTCGTCGGGCCCGTAGACCTGGTCGGGAGCGTCGACGCCGCCGATGGCGAAAACGCGCTTCAACGCGCCGGTGCGGTAGGCGCGCGCCGATTTTTCGACAAGACTCGGAATCTGATCGCCGCCGAACCCCAGCGGGAGTTTGGCGACGGGCTTGGCTTTGGAATATCCGCCGGAATCTTGCGCGGCGCGAATCACGGCGTCAAGATCCATGGAGCCGTTAGGCTTGCGCGCGACCGTCTTCACTTCGTTCCAGCAGGAGTCTTTTGTGGAAAAGACGTAGTCGGCGAAATCGTCGCTCGGCTCGTCAAACGTCGGCGTCGAAAAGACGATCGAGCCGGGGAAAGCGCCGAGCTCTTTGTTCTGTCGGGAACGATCGGTTCCGTAATGACCGACGAGACGACGATATTTCTTAAACGCGGGCAACGAGTGCGCCGCGATCGCCTCGCCGCGCGTTACGACGTTCACGTCGCTGAACTCGGCGCGTTCAAGCAATTCGGTCAACGCGTCGAAATCTTCGCCGGAATACGCGACGCACACGCCGGGAACCTGAGTCGTGCGAACGCTCGTGGGAATCGGAGCCCCGTAAGTATGGAAAACGCCGTATTCATAGACTTTGAACGCGGCGACGGCAAGTTCGCCGGTCTTCGCGGCGGCGGCGACAAGCGCGTCGACGTCGGTCGCGTCCGCCGTAACGTCGAATCCGTGCGGATCCGGCTCTTCGGGAACCTTGACCTGTTCGACCGGCTCGGGGGACAGGAACGCCAGCACCTGGGCGATTCCGTCGAGCACGAACCGTTCGGAGTCGCGCCATTCGGCGATCTCGGCTTCGATCGCTTCCGCCTGAGCGGTCAGCTGAACGACGAGGTCTTTGTCTTCCTTTTTGCGGGGACGCAGGCTCTTAATGCGCGCGCGTATTCCCTTGGCTTCAAACTCGCGCTTTTTGCGGGAACTCGCCAATTTGATCGCGATACGCAGCGTCGTCGCCACGCCTTTAAGCCCGGCGAGAATCGTCTCCTGAAGGCCGTAGACCGTGTCGCCAAGACGCTCGCGGAGACTGTCTTTGGAAAAACTCGCGCTCTCGGCGATCGTGTCGTCGAAGACGGAAGCGTCGAGCTCGGGAATCGCCTTGATCGTGGCGAGAACTTCGGCTTCCACTTTCTTCTGATAATCGGGCTCGCACTCGACGCCGAGGCTTTCGGCCAGCTGAGCGACGTAGTCCGCCTTGACGCACATCGCGGCCAACGCGCGCTCGTCGACGGACGACGACTGACACGCGGCGCTCAACGCGTCGAGGAAAAAGTCGTCAAGCAACGCGCTTTGACAGCCGGAATCGCGCGCTTTCGTCGCGGCTACGGCGATATGTTCGCACCAGGCGACTAATTGATTCCGCAAATTCGCGACTTCCGCCGCGACGACGCCTTGTGAGTCAAACGCCGGATCGATTCTATTTTCAGACATATTCGTATACCGTGTTTTCTTTCTTCTTCAAAATTCGTCGGGCTTTTGCGAACGCGGACCCTGCCAAACAAGGCCGCGTTAATAAGCAAAAAACGGTGGAACGTCGTTGACGCGCGCGCCAATTTCGTCCTACCGTCTAAATCTGACGTCCATGCGACGGAACAACCGCCGCTTTCGCTCGACGAGCATAACTCTACGCAATCGCCGACAAATCGCCCGACATTATACAGCGATTATCGATAAAAGGCAACCGCTTTTCAAAAAATATGGGAATTTTCTCAATATTTTATAGAAAACGCTCAAGTTTTCGACCGGAACTCCAAAGTCTCCGTGTTTAAAAGCGTCGCTATTCTTTCGCTATTTTTTGTATTTTTACATAGTCGCTTATTCCGTCGCCGGGTCGGGACGTCCGCGTTCCGCGCGAAAACGTTCCCCCGTTTGTCCGACTTCAATTTCAAAAAACTTCGCCTAAAGCTTAAGAAAGAAGATTCCCCCTCCCTTGTCGATATGGGACAGTTGGATTAAAATGGCGCGGATTGAGTCGACGGGGAGTTTTCCGTCCGTCCGGGACGACGTTCCCGCGGCGCGTCGACTTGACGAACGTTCCTTTTTGCCGATTGCGTTCAACGTTTTCAGGTCGCGTCCGGCGACGCGCGAACAGCGCGTTTCACCACGCTTCGTTCAAAGACTTTTTTCCTGAAAACGCGACGAAGAACTTTTTATACAGGCGTCTTGGCGCCGTTTATTGACGTTATTTGTAGAGGAGACCTACAGTGAGCGATGAAAAACGCTTTGTAATGTGCGACGGTAATGAAGCCGCTGCGATGATCGCGCATCTTTGCAACGAAGTTATGGCGATTTACCCGATCACCCCGTCTTCCACGATGGGCGAATTGACCGACGACTGGGCCGCAAAAGGAAAGAAGAACCTCTTCGGCACGATTCCCCAAGTGATTGAAATGCAAAGCGAAGCCGGCGCGGCGGGCGCGGTTCACGGCTCGTTGCAAGCGGGCGCGCTGACCTGCACGTTCACCGCCTCGCAAGGCCTGCTCCTCATGATCCCGAACATGTTCAAGATCGCCGGCGAGCAGACCCCGACCGTCTTCCACGTTACGGCTCGTTGCGTCGCCGCTCACGCGCTCTCGATCTTCGGCGATCATTCGGACGTCATGGCGACGCGCTCCTGCGGCTGGGCGATGTTGGCCGCCGGCACCGTTCAGGAAACGCACGACCTCGCGCTCGTCTCCTACGCCGCCACTCATAAAGCGCGCGTTCCTTTCGTCCACTTCTTCGACGGCTTCCGCACCTCTCACGAAGTCAACAAACTCGAAAAAATCTCCGAAGATATCGTTCGCCAGATGATCGATCTCGATCTCGTCAAACAGTTCCGCGAACGCGCTCTTAATCCCGACAAGCCGGTCATCCGCGGCACCGCGCAAAACTCCGACGTCTACTTCCAGGCTCGCGAAGCGTCCAACCCGACGTACGCCGCCGTTCCCGCGATCGTTCAGGCGGAAATGGACAAATTCGCCAAGTTGACCGGTCGTCAATATCATCTGTTCGACTACTTCGGCGACCCGAACGCGGAAAACGTCGTCGTTATTATGGCGAGCGGCTCCGGCATCGTCGAAGAATATCTCGACTACGTCGGCAACGATAAAAACGTCGGTCTGGTCAACGTTCGTCTGTACCGTCCGTTCGACGCGGAAGCGTTCTGCGCCGCGATGCCCAAGTCGGTTAAGAACGTCGCCGTTCTCGACCGCACCAAGGAACCCGGCTCCCTCGGCGAACCTCTCTTCTTAGACGTCGTCGCCGCGATGAACCGCTGCTGGGAAGGCGCCATGCCGAAGATCTACGGCGGCCGTTACGGACTCGCCTCCAAAGACTTCACCCCCGCGATGGTCAAGGGCGTTTACGACGCTCTCGCCGCCGGCACGATTAAGAACTCGTTCTCCGTCGGTATCAAAGACGACCTCACGAACCTCAGCGTCGATTACGACCCAGCGTTCCAAACCGAAAAAGACGACGTTCGTCGCTGCATCTTCTACGGTCTCGGAAGCGACGGCACCGTCGGCGCCAACAAAGAAACGACCAAGATCGTCGGCGAATACACCCCGAACTACAGCCAGGGCTACTTCGTTTACGACTCCAAGAAGGCCGGCGCGGTCACGATCTCGCACCTGCGCTTCTCGCCTCGCCCGATTAAAGGCTCGTACCTGATCTATTCGGCGAACTTCGTCGCCTGCCATCAATTCGTCTTCACGACGAAAGTCGACATGCTCGCGCCGATCGTCAAGGGCGGAACGTTCCTTCTCAACTCGCCTTACGGCGCGGACGAAGTTTGGGATCACCTCCCGATCGAACTCCAACAGGAAATCATCGACAAAGAGCTGAAGTTCTACGTCGTCGACGCGGTCTCCGTCGCGAAAGCCGCAGGCATGGGCGGTCGTATCAACACGGTCATGGAAACGTGCTTCTTCAAGCTCGGCGAATTCATGCCGGTCGACGAAGGTATCGAGCGCATTAAAGCCGGTATTCAAAAAGTTTACGGCAAGAAGGGTCCGGAAATCGTCGAAAAGAACTTCAAAGCGGTCGACTCGTCCCTCGCCGCGTTGCAGGAAGTCAAAGTTCCGTCGAAAGTCACCTCGACGTTCCACCGTCTCAGCGGCGTTCAGGGCAAAGTCGCCGACAACGCGCCCGATTACGTCAAGAACGTTCTCGGAACCCTCATGGACGCGCGCGGCGAATCGCTCACGACCAAGGACATGCTTCCGAACGCCGACGGCACGTTCCCGACCGGAACGACCAAATACGAAAAGCGTTCGATCGCGATCGACATTCCGATTTGGGACCCGAACACCTGTATTCAATGCGGCAACTGCTCGCTCGTTTGCCCGCACGCCGCGATTCGTCTGAAGATCTACGATAACGCCGGAGACGCGCCCGCGACGTTCAAATCCGTCGACGCGAAGACCAAGGAATTCGAAGGCAAGAAATTCACGCTTCAGGTCGCTCCCGACGACTGCACGGGCTGCGGCATGTGCGTCTACGTCTGCCCCGCCAAGAACAAGACGGAGGAAGGCAAGAAGGGCATCAACCTCGAAAACCAACTCAAGAACCTCGAAGCGGAACGCGCGAACTGGGATCACTTCCTCAGCCTGCCCGATTACGACCGCTCGAAGGTCAAAGTCGACACCGTCAAGGGCTCGCAGCTCCTGCTGCCGCTGTTTGAATTCTCCGGCTCGTGCGCGGGCTGCGGCGAAACGCCTTACGTCAAGCTCGTCACGCAGTTGTTCGGCGATCGTATGCTTGTCGCCAACGCGACCGGCTGCTCGTCCATTTACGGCGGCAACTTGCCGACCACGCCGTACACGACCAACGCGCAAGGCTGCGGTCCCGCGTGGTGCAACAGCTTGTTCGAAGACAACGCGGAATTCGGGCTCGGCATGCGTTGCGGCGTCGATCAGCAACGCGGTTTCGCTACGGAAATCCTGAACGAGAAGAAAGAAGCGTTCGGCGCGGCGCTCGTCGAGAACCTGCTCAACAACAAGCAGGAAACCGAAGGCGAAATCGCGCAGCAACGTCAATGGGTCAAGGAACTCAAGGCGAAGATCGTCGAACTCAACTGCACGAGCGAACAGGCCAAGTTGCTGCAGATGTCCGCCGACTACCTGATCCGCCGCAGCACGTGGATCTTCGGCGGCGACGGCTGGGCGTACGACATCGGCTACGGCGGGTTGGATCACGTCGTCGCGTCGTCCAGAGACGTCAACATCCTCGTCCTCGACACCGAAGTCTACTCGAACACTGGCGGCCAGGCGTCCAAGTCGACGCCCAAGGGCGCGGTCGCGAAATTCGCCGCCGGCGGTAAAGCGACGTCCAAAAAAGACCTCGGCATGATGGCCGTCGCGTACGGCACGTGCTTCGTCGGTCAGATCTCGCTCGGCGCGAATCCGGCGCACGCGATCAAGACGCTCGTCGCCGCGGAATCGTATCACGGTCCGTCTTTGGTCATCGCGTACTGCCACTGCATCGGCCAGGGCATCGATATGAAGACCGGTATGGAACTCCAGAAAGAAGCCGTCAAGTGCGGTTACTGGCCGCTGTGGTCGTACGACCCGCGCCTCGAAAAGCCGTTCTCGCTCGCGAGCAAGGCCCCCGAAGGGTTCCTCAAAGACTTCGAAGCCAAGCAGAACCGCTTCAAGTCCCTCAACCGTATCAATCCGGAAGCCGCCGCGAAGTTCCAGGAAGAAGCTCAAGCGGAAATCCAGAAGCGATTCGAATACTACTCCGCTCTGCAAGAGGTCAAGAAGAACTGATCGAACGATCTTCGATTCGGTTTGATTAAATAGAAGGCGCGGCGAATTCAAATTGAGTTCGCCGCGCCTTTTTTACGTCCTACGCGTCGCCAACCAAAACGCGTCCCGCGCGAAGCGCGGAGAGCCGTCGATTGGAATCGACGTTCGGCTCGAAGAGCCGAAAAAACTGCCGATTAAAGCCAAGCGCCGCCCTGTTTGCCTGCAGCGTCCGCGCGACTTCGCGCGCTACCGCTTGCGGCTCTTATGACGTCAACGCGCCGCCAACTAAAACGCGTCCCGCCGCAGGCGGAGAGCCGTCGACGCAAGGCGACGGCGGCCG
>JAFZNK010000065.1 GCA_017550965.1 Thermoguttaceae bacterium
AACGGAGTTAGCCGCATGCCCTATTGCCAAAGTAGCAGAACGTCGACGTACGACGGCGCGTCTTTATGCGACGGACGTCAAGTCCAGATCGACGAGCCTGGTATGAATCCCTTTGCGGTCGGCGTGCCATGCGACGACTCCGATTCCAGCCTTTACGCCGATCCCGACGCGCCGCCCGCACGAGATTTTTTTGGCGCGATTGGCGCTTGCTTTCATAAGTACGCCGACTTTCGCGGACGCGCAAGCCGGTCGGAATTCTGGCATTGGGCGCTCTTTTGCGTTTTGACGGTCGCGACGACCGGTTGGCTGGGTTATCGATATTTTAGCGAAGCTTGGACGTCCCTGGCGATAGCGGTTCTAGTCTTCCTATTGTTCGTTCCGACTCTCGCCGTTTTCACACGCCGTCTGCGCGACGCGAATCGAGTTTTGGCTTCGATCGCGTGCGTTATGCTAAGCGGCGTTTCTTTTATTACGATATTCATTGCGAACGATACCTTGCGCGCTCATAGAGAGGCCGCGTACGACTACTTTGTTTATATTCAAATTGCGGCGATTAGTCTCTGGTTCGTCTTATTGACGTTTCCCTTGGTCTTTGCCGCAGCGCCGACCTCGCGAATTTATCGAACCTGGGTCGTCGAACAGGGCGACGAATTGAAGAACGAGCCGGGCGGAGAAGGAGACGAGTTATGACGAATTGCCAACGTTGCCGCGCAACTCTTGCGGACGACGCGCTCTACTGTAACGCGTGCGGCGCGACTGTCGACGAACGAGCGAGCAATCCCTTTGCGGTCGGCGTCAACGGCGTCGCGAACGACGAACTTGATTTTCCGGCGCCGAGCTGTAAGACGGCGTCGACGATCGTTTTGCGAAAAATGCATCGATTACGCGGTCGCGCGAGTCGCGCGGAATTCTGGTATTGGATTTTGAATTATCTCGTCTTTGTCGCTATCATGATTGTGGGAGCGTTCGTTTTCCACCTCTTAAGCGACGTAGCCGTCAAAAGAATTGTCGTCGCAACGATCGCTTCGATCATTATTGTTCCTTCAATACCGACGTTTTGCGTCGCCGTTCGTCGTTTCCACGATCGCGATCGCTCCGGGACGCCCATTGCGCTCTTCGCGGCGTTAAACGGCTTCTTTGCGTTTGTCGCTGTCAATCGATACGAAATTGCGAACGGCTTTGCTAATCCAAAAGAGTATTCAAGTTGGACGCTATCCGTTTTTATCACTGCGACGATAGGACTCGTCGTTTTGATTCCCTACGACCTTTGGATTGTTAAAGAACTAGCGAAACCCGGAACGCCCGGCGCCAATCGGCACGGGGCTGAACCGAAACAAAGAAACGCTCTATTAGGCGGAGATTAAGATATGTCCTACTGCACTAATTGCGGATACAAACTCGAATCGGGCTGGCGCGCTTGTCCGAATTGTGGAACGGCAATTGACCCTAGCGATTACGCAGCCTGCGGCGAAAGCGTCGACGACGCGGCGGAGATTCCAAGTTTCGGACGCGCGATTGTCATTTGCTTTCGTAAGTACGTTGATTTTAGCGGACGCGCGAGTCGTTCTGAATTCTGGTTTTGGTTCTTGTTCTGCTGGCTAGTACAGGTCGCTCAGAACGCCGTTATGGCGCCGTTTTTTATTCACAGAATTGGGGCGACTCCTCATTTTTCGGCGCCGCATGGGCTCGTTTCCAATCCTCTGGCGTTTCTGTCCCTTGCGCTTCTTCTGCCGAGCCTTGCGGTCGCCGTGCGGCGACT
>JAFZNK010000066.1 GCA_017550965.1 Thermoguttaceae bacterium
CAGTGGGGTTGTAGCTCAATTGGTTAGAGTCCCGGACTGTCGATCCGGTGGTTGCGGGTTCGATTCCCGTCAACCTCGTTTTTTTTGATATTTTTGTCGAGCGCGCGAGCCTTGTTTGCGTCGTTTGGCGTGGGGTTGTAGCTCAATTGGTTAGAGTCCCGGACTGTCGATCCGGTGGTTGCGGGTTCGATTCCCGTCAACCTCGTTTTTTCGGTTTGATTCTTTGTCGTCGTGAAGCTCTTTTCGGAGCTTTTTTTGTTTCTTGGAATCTCGTTTTGGGTTTGAGAATCTCTCCGCGCTCTTGAAAAAGGATTTTAACCGTTATATAATGTCGAAATCGGTCGATTAACGCATATTTCCCGGAACGCCGAAACTCTCCTCCTTTGAGCCGACTCGTGGGATCTTCGCGCGTCCGCCAGGGCGAGCTTTGGAAAATATTGAAGCGTTTTTATGAACGTTTCCTTTGGCGTTCGATCGATCCTATCATTTTTATACACAAGTAATTTGAAGGAAAATTATCGTGAACAAAACGCAAAGTGGAAACAAGTTGCCTTCGTCTCTGGAGCGCGCTCGTTTAGCCGCGCGCTTAATCGTCGACAACAAAGGCGAGGACGTTCGTATCCTCGACCTTCGTGAAATAACTCAAGCGTTTGACTTTTTTGTGATTGGCTCCGGGACCAGTCGACGTCAGTTGCATGCGATTAGCGACGAAATTGACGAAGTCTTCGAAAAACAACTGGGAGACGTTCGCAACAGTATTTCCGGATACCAGGAGAGTCGTTGGGTCGTTCTCGACTACGGCGACGTGGTCGTTCATCTTTTTGAGCCGGAAACGCGAGAATATTACGCTTTGGAAGATCTTTGGGGAAAAGGGAAGGAGATTCCGCTGGACGCCGAAGTTTCAAAGGCGGAAGTTCAGGAAACGCCTGTTGCGCCAATTGTCGAAGACGAGTCAAACAACTAACCTGGAGGCGTCGCTATGAACGTATTAAAAACAATAGCCGATCGATTTGCGAAAGCTCTTGAAGCGATCGGGGTTGAGCCTGATCAATATTTGGATCTCATTCGTCCAAGTCAGGACGTTAAATTTGGCGATTTCCAGGCGAATTTTGCCATGCCTCTGGGAAAGAAACTTGGCAAAGCGCCGCGCGACGTCGCGGCGGACGTCGTCGCGCGCCTCGACTATTCCGATTTTCTCGAAACGCCGGAAATCGCCGGGCCCGGTTTTATCAATTTGCGCGTGAAGACCGACTATCTGGCAAGTCTTGTTCAAAAAGAGGCAGCCGACGATCGGCTTGGCGTGGAAAAAGTTGAGAAACCGCGTAAAATCGTTCTGGACTATTCGGCGCCTAACGTTGCCAAACCGTTGCACGTCGGGCATATTCGCTCGACGATGATCGGGAATTCCCTCGCTCGTATCTTGCGTTTCCTTGGAAACGACGTCGTCGCCGACAATCACCTCGGCGACTGGGGAACTCAGTTTGGCATGATCATTTACGGCTACCGTAATTTTCTCGATCCAAACGCTTACGAACAAAGCCCCGTCGACGAACTGGCGCGTTTGTACCGCTTGACCCGTCAACTTGTCGATTATCAGGGAGCGAAGAAAGGCGTCGGCGAGCTGGAGAAGCAAGTCGTCGCCGCCAAAGACGCGCTGGAAGCGCAAAAAGGACGTTGCGCCGAAGCGAAAGCAAGGGACGACGCGGAAAAAAATAAAGAGACCAAAGACGCGCTGAAAAAAGCGAATAAAGAGCGCGACCGTCTCGTCAAAGCCCTGGAATCCGCTCAGGAAAAATACGACGGAGCCAAAGGAAAAATTGACGCGGTCGAATCGAATCCCGAACTTGTCAAACTTGCCCAGGGGCGCGAGACGATCGCCGTCGACGTTTTGAACGAGACGTCGAAATTGCACCACGGCGACGAAGCGAATCTCGCGCTGTGGCGACAATTTATGCCGCAATGTCTGGCGGAAGTCGACAAAATCTATAAACGCCTCGACGTTCAGTTTGACGAAACGCTTGGCGAGAGTTTTTATAACGATCGCCTTGGACCTCTTGTCGAACGCTTGAAATCCGAGGGAATCGCGCGCGAGACCGAGGGAGCAGTCGGGATTTTCTTTGAAGATCAGGACGTTCCGATGCTGATTCAAAAGAGCGACGGCGCTTATCTTTACGCGACGACCGACCTGGCCACGCTCGAATACCGACGGGATCGATTCCGCCCGGACGCGATTCTTTACGTCGTTGATTTTCGACAATCGCATCACTTTGAACAACTCTTTGAAGCGGCGAAGTTTATCGGAATGGAAGGCGTCGAGCTTACGCACGTCAAATTTGGCGCGGTTCTCGGCGACGACGGCAGACCGTTTAAAACTCGCGCCGGCGACGCGGTCGGGCTCAAGTCGCTTCTCGACGAAGCGGAACTTCGCGCCCTGGCGATCGTCGAAGCAAACGACGCGGCTCGCGACGCCGAAGGCAAATTCTCCGAGGAAGAGAAGCGCGAGACGGCCAAACGCGTCGGAATCGGCGCGCTCGTCTACGCCGACCTTTCTCAGAATCGCGAGAGCGACTACGTCTTTAGCTACGACAAGATGCTCGCGATGAACGGCAACACGGCGACTTATATGCAATACGCTTACGCGCGCGTTCGTTCGATTTTTGCCAGGGGCGGAATTGACGTGGACGTGTTGCGCCGCGAGTTTGCCGACGGAACGAAAACGCTTTCGCTTGGAACTCCCGAAGAACGCGCTCTTGCGTTTGAGTTGACGAATTTCCAGTCGGCTTTGGAAACCGTTTCCCGCGATTATCGACCGAATTTCCTGACTGCGTATCTTTACGTGTTGGCGAATAAGTATTCTTCGTTTTTCGAGAAATGTCCGGTGTTGAAGGCCGAAGACGAGGACGTAAAGGCGAGTCGCTTGCTTCTCTGCGATTTGACGTCGCGAACTATCGCCAAAGGATTGGAATTGCTCGGTATACAAACCGTTGAACGTATGTGATTTTTCAAACGCCGCGCGTCTTTCAGACTCGACGGCGTTTGTTTGTTTTACCCCAGGAACGTATTGTTAGACAAAGGACTTCATCGATGAAACGATTCTTTTATACGAACCTTGTCGCCGCAACGTTTATTGCGCTTTTTTACTGTTCTTTTGCGATCTCGCAGGAACCTGTCGCCGTCGAACCGACAGTCGCCGACGGCTTCAAATGGTACGACGCTACTCAATGGCCTGTTGAAAATAAAGGTTGGACGGACGTCGATCGTTATTTCGCGCGTTTCCCCGCGCGTTCCAAAGGCGTGGTAACCGACGCCGTCTGGAACTTGTCGCAACATTCCGCCGGCGAGATTGTTCGCTTCCGCACTAACGCCGACACGATCAAAGTTCGTTACAACCTTTACAGCGGCAGTCTCGCGATGGCTCATATGCCGGCGACGGGCGTTTCCGGGCTGGATCTCTACGCGTTTGACGACGAGACGAATCGTTGGCTTTGGGTCTCCTGCACTCGACCGGGAGCTAAGGAAGAAGAACAGCAGTGGATCGCGGGGATGGAACGCAAAACGCGCGATTTTATCGTTTATCTTCCTCTGTATAACGGCGTCGACGCTCTTTCAATCGGCGTTCCGGAAGATTGCGAATTCACCGCCATGTCGCCTCGCAGCGACAAACCGATCGTCTACTACGGCACGTCGATCGCTCACGGCGGTTGCTGTTCCCGACCGGGCAATTGCTATACGGCGATGCTCGACCGTCGTCTCAATATTCCCGTGATGAATCTTGGTTTTTCGGGCAGCGCCAGGATGGAAATAGCTATTGCCGAATTGATGGCGGAAATCGACGCTGAGATCTACGTGATCGACGCGCTTCCGAATATGAACCCCGATATGGTCGCCGAACGCGCCGTTCCCTTTATCAAGAAGATTCGCGAAACTCGTCCCGACGTTCCGATTCTTCTCGTCGAGGATCGTTGCATGTCGAACACCTGGATTCTTCCTTCGCGACAGGAATTCCACAAAAACAACCATGCGGAACTGAAAAAGGCCTACGACGAATTGAAGGGCGACGATCCGAATCTCTACTACCTCGAGGCGGCGACTATTCTTGGCGAAGATCTCGACTTCGACGGAACGGTCGACGGTTCTCACCCGAACGATCTTGGCATGTGGCGTCAGACCAACGCTTTGGAAGCGGCGATTCGTCCCATTCTTGAAAATCTTCGCGCAAAATAGTTTTTGATCCGCATTTCATCCTTCTTTTGATTATTCGTCAGGTACGATCCCATGAAACGTTTTTTTAATTTGAGCGCCGTCTCGGTCGCTTTGGTCGCGTTGTTAGCCTGCTCGTTTGCTCGTTCTCAGGAGCCGATCAACGTCGAACCGACCGTCGCCGACGGCATGAAATGGTTTGACGCGACGCAGTGGCCCGTTGAAAATAAGGGTTGGAACGACGTCGCGCGTTATTTCGATCGTCTTCCTTCGCGAGCCGAAGGCGTCGTTACCGGCGGCGTCTGGACTAACTCCCGGTTTTCCGCCGGAGAAATCGTTCGTTTTCGCACGAACGCCGACACGATTAAACTTCGCTATAAGCTTTTCAGCGCGGATCTCGCTTTTCCGCATATGCCGGCGACGGGCGTGTCCGGTTTTGATCTTTACGCGTTTGACGACGAGTCGGGTTGCTGGCGTTGGGTCGCGTGCAATTATCCCCGAAAGCAGGAAGGCGAGGTTTCGTGGATTTCCGGCATGGAGCGTAAGACGCGCGATTTTATCGTTTATCTTCCTCTGTATAACGGAGTCGACGCTATGTCGATCGGCGTCCCCGAGGACGCCGAATTTACGGCGACGTCTCCTCGCGCCCAAAAACCGATCGTTTATTACGGGACGTCGATTTCTCACGGCGGTTGCGCGTCGCGACCCGGCAATTGCTTTACGGCGATGCTGGACCGTCGGCTTGACGTTCCGGTGTTGAATCTCGGTTTTTCCGGAAGCGCTTGCATGGAATTGCCCGTCGCGGAACTAATGGCCGAGATTGACGCGGAAATCTACGTTCTGGACGCGCTTCCGAACATGTTCCCGGAAATGGTCGCCGAACGCGCTCTTCCGTTTATCAGGAAGATTCGCGAAACGAGGCCCGACGTTCCGATTCTTCTTGTCGAAGATCGACGTCTGTCCAACACGTGGATCGTGCCCGGACAGCAGGAATTCCACAAGAGGAATCACGCCGAATTGAAAAAGGTTTACGACGAATTGAAGGTCGACGATCCGAACCTCTACTATTTGAGCGCCGACACGTTGCTTGGCGAAGATTTGGACTACGACGCGACCATGGACAGCTCCCATCCGAACGATCTTGGCATGTGGCGGCAGTGCAACGCGTTAGAAGAGGTTCTTCGTCCAATTCTCGAAAAGGTTCGCGCCAAATGATTTGCGGGAGACCGTTAAGATGAGATTTATCGCGAATTGGTCGTTGCGTTTTGTTTTTGTCGCGATCGTCGGCGTTTTTTCAGCTCTTGATCTTTACGCCGACGACGATCTGCGCGTTATGTCGTTCAATATCAGTTGCGACTACGGAGCCGACGGAGAGAACAACTGGGAATTCCGTCGCGAGACGCTTTTGGACGTGATCAAAGGAAACGATCCTCATCTCCTTGGCGTTCAGGAAGCCGTTCCCGGTCAGATGGACGATTTGAACGCGAATTTGCCCGGCTACCGTTCGTACGGCGTCGGTCGCGACGACGGCGTTCGCGCGGGGGAGCACATGGCGATTTTCTACAAAGAAGACGCGTTTGAGCTCCTTGACTCCGGGACGTTCTGGTTGAGCGAAACGCCCGACAAGCCCGGCAAAGGGTGGGACGCTATGTGTTGCCGTACCGTGACTTGGGGAAAGTTTCGTTGCAAAGAGTCGGGCAAGACGTTTTGTTTTGCAAACACTCATCTGGATCATGTTGGAACGACCGCCCGCGCCGAAAGCGCCAGGCTGATCCTTCGCCGTCTGAGTCAAATCGCCGATAAAGACGAGCCGTTCTTCATTTCGGGCGACTTCAACGTCGCCGATCAGAGCGACGTCTATGCGACGATGACGAAAGGAGTCGACGATATTCCCGGTCTTCGCGACGCCAATAAAGTCGCCAAAGAACGGGAAATCGCGCAGGAATACACGTTTCACAACTGGGATCAGGTCGATCCCAAAGACGGTAACGTTATCGACTATATTTTTGTCAACGACAAAGTCGAGGTTAAGAAGTTTAAAATCGACCCTGTCAGACATACCGACGGGCGCTTCGCAAGCGATCACGTTTCGATCGTTGCGACGATCTCTTTTCGGTAAACGTCGATTTGAGGTTGATTTCGCTTCTCGGAATAATGACAATCGTTTTTCGGACGTTGCGTCGGCGCGCGTCCGATTTGACGGTAATCCATGTTGAACGGAGTCGTTCGAATCTCTGTTCTCAACGTAATATCCGCGCCTTGCGGCGTTTTTGAAAGGAATGTTTAATATGAAGCTCGCTAGATTGATCGGCGTGGTCGTCGCGTTCGTTTGCGCGTTTTCCGCGTTTAACAACAACGCCAAGGCTGACGACGAAAAACTCGAATTTCGCGTGATGTCGTTCAACATCCGTTGCGCCAACGGCGGCGACGGCGACAATAACTGGGAATTTCGCCGAGAGACTCTTCTGGAAGTGATCAGAGAGTGCGATCCTCTTCTTTTGGGGGTTCAGGAAGCGGTGCCCGCTCAAATGGAGTATCTGAAAGAACAACTTTCCGATTATCAGGCGATTGGAGTCGGTCGGGACGACGGAGACAAGAAGGGCGAATGCATGGCGATTTTCTTCAAGAAGGAGATGGTCGATCTGCTTGACAGCGGCACGTTCTGGCTCAGCAAAACGCCCGACACGCCCAGCAAAGGTTGGGACGCGCAATGTTTCCGCACTGTAACCTGGGGCAAATTCCGCTGCAAAAAGACCGGCAAAACGTTTTGCTACGCGAACACGCATCTTGACCACGTCGGCACGATCGCGCGTAAAGAAGGCGCGAAGTTGATTCTTCGCCGTATGAGCCAGGTCGCCGACGGCAAAGATCCGTTCTTCGTTTCCGGCGACTTTAACGTTACCGATCAGTCGGAAGCCTATCAGACGATTACCGCCGGCGTCGACGATATTCCCGGTCTTCGCGACTCCAACAAAATCGCCGAAGAACGCGAAGCGGCGCAGGAATACACCTATCATAACTGGGGCAAGATTCCCCCCGAAAAGGGCGATATCATCGACTTCATTTTCGTCAACGACAAAGTCGACGTGAAAAAGTTTAAGATCAATCCTCTCAAGCATTCGAACGGACGTTACGCCAGCGACCACGTGTCGATTGTCGCGACGCTCAGTATCTGAACGTTTTTGACTTTTTAACGAGGGGCGGCGCCGACAGGGCGCCGCTTCTCCCTTGCCGTTTATTTGTGAAAAAGGTTCGTCAATGTCTCGTTTGCTAAACGCGCGCCATATATTGGCGCTTTCTTTCGCGGTTGTTTTAACCGCCGGTTTGAACGTTTGCGTTTCTCATGCGGCGGAGCCGAAATCGGAGTCGGAACTCTTTCCCAAAAACGCGACGATTCTTTTCCAGGGCGATTCGATTACCGACGGGAACCGCGGTCGAACTCTTGACCCTAACCATATTTTGGGACACGGTTACGCGTTTTTAATCGCTTCCGCGCTTGGCGGTCGCAATCCGGAAATGAACTGGACGTTTTTAAATCGCGGCGTCAGCGGAAACACCGTTACGGAAATGCGCGCGCGTTGGGACGAAGACACGATCGCGCTCCACCCGGACGTTCTGAGCGTTTTGATCGGCGTCAACGATTACTGGCGCGGCGAATCGGCGGAAGAGTATCGCGCCGCTTTTGACGAATTGCTCGCCTATACGAAAGAAAAACTTCCCAACACGCGACTTGTGATTATCGAGCCGTTTGCGACGCTTAAGTCTCCTCGCAAAGAAGACGCGAATATCGCCGATTATCAAGACGCGGCGCGCGATTTAGCGAAAAAGTACGGCGCGGTCTACGTATTGACGCAAGACATGTACGACGAGCATGTCGCGAACGAACCAAGCCCGAAGTACTGGATCTGGGACGGCGTTCATCCGACCTATTCCGGGCATTGGCTTCTTTACGAAGCGTGGCTCAAAACCGTACGGGAAGCGGAGTAAATCGCGCGTAATTGCAGAACGTTTTTCGAGAGAATATGTTTTCGGCGTCTTCTTTGGCACAAACTCCCGATTCCGCCCGTTTGATCGCCGTTTTTTTAATCGGCGTACTGCTCGCGGCTTTGGCGAATTACTGCGTCGATCGACTCGGCTGGATCGTTCGTTATCGTTCTCCGTGGCGACGTTTCCCTAAGGAATTGAGCGACAAAGGAGCGACGCCTCGACGAACCTGGCAGGATTATATTCCGATTTGGGGATGGCTTGCCGTTTCTCGTTTTGCGTTTGCGAACAACGACGTCGGCGCTCGAAAGAAAAGCGTCAAACGCGCGGACTCTGATCCCGACAAGGGCGCGCCGTGGATATTCGCGCATATTCCGGGCTGGGAATCCCGGTTTTTCTGGGTTAGACCCTTTTTCGTCGAAATTCTTTTTGCGATTCTTATCGCGTGGAGATATGCGTTTTGGAGTTCCGTCGGCTCCGGCGACGCGTTTGGGTTAACCTCGTCCTCTCTGGCGGGTTGGGCCGTAGAAACTGTGTTGTTTTGGCTGGCGCTTTGCGCCTCGCTGGTCGATTTGGACGACTACGTCATTCCCGATCTCTTGATGATACCGGGCGTTCTTTTGGGGCTTTGCGCCGCCGTCCTCTTTCCCGTGTTAACGGTGCCTATCGCCTGGCCGTTGGACTGGACGGGAGAAAATTCCACTTTTTCCGTTTGCGAATTTGCCTCTTACCTGCTGACCTCGAACGGAGCGGTCGCTTCCGTCTCGAACGTTCGTCTCTTTGTCGGCGGTTCTCTCTCGTTGGCGTGGACGTTTTGGGCGTTTGCGTTGTTGGATCGACGATTCTATTTACGCCTTGGAGTTCGACGCGCGTTCGCAATTTTTTGGCGTCGAATACGTCGTTCGTCGCTGACTCCGATCGTCGGCGTCATGTGGATTTTGGGTCTTGCGGGGATTTGGCTGGTCGTTGGCAAATACGCGTTGGCGGAAGGTCTTGATCGCGTTGTTGGAATAAATTCGCTTGATTCTCTGGCGGTTTCCTTCGTCGGTCTTCTTGTCGGGGCCGTCTTGATTTGGGCGGTTCGACTCGTCGGGGGCGCCGCGCTTGGCGTCGAGGCGATGGGGTTTGGCGACGTCGTTTTGAGCGGAATGATCGGTTCTTTTGTCGGTTGGCAGGGCGTCGTGGTCGTCTTTTTTGTCGCGCCGTTTTTTGGACTTGTCTTTGGACTGATTCGACGTTGTTTCAATTCCGCGCGCGAAATTCCTTACGGTCCGTTTCTCTGTCTGGCGACCGTTACGTACGTAATATGGCGCGAACAATTTGATCTTGCGTTAAAGCCCTATTTTGACGATCCGCTCTTTGCTTTGGGATTGGGGCTTGTCGGGTTCGTTTTGCTCGGCGTTTTGTTGGCGATTCTTCGCGTCGTGAAAGCGCTGAGCCGTTAAGCTCGGGGTTGACTTTTTTTCGGATAATCGCTAGGATTCCTCCTGAAGGCGCAGTATGGACGCGGCGCGGCGATTTGAGGAAGAAAAGGCGAGATGAATTTCCGGCGTAGAGGAATTGTAAACGTTGCGACGGAACGAGCTAAGTCTGTCTTATTGACGGCGGACTCGGCGCGTTCTTTATTGGAGCGGGCGTTCTTGCGCCGTTCCTCGCGTTTCGTTTCTTCGAACTTACGACGCCGATTTCTTGTCGTTTTGTCGTTGGTCTTCGTCGTCGGCGTTTTATCGCCGTTTGGCTGCCGGCACGTTCCTTTTTACCGCATGACGAAAAAAGCGTCGGAGAGTCTTCCTCTTAGTCGCGAGGGAATCGCCGCCTATGAACGCGGCGATCTGGAAGTCGCCGAAGAGAAACTTGCGCAAGCCGTCGAGCTCAACGGCGCCGATATCGACGCGTGTCGATTTTACGGCGAAACGCTCTGGAAACGCGGCAAACGCGTCGAGGCGATGGACGTTTTGCGCGAAGCGGCGGACAAACACGGCCCAATAGACGTTCAGGCGTCGATTTATCGATCCCTTGGCGAAAAAGCGTTGACGGTCGATCGTTCCGATCAAACGATCCTTTGGGCGAATAAAATTATCGACTTGTCCCCGAGGAGCGCCGTCGGTTGGGAGCTTCGCGGAGACGCGGAGTTGGCGCTTGGACAATCCGAAGAAGCTCTTGCCGATTTCCAACGAGCCGTACATTTTGAAACGGACGATCGTTCGCTCCTTCGCAAAATTGCGACGTTGCAAAACGAGACGGGCGATCACGACGCCGCGCTCGCCACATGGCAGTATCTTGAGGTTCTCTATCCGACGAATCGCGAACCCGTTGAGATTTTTGCGGGGAAGGGGCGTTCTTACGCCGGTCTTGGTTTGTTGGCGGACGCGCAAGACGCGTATGAAACGGCGGTTCGATTTGCGCCGCGCGACCCCGAGTATCGCCTGCGCCTTGCCGAAATCGCGCTCGCTCGCGGAGATTACGATCGTGCGTCGAAAATCGTCGCCGAAGCCCAGGCCGTCATACCCGATTCGCTCGCGCTTCAAAAACTGGCTCAAGCGGCGAATCGTCAGGCCGCCGAAGTCGCGGAAAAACCAACAGACGAAAAACGCTTTAAGTAGAGTCCAGACGACGGAGTTGATTTGCTACATACCGCCGACATGGCCGCCTTTTCTGACTTCAGGACTTTTTTTCATTATTTTTCTGCTGACCCTTGAAATTTGCCTTGTTCTTTGTTCTAATAGACGCGTGGAGGCGGGCGGATAACGCGCTACGAGCGTCCCGTTCTTCCCGTTTGGTTTTTACAAATTGAAGCGGCGTTTGTTTTCACGCTTTTGTTTCGAACGTCGTCAATTTATCGTGGCAGGCCGCGTTTGGCGTCAGTCGGCGTTTTACGCTTAGGCGTCCGTTTTTAAAAAAGGGTAGCAATGTATCGTTCAATGTTAAAATTAAGCGCATGCGTCTTGACGCTTGTCGCCGTTGGATCAGCGTTTGCGGTTTCCGTTCAAGCTAAGGAACCGGAATGGCAGAAGATTGTCGTTAGCGATAAGTTTCGCAGCGAAGGAGCCGCTTTTGGCGACTTTAATAAAGACGGAGTCATGGACGTCGTCTCCGGGCACATCTGGTACGAAGGGCCCGAATTCAAGACGGAACATCAGTTCATGAAAGGCGAGGATTCCTACGACCCCGAGTCTTATTCGAATTCGTTCGTCAATTTCGTCGACGATATCGACGGGGACGGATGGGACGATATTATCATTTGTCCGCATCCTGGAGTCGACGGTTTCTGGTATAAGAATCCGCAGGGCAAGACCGACGGAATGTGGGAAGAAATTCCATCGACGATTGAATTAGGCAACGAATCCCAGGCGTGGGAAGACGTCAACGGCGACGGCAAAGCCGAATTAATTTTCAATCGCAACAATTGGTACGGCTTCTGCGTTCCCAATCGCGGCGACAATTATAAGGAACCGTGGACGTTCTGCCCCGTCTCCGGCGAGGACGCGAAATATCAACGTTATTTCCATGGCAACGGTTGCGGCGACGTTAACGGCGACGGCCGCGTCGATCTGCTCGAAATGGACGGCTGGTGGGAACAACCGGAAGACGCCTCCAACGTTCCGTGGAAATTCCACGAATTCAAATTTGCCGAAGCCGCTTCCAATATTTTAGTTTTCGACTTCAACGGCGACGGTCTGAACGACGTCTTTACCGCGTGGCATTGCCACCTTTACGGGCTTCTGTGCTGGATTCAGAAACGCGCGGATAACGGCGATATTACGTTTGAACCCAACTGGATCATTCCGACCGAGCCGGGCGACGATTTCTTCCCGAAGACGAGCCAGCTTCACTCGATGGCGCTTGGCGACTTCAACGGAGACGGCGTTTTGGACGTGGTTAGCGGCAAGCGTTGGATGGCGCACGGATCCCAGGGCGACGTCGGAACGCTTGACACGCCTTATCTCTTCTGGTGGGAGACTGTTCGCGGCGACAACGGTTCCGTTTCCTTCAAATGCCACGTTATTGACGACGATTCCGGCGTCGGAACGCAGGTCATGACGCAGGACATTAATGGCGACAAAGTCCCGGACGTTCTGGTCGGCAACAAGAAGGGTTGCTTCGTTTTCCTGAGCAAGTGAGTTTTTAGTTTACGCGCTTTCAACGACAACACGCGTCGTTTCGTCCTTAATAGGAACGAGGCGGCGCGCGTTCGCGTTGACGGCGAAACACCGTGTATATAATAGGATTATCAATGTTAAACGTTCTTTTTGCGCAAGCGTCCGACGCCGCCGAGTCTGCCGGGGGCTTTGGGGCTTTAGGTTCAATCGGCGACGTCGTCGTGTTCTTCCTTTTCCTGGCGGCGGTAATTTTTGTCGCGTTTGGAATGAGTCGCGGCTCCGACGGAAACGCCACCGAGTACTTTTTAGCGAAACGTAGTTTGAAATGGTGGCTGATCGGTTTCTCGCTGATCGCCGCGAATATTTCGGCGGAACAATTTGTCGGCATGTCCGGTCAGGGATCCGACTACATCGGACTGGCGGTCGCCAGCTACGAATGGATCGCCGCGCTGTCGCTGGTTATCGTCGCGTTTTTCTTCCTGCCTCGGTTCCTGAAAGCCGGTATTTATACGATCCCGGAATATCTGGAAAAACGCTATAATAAAGCGGCTCGTCTGATCATGTCGATCATGATGATGATCATGCTGATCGTCGTCAATATTACGGTTGTAACTTACGCGGGCGCTAAGGCTTACTCCGGTTTCTTTGGCGACGCGACCGTTTGCGGCATTCGTTTGGATCTGAATTTCTTCTGCTGGGTCATCGGCGTTATCGCCGCGTGCTATATTTTCGCGGGCGGTTTGAAAGCGTGCGCGTGGGCGGACTTGCTACAAGGTTCCGCGCTTATTATCGCCGGCGCCGTCGTGCTTTACTTTTCGATGCAATACCTCGGAACCGCCGACGTTGGAGTTCTGGTTCAGAACGCGGGATTGCAAGACGCGGAAATTGCCGACAAGCTTGTCGGCGCGGACGCGTGGCAACGTTTTAACGAGTTGAACGCGAGCAAACTTCGCATGAATCTCGCGAGTTGGGATTTGGTCATTCCGGTTACGGCTCTCGTTTTGGCGATCTGGATTCCCAACTTGTATTATTGGGGTCTGAACCAATACATTATTCAGCGAACTCTCGGTTCCAAGACGTTGGGCGAAGGTCAAAAAGGTCTGGTTTTCGCGGCCTTTATGAAACTTTTAATTCCGTTCATCGTCATTTTCCCCGGCATGATCGCGTTCAATCTTTTTGCCAACCAGCAACACGACAGCGCGCAGAAAGCTTCGGAATCGGAATTAGCTCGTTTTGAAGAACTCAAAGGCGCGCCCACCGCTGATCAGCCGCTGTTTACGTTCAGTCGTAGCTTTGCCGCTTACGACGCCGAAGCTGCTCAGGCTCTGCTCAATTACGACGCGGAAGCGCTTGGCATTGGCGTTCCTACCGTTAAGAAGCAGGATAAAATGGCGGTTCCCGACCGTCTTGAACAACAATTAATCGCCATTAAGAAGTCGCCCGAAGCGCAGGGAAAACTGTTTAGTTCCACGACGATTAGCGGGTACGACACGGACAGCGCGTTGTCGCTTCTTATGAGCAACGTCGTTCCGTCGGGCGGTTTTAAAGGCTTCATGCTCGCCGCGTTGCTTGGCGCGATCATCAGCTCCGTGGCCGCGATGTTAAACGCCGCGTCCACTATTTTCACGATGGACCTTTACAACGAGTTTACGCCGAAGTCGACCGACGCCGCCTCCGAAGCAAAACGTCAGAAGAGACTTGTCCGGGTCGGACGTCTGGCCGTCGTTACCTTTGCGTTGATCGGCTGTTTTGTCGCTCCTATTTGGAACGATCCGAAATACGGCGGCGTTTTCAAGGCGATTCAGGAATTTCAGGGATATATTTCGCCCGGTATTTTCGCCGCGTTCGTTATCGGTTTCTGGATGAAGAAGGCTCCGAATATTTACGGCGTTATCGCGTTGCTCGGATGTCCGATTCTTTACAAGACGCTGGCCGTCTGCTGTCCGGGTCTGGACTTCCTCAATCGAATGGCGGTTACGTTTGGCGTGTTGATCGCAATCGCGTTTATTCTTCGCATTGTCGCGCCTCGAAAAGAAGCGTTTGTACAGCTTGCCCCCGAATTTCCGACAGACGCCGACGTTCAGGCGGAACTGAACGCCGCGCTTGCAAACGCTCAGTCCGAGGACGAGAAGGCGAAATTGACGGAGATGTTCAACAGCAAGATGACGGTTGAAAAGTTCAACAACGTCTTCCTGAAGTCCTCTACCGGCGCCAAAGTTTTCGGCCTTATCGTCGTAATTTTGACGATTTTGCTCTATCTCAAGTATTGGGATTGGGAATCGCCGATGTTCTGATCCCAAACGTGCGCAAGTAATTGCGACGATCGTTTATTAAAAAAGACGCCGATTTGGAATTTTCCAAGTCGGCGTCTTTTTTTGTGGACGACACAGAACGTCGTCGTCTCGGACGATCGTCTTATGGTGAAAAAAGCATATCTTTAATCGACGTCGAACTCACCTACAGAAAAGAGTCCTTCGCCGTTTTTATTTGCACGATATAGGAAGATTTGATGGCCGACGCATTCGGGAGGCGCAGTCCAGCGATCGAGTTTACCCGTCGACGGGTTGTAGACGCGTAGTTCGTAGGCGCATTTTGGCGGAACGTACGCTTCAACGCGCAGGGTTTGCGTGTGCTTGTCCCACCATTCCAAATAAACGTCGACGACGCCTTGGGTGATATGTCTGGACGTGCTCAAGAGTATTGGATGATCTTCGACGGGGCGGATCGCGAAGACTTTGCACGATTCTTTGGCGAGAGTCGTTTTGAACGTGTCAAACGGTTCGATAAATTCGTCGTCCCAGAAATTATAAGCGACGTATTTTTCTATTTTTTGTCCGTTTTTGTCGACGAGCGGAAGACCGATTTTTTCCGGCGTGAATTCAAACGGCTCGTCGTCTCCGCCATGCCAGTTGAACAGCGCGACGACGTCGCGGCGAACGCCCTCATGTTCATGAGTTAAAATCCACGCGCGAGCCAGGTCGACGTCAAATAAGTCGACGGGTCGAACGTTTTTGCATTGATGATTGGGAATTGTTTTACGCACGAGATCGACGCGCGCCTCGTCGTAATCGGGGATCCAGTCGCTTAACGCGTAGAGCTGACCGGTAATCGACGCCCAGGAGGCGGAAACGCGAGCGCGTTCGATCGGAATCGAGGTTCGCGCGTAGACTGGGTCGGGGTCGTTGTACCAAACTCTGGCGTTGTAGAAGTAACGGTTCGTTCCGCGCCACGGTCCGGCGCAGACGCCGTCCCAGCTGGCTCCGTTGTCGGGACCGACGCGCATCGCGTCGACCAGGCCGTACGAGGCTGCGAGGGTTCGCATATTTTGAGAGACGTTGCAACCCAGGATGAAAGTTCCTTTTGCTTCCTGACGAACCGTCTCAAGTCCTGTTCTGAAGTTTTCTATATTGGTCCGTGTGCGGTCGAAGAAAATCTGCTTACCAATATCTTCCGGAAGGTACTCGTCGTTGACGTAGAGTTGTTCAATAGCTCCTCCGACCCACATTCCGTCGATTTTGATAAATTTGTAATTCCAGTCCTGGGTGATTCGTTTTACGACGTCTCGAACATATTCGATCGTTTTAGGATTCGACATATCGAGCGCGGTTCCGCCCCAGAACGTTTCATAAGGCGCGCCCTTGCGCTGATTGATATTCGAATAACGACGCGTATTCTTTTGTCCTTCTTCCGGATAATCGATTGCGCTTCTTACAAAGAGATCCTGTTTGTCCGCCCAGTAAGGATCGTCAAAGTTGCCGGAGAAAGGCATGAACCAAATTCCCGCCGTTAATTTGTTATCGTTAAGGAAGTCGGACGTCGCTTTCATGCCCGACGGATAAGGTCCGTTGGGATTATGCGCGGTAAAGTTTTTGTTGGGACCGTTTTTGGAATTTCCAAGTTGCCATTTGTCGTCGATTTGAACATATTGAAATCCGTAATCGCCGAAATTGTCGACGATCGATTTGGTCAGTTCTTTAATCGCCGTTTCATTGCACGCTCCGCCGTTTTTGTCGGAATACCAGGTGCAGTAGCCGTTAAGCGCGCTTTGGTTCAGGTTGATCGAGTAATACGTCGCAATGGCGTCGGCGTAGTTTTCCAGGCCGATACGGCAATCGTCAAACTGTCCGAGGACAAAGCGTTCCGTGATAACGCGTTCGTTTTGATAATTGCCGAAATCAAGTTGGGGAGTCATCGTAGGGACGTTGTCCTCCGTTTTTCCGGACAAGACCACGCCGCCCGCCTTTTCGCTGGTAATCCAACCGCCGACGATTCCTGCGCGCGTTTGAGGATCGACGATCGACAAAAACGCGTAACTTCCCTTATGACCGTCGATCGGTTTCAATCCCGCCGTGCCGAACGCTTTTAATTCGTTGATTTTCTCAGGATCGAATTGCGGGAATTTCCAAACGAGGGGCGCTTCAAACGTGAGACGACGATTGTTGGCGAAAGTATAATCGATCGACACAAAATTTTGTTTTCCATAAAAGTCGGAAAAAGTGATATAACAATTCGACTTCAGTTGAATTTGGACGCTTTTGATTGAGAGAGAATCGTCGGTCGACATCGCTTGTTTCAACGCGACGTTTAACACATCGTCAAAAGGAATTGTCGCGATTGCAAGAGGAACGGGATTTCCTTCTTGCCAAGACGACAAAGAAACGACGACGTTCTCGCCTTTACGTTCTAATGTAACAGAGCAATTGCTATAATCGCATTGGAAAAAAGCGTCGCCGGAGAGATCTATTTCAGTTGAATCGGAATAGAAATCGATTTTTTGCAAGTCGTTTTTAACGGGCGTAGGAAGCCATGTCGTTTCGTTGCGACTTTTATCGGCAATTTCCTGATTGATCGATTCCTTGATAAGCGGAATAAGGACTTTTTCTCCTTCGCGCGTTAAGTGAAGACGGTCGTTTTGGAAGAGTTCAGCGCGTCCTGCTCCGTTTTCATCGGAAGTTGCGGCGGCAAAATCGACGTAATAAATATTGGAATCCAAGTCGGCGAGTTCTTTGACGTCGGCGTTAAATTTGCGGAAATTTTCCCAGTTCTTTTCGCGCACCGGGGGCATATGAAGCGCGCAGAAGTGAATTACCAGGTTGGGATTGGCGTCGCGCATTTTATCGACGAACGTTTTGAAATCGCCAAAGACCTTTTCGACCGACTTGCCCCCGGCTATGTCGTTGCAGCCGCAGAAGAAAACGATTCTTCCGGGCTTATAAGGGGTAAGAATTCTGTCGGCGGCGACGTCGTTCCAGTCGGAGATGCGCGAACCGCCGAACCCTCGGTTGATAGCGTTGAATTCGGCGAAATCATCGGGGATTTCCTTCCAGATCGTGAACGTGGAGCTTCCGACGAAGAACGTCGTATCTTTTGCAGGCGGATTTTCCGCGCTAATTTGCTCGTACCGTTGAACGTCTTTTTTAAACGGGAACGAGTTGTTCTCTTGCGCGAACGACGTTTTTAGAACGGACAAGACGACTCCAAACGCGATGAATAATATCAACGCTGATCGTCGTCGGAATAGAGAGTTTGTTATCTGTTTCATAACACGTTCCTATTCAATTAAAGAGTAAAGTGGAGACGTCGCGTCCCGCGAAGGAACGCGATATAAAAAACGTCAAGGATTTTCTCATAACGCCGATTTTGAACAGATTGACGGCGTCGCATTTTAAATCCTTGACGAATTATTAACTTTTGATTTGCAAAAGGCTACATTCTCGGCACGTCGATCGATCTGACGAGCGCGGCGATAATTTCGTCGACGTTTCTCCCTTCGATTTCCGCTTCAGGCGAGAGACAGACCCTGTGTCTGAGCGCGGGGGCGACAATTTTGGCGACGTCGTCGGGCGTCGCAAAACCGCGTCCCTGAAAAACGGCGAGCGTTCTGGCGCCTTGGACTAGCGCCAGGCCCGCGCGCGTGGACGCGCCGAACGCAAGTCGCGGAAATTTTCGTGTCGCGCGAACGATCTTATTGATATAGTCGAGAAGTTTAGGAGCGACGTAAACGTCGTTGACGGCCTTTCTCATCGACAGTATCTCTTCCGCCGACAAGACGGGCTGAACGGCGGCAAGTTTTTCTTTGGGATCGACATGTTTGCCATGTTCCGCGAGTATTTTTAGTTCGTCCTGTTCGCTCGGATAGTCGGCGAGCAATTTGAACATAAAACGGTCGACCTGCGCTTCCGGCAATCGGTAAGTGCCCTCCGACTCGATTGGGTTCTGAGTCGCGACGACAAAGAACGGCGCGGGCAAGACGTGCGTCTGACCGTCGACGGTGGCGGCGCCTTCCTGCATCGCTTCAAGCAAGGCGGAGTGCGTCTTTGCCGGGGCGCGGTTGATTTCGTCGGCAAGAAGAATTTGCGCGAAGATCGGACCGGGACGGAAGTTGAATTCCTGAGTTTTCATATCGAAGACGGGCGCGCCGATAACGTCGGACGGCATGAGGTCGGGGGTAAACTGAATGCGTCCGAATTTGCACCCCAGCGCGCGTCCAAGCGCGGAAGCGAAAAGGGTTTTTCCGAGCCCCGGCACGCTTTCTACAAGAACGTGCCCGCCCGAAAAAAGCGCGACTAACGCCCCCAAAACCAACTCCTTTTGTCCGACAAAGACTTTGTTAAGCTCTCGTTCAAGATTTGCGTAAACGTCCGCGAAACGGCGCTTCGTTTCTTCAGGGAGGTCGGGAGCAGGAGAATCGACGTTTTGTTCCGCGTTTTCGTCAACGGCGGGTTCCGGCGCGAAATCATTTTGCGAATCGACGGGATTTTCGAATTGATCGGCGTCTAGTTGGTCTGTCATAACGGCGTTCCAGTGGAAATGAATTTCGACAAAAACAACGCCGGACGCGCTTGCCGGCGTACGTTTAGTATACCGAGATTTTTTTCAAAAGATATACCGCCGGCGTTTTTTTTAAGAGCGGCGACAGACGTTCGCCAAGAGATTTTAAGCCCGCCGCCTCGACTGTTATTGGACGACAAAAGCCGCGACGTCGTCAAGATAGACTTCTCCGCATCCGGAGAAAGCGAATCGAACGCGCATCGGACCGTCGTTTGTCGAAAGACGGTAAAAAGCGAAACGTTTCCAGTTGCAGGCTTTTTTAAAGCGCAACGCCAACGCCTGCCCGCCCTGATCTTCGTAAACAAGCAAACCGTCGGTCGAATTTGTGAGATCTTTGGGGATTTTGATCCAGCCCTGAATACAGACGAGTTGTCCCACCCTTGTTGGAAAACTTGTTTCCGCGAACATGACGGGACATTCCGCCTCCTTTGGCGCCTGACCTTCTCGTTGAGGAAAGACTTTTACGAGCAAACCCAACGATCCGTTTCGACAAGCTTGCGCGTCGTATCGGATTTCCCCCGAGAGATTGGCGGATCTTTCCTGATAGAATTGCCAGCCGTCGGCCTTTGAATTGGAAGGATTTTCCATATCGCCTCCCAAAATCAAGTTGGGACCGGCGGCGCGAAGCTTGCCCGTGATTAGCTTTTGATAGAGCTCTAAATACGCCGGCATGTCGTAAAAGGACGTGGACAACGGCGTTACCGGGCGGGTTACTTCGGAGCTTGTCGCGTCTTCCCAAAACGTTCGTTCCAGATTCCTTATCTCCCGAGTCGCTCGTTCCGCGGCAAGATACGCTTGCGAGACGTCGCGCCTGCGCAGAGACGTTTCCGCGTCGTCGAGTTGTTCGTTGGCTCTGTTAACGACGGTTCCCAAAATCGGCGCCCTCGGAGCGTCTGTCGACGAACTTCCGTGCGACTCCAGATATTGGATTCCGTAGACGGTCTGCTCGTACATGTCGACTCTTTTTCGCGCCAGATCAACGGCGAGTTCCGCCATGCGCTTGCCGAAAATCTGCGCGTATTCCGTCATCTTCTGACTTAGCGAGTCGGTTTGAGTGAAAAACAGAAGCGAGTTCATCGATCCTTCTTCTAAGGAGAAGAAACTGCCTCCCGCTTTTCTTTTGGCGAGGATTTTCCGCAACGCGCCCGGCGTTAAAAGATCCGGGGAATAGCTTTCGGGGACGGGAACGGTCGCTTCCCAATTGTACGCCGCGTCTTGCCCCATTACGTATTGATTGTTCTCGGCGGTCGAAATTGGCGCGACGAGAAGCGCGCGATTGGCTTTGAAAACCAACGCGCTAAGATTGGAATCGGACGTCTCAAGAGGCGTTCTTTCCGGGACGCCCAGAGCGAACCAGGTCAACAGAAATTGCAATTCGAGATTGATCGCTTCGAGCGCTTTGGCTCGATATTCCGTTTTATGGTCTTTTGCGTCGAGCGGAGAAGAGGACCCAAACAACAAGCCGCGACATCCCGCGCGCATCGAGAGCCTGACGCATTGACGCATCTGTTCGTAAGTTACGAGTCCCGGCGTGTCGTCGAGCGCCCCGAAATATTGACGTTGTTGAAAGGCGCTTTGATCGGGTTGCGTTTGAATTTTATTCCAAAAAGCCACGGAATTAACTTCGGTCAGAAGTTGGACGTCGTCGAGCCATTGGCCATAGTCGTTTAAGTCCAGCGACGTCAGAATCGGATTTCGATCGAGGAGAACGACGTTCAGTTTTTCCGAACCTTGAGAATACTCTCTCAGGCCGTTAAAGACAGACGCGACGAACGGTCGTTTGTACTGATCGTCCAATCTGCGAACTCTTCCAATTCTTTCCCGAGTCGTAACGACTTGTTCATAGTGGAGATTGGCGCCGACGTTCCACATGAGAACGGGATCGTAGGCGGAGCCGTATCGATCGGCGGAGGAGGATTGCCCGGACGCGTTTCTGGAGCCGGCAAGTCGCCGTTCTTCTTCGGTTTGAGGCGTCGTCGCCGCTTCGACTTCCGCTTCCGAAACAATCGCGTTTTGCTCGGGCGGAAAAGCGACGAGCCAAACGCCTGTTTCGCTAGCTTCTTTAAGAAGAGCGGGCGTCGGCGTTTCATTGAGCCAGACGGCGTTGAATCCCAGTTTTTTCAAAAACTCGAACGATTCGCCGTTGTATTCGATCGCGCGAATTGAAAGAACGCGCTTATTGGGAGTCGTCAGAATTCCGTCTTCGATTCTCACGTTTGGCGTGAGTTTTTCGCCTTTGCGAAAGAACCCGCTTTCGGCGGCTAAGTCGGAACTTTGGAGCGTTCCGCTGCCGGACGTCAGCGTTTGCGTCGGTTGCAACTCAAGATAGTCCGCGCCTTGTCGTTCCTGGGCGTCGGGCGCGTTGGACGCGAAGGCCGCTTGAGACACTTGTCCAATAGAAGAACTGTCTCCGCCGACGAATCCCGTTTGTCCGACAAGTTTTTTCGAGCCGACGTCTGTTGAAATGGGATTTTGCCCGGCGTTGTTTTGAACGATTGTCGGCGCGGCAAACGGCGCAAGGACGTCGTCGCTTGTCGGAAGGAAGAACGCGGATTCCGCAAAAGTCGCCTCTTGCCGCGTCGAATCAAGCGCCGTGCCAAATCCTTGCGTTGCGCGTTTGTTCTCCGCGTTGGCGAACGTCGAGTTTTTGGAGACAAGCGAGGCGAGAGCGTCCGCGCTGAAATTCAGTTTTTGTTTTTTGTTTCTCGCTACTTTTTCCTGGTCGATTTCAAAGGGTTCGCGTCCGTAGACGTCCGCTTCTTCAGGATCGTCTTGCCAAAAAATAGGCGTTTGCGAAAGTTCAAGACGACTGCTGAGCAAATTGATAGGATCAAACCGCGCTCGTTGTTCCGAACGACTCAACAAATCGAAATCGGGGCGAATGTGCTCTTTGATTTCAAGATCGTCGATCCAAAGCGAGTACTTGCCGCGTCGCGCTTCTGAAATTAATAAGATTTGCCGAATGTAGGCGCAACTTCGATCGACGGGTATTTTATGTTCCCCGCGGATCGCTTGCGTCGTTTTTTCAAGAGCTTTGTCCAGACCTTGCGGAAAAGTCAGTCGACGCCATTCGCCGGGATTTTGATAGGTCGAGCCGACCAGCAGAGCCGTGAGAGGCGTGTTTGTGTCGGGACGAAGCGTGTTTGGAAACACGACCAGCGCCGCTAAGGCGACGCCCGGACGATCGCTCCGAATCCAGAGAGAAGGCGCGGTTTCGTCGTAAACGCTCGGATAGTCGACATAATGTCCAAAAACGACGACGCCGGGTTCCTCGACTTCGTATTTGATATATTCCGAGCGTTCGGCTCCATGAGCCTCTTTGTCGACTCGTTTATGAGTCGACACCTTAACGGAACCGTCCTGGTAGACGTAGCGCCAACTGACGCCCGCCGATTCGAAGGTCTCCGACCACGCCGATTCCCGCGTTTGTCCGTCCAGACCGGCGGAGTCGAGCAAGTATCCCGAAAATCCGGACGGTTTGTCTTGACCCAACGCGACGGTCGTCGTTGAGAACGCAATGATCGCGACGAACGTTATCAGGGAAACGATCGTGTTTGTTCTTCCAATTCGCAACGTCATTTTTACGCCAGGGCCAATATACGATTTTCGCAGAGAACCGACGTCAGAGAATACCTTTTTTAGCAAGTAAAAACAAGGTCTATTTTAGATTTCGGAGGTTCAAAAGGTCGGGGCTTTTTCGGCGCGATGGAAAGAAAAAAGAAGGCGAAAGGATTTTCTCCTTTCGCCCTCTCAGTTTGTCGTTTCGATCGGCCTCGCCCTTTCGAGCGAGGCCATACTCAGAGTATTGTTTTGAAGAGATCACTTAGCGGCGTTGACGCCGGTAGCGTATTCCTCTTCCTCTTCCTGGATGATGATGCGCGGGGTAACCGTCATCAACATGCTCGTGGTTTCACGTCCGATCGCGCTGTTGGAGAAGAGTCTCTTGATATAAGGGATCTTGCTCAGGATCGGGACGCCGCCTTCGTTACGACCTTCGGAGAGGCGCTTGATACCGCCGAGGAGGGCGGTGCCGCCGTCCGGAACGTTGACCGTCGTGTAGACGGAGAAGCTGGAGGTAACGGGCTCTTGGATGGTGGTGCCTTGGCTGACGACCTCGGCGTTGTTGTTCGTCGTGCGTTCGTCGGTGATGCTTTCGAGCAGGCTGCTGCCTTTGCTGGCGCTGGTGCTGTTCGTCGCGACCGAGTCGGTGCCTTCGAACTTGAAGGTACGATCGTTGTCGGTGATCTTGCAGAAGAACGGGACGACGGTCATGCGGACGTACTTGCGGTCAGGCGAGGCGGTCGCTTGAACGGTCATGAACTGACCTTCGTTGATGACCGTCATAACCGGTTGCTGCGCGACGGCGAAGTCGCCGACGACCGGGATAACCGTGCTGACGTACGGGACGCTCGTGTAGTCCATGATGCTGGCGGTTTGACCGTTGAACATGGTCACTTTCGGCGCTTGCAGGACGTTGGTGCGCGTGTCGGATTCCGCGGCGCTGACGAAGAAGTAGGATTCGATGTCAGACAGGATCGCGAAGCCGAGCTGAGCTCCAACGGACGGGTCGTAGTTGCCGAATTGCGGAACCGCGAGGCCGTAGCTGTTCTGCGAGAAGTTGATGTTCAAGTTGTCGGTGAACGGCTTGCCGGTCGCGTCGCCGGAGTAGATGCCGTAAACGCCCTTCTTGGTAGGAGTGAGCGTGTCGGAATCGTCGTCGACGTCGGAAGCGTCGCCGTTAGCCGCTCTGAACGACAGGTTCATGTTGACGCCGATCTTTTCGAAGTATTCGTCGCTGATCGTGATGAATCGAACTTCGACGGCGACCTGGAGGTCGTTCAGCGCGCGGAGCTTTTCGAGGAGCTCGCTGATCTCTTCATGGTTCTCTTCCGTCTGACGAATCGCCAGCGTGTTGTTGAGGGAGAAGAACTGCGGATCGCCGACGGCGTCCCAGGTTTCCTCGTCGCCAACGACGGTGGTGATGAGGTCGATGAGTTCGGACGGATCGTTCATGCCGCCGCCTTGACCGGTCGTGATCGGGGCGTTTCCGCTCGATTGAATCTGCGCGGTGATGTTAGGCGAAAGCAGCGTCGAATTCGAACCGAAGACGTTGTTGTTCAGACCGGAGATCGTGCTGGCGGAACCGTTGACGCCTCGCATCGCCGCCTGCTGATAAGCGCGGTTGTAGCCGGCTTCCATGGAGAGCGGAGAAACGGTGGCTCCGAAGTTCGGAACGCCAATGACGAGGTCGGCGACAGGATAGTACTTGACGACGGTCTTGCCGGAACGTTTGTTCGCCGAGGTGATCGTCAACACTTCGTCTTCGACGATGTAGGACAGACCGAACGGCGCCAGGACGTGCTTGAGGTAGTTCTTCAGCGTGATGTTCGTGAAGTTGGTCGGAACCGACATATCGCTGGTTACGCCAATTTCGGACAAAGCCGCTTCGTCGATCATGACGTTGATTTCGGCGTTCGTGCGAATGAATTCGACAACGACGTCAAGCGGGGTCTGTTGATCGAACGGAAGGGAGATTTGCATATCGAGCTTGCGCAGGATTTCAAGATCGGCTTCCGAGCGCGTTTCGCTGGGGTTGAGGGAGGCGCGTTTGTTTGCGCGAGCCCTGAGCGCCTCGTCAAACACGAGCGGGTTGTCGTCGTCGACGACGGAGAACGCAGATTTTTCAACGTCGTTGAAAGCCGCCAGGTTGCGTTCGTTCTTCGTTTCCCGCAACTGGTTGTTGAACGCGACTTGACCGCCGATGACCGCTTTCTCGTACATCTGAATGGCGACGACGTCGTCATGCGAGTAATCGCGGCATTTCTTCGCCAGGATCTTCGCTTCTTCGTAGCGGCCTTCTTCCATCAGGTCGTTGAATTTCTCCGTGTCCTCGGCAAGGCGATTCTGCATGTCGAGTTCGTCTTGTCGCTTCTGACGGATATATTCCTCGACGTCGCGATTTTGAGCGGCGACCGCAATGCGCGAGCCGTTGGCGGCGATGAATTTTTCCGTGTCGGCGATAGCCATGTCGACCGAGTAGTTGAAGTGCCCTTTCACCGACGCGTCAAGCGCCGATTCGTCGATTTCCTTACGGAGCTGTTTCAGATCGGCAAGCGCTTCTTTCGGAGCGGTCTCGCGAACCTGGTTTTGTTTGGCGATGAAGGCTGCGACGTCGTTTTGGAGCGCTTCCGGAGTTTGCGTCAGGTCGACGCCCGTCTTGGAAACGACAACCTCGGGCATGTCGGCGACCGGATTGTTGAGCTGAGCGATCGCGTCGTTGATGTGGCGAATCGTCGCCTGATCAAGTTCCGCGGAGTAACGCAGCGCGTCGCGATAGTTGGAGAGCGCGACGGACTTGTCGCCATTGGCGGCCGCGTCGTCGGCTTCCTGAACGTAGAGGTAACCGGCGCTTTCGCCTTGAGAAACGCCGGGAACCGTCGCTTGAACGAGACGGACGTTTTGCGAACGAGCTGTCGCGAGGTCGCGCAGGAATTGCTCGGGCGAGTCGCCGCCGGCAAACGCGTTCTCAGGAACGCCCTGACGTTGAATTTCGCGAACCATCGCTTCGGCGCGATCCGCCTGGCCGTTGGCCGCGAGAGCGCGAGCTTCTTTAAGTTGCGCCTGAATAGCCGCGACCTGGCGCTTGGACGCTTCCGACATGCCGGTCAACGGCGCGGAATTGAGCGAAGCGGTTTGAGAAGCGAGACGATCGTCGGCGATGCGAGCCTGAACGGACGCGACGTCCATTTTGCGCCCGACCGTCGCGACGTCAAGCGTAACGTTGAGGTTACGCGCTTCGGAAACGAGAGCTTCGGCGGAGTCCAAATCGCGGCAGCGACGAAGGGCTTCAGCCTGTTCGAGGTAGTTTTTGGCAAGTTCGCGCTTGACCGTTTCCGTCATGCCTTGCGTTTTAGCGGCGGCTTCGATCTTCTTGTATTGTTCGATCAGCGGGAACACGTATTCCGGACGATCGCTAGCCGAAGTGTAAGCGGCGTTTAACGCTTGCGCCTCGTTCGCGAAACGAGCGGCGGCGACAACGTCGCGGCTCATTAAGGAACGACGAGCTTTGAGAAGGAGCTCTTGACTCCTAGCAAGCGTCGAGTAATTTGCAGCGCTCGAAGAAGCGCCCGCGACGGCAACCGTCGCGTCAACTGCCGCGGTTTGCGCGAAAAGGTTATTTCCGCCGAGCGAGACAGCCGCCGAGCCAAAGCCCAGCGCTATCGCCAACAAACCGATCTGAATCTTTTTGGTTGGTTCCAACACGATACTCCTTTCGAGACTCGTAGTTTTACGCTTAGTGTTACGAGTGGCGCCAATAGTCATCCCTGACCTCCCAGATTCTCCGGAAGAAACATATCAGTGAAAAAAATCGTCTTTCGTCGCCGCGCAGTTCAATTTAACCGACCGCCAAAAGCGTTCCGTCGCTTTGTAGCGCTGTTAGCGCCGCGTTCGGTTCGTCCAACGAACGACGTCGACGGCGAATTGTTGGCGACTTTGCTCCATCGAAAAACAAACTTTTTTAAATAGGATCGTCGCCGATCCACGATCCGAACGTTCGCTCAGACCGCCGAGACTTCTCCTGAAGACGGCACAACCCGTCTCAAGAGAAAATCCGTATTACTTCCTATAACCATAATCGAACGACGCGCGACTTTGGATTAGTAAAAATCCTTCCGTTCGCGTCGTTTTTTCGGATTTTCCGAAATAATCAGTATCTATGAGACCCTCAGTTCCGTGTCCTGAACTGCGAATCCGGTCTTCTGCCGATCCTACAATCGACACAGTCGGAGATTCTTGAATCTACCGACCCGACTTTCTGCCATTATCGGAATTTTCGAGAGAACTATTAAAAGATTTTTTAGTTGATTTTGCTGAAATTTACGAATTATCAGGTTAAAGCCTGTTTTTCTGAGGACCGTTTCGTTTCCTCTTTTAGAACCGCTTGTAAAAAACGGCATGTTTCCTTTGCAAGGCACAGACGCTATTTCTGACCTTGACTTTTACAGACGCATTTGGCGACTTGCGCGCGACGTAAAAACCGCCGCGACGTCAGGAAAACGTCGCGGCGGTTCCTGGACGAGCCGACTGCGAGAGACTATAATGAAGGGGATTCGGGAAGGGATTCGTCAAGAAGACTCTGCAAACGACTTATTCTTTGTTCATGGCGTATTTTTCTTTGTTCGAAGTTCTCGCGAGCGCTTTTGATTTGTTCTTCGTCGAGGCGTTGAGAGGCGTCTTGAACTCTTTTTTCCTGAAACGCAAAAGCGAGTTCCATCGCGTCCAAATTCGTCCTGGCTTCCCCGATTTTATTTTCTTTGATTTGTAATTCTATGATCGCCGCGTAGAGGGGATCGGAGAATTGAAAATCGGTGTTTTGAGGATAGTCTCTTATAAAATCGTTCATTGCTTCCATAGCGTTTTGTAATAAGTCTTCGGCGTTTTGAAGGCGATTCAGCAGAGCCTCGTTCTTCGCTATTCGATAAGAGACGACAATTTTCCCCATTTGCAAGAGAGGTTTGTCGGGATGTTTTTCGTCGATTTCGACGCCGTCGAGTAGTTCGAACAAACGCGCTTTGGCCTGGTCGTACCCTTTTTCGGCCTCGGAATTACCGACCTGGAATTGGGGATCGCGCTGATTTTCAATCGTTTCCCAGTCGACGATTAATTTTATGTAACAAAGGGTAATCTCAGCGAAGACCGCTTTTGCGTTTTCCGGGTATTTGCTTTTAAAAACCTCGACTAAAGACGAACTCTTTTCAAGCCAATTCCGAGCCTCAGCGACGTTTTTCTGCAACGCGTTCCAAAGCGCGTAATACGAATAGACGTTTGTAATAATTTGGAAATCTTCCGGTTGACACTCTTCCTCCGGTATGTTAAGAAGCGCAAGTCGCTCCCGGACGGAGTCGAAGTCTTTTTGTATGTCTTGTCTGATATTGTCGGGAACGTCGTATTGTTGAACGTCGAAGAATCCAAGATTCGGATTAGGGCGACGAATGAGCCGGAGTTGAGATAGCGCGCGTATGTACTGGAGCTCGACGGCGAGTTTTTGGATCTCGGCATTCGTCTTTGTCGAGGCAATAATCGAGTCCAATTCTTCCAGGGCGATTTTGCTTTTGTCGAGAACGTCGTCGTCAAACGATTTTAGAGGCGTATTAATCAGTATTGTCGCGATAACCCTCGCCTTTTCAAGCGTAACTTCTTCTTTGACTTCGGGAGAACGCTCCTTATCAAGGCAAATCTGGTACAATTCTAACGCCCGTTCAAAGGCTTTTGAGTCTTTGGACTGACCCAAACGTTGATAAATCAGGCCCGTTTGCGCGTACTTATACGCCGATTTTCGCAACGACGTCGGATCTTGAGCATTCTCTCGTTCCAACAGCTTCTGATTGTATTTCAAAAGGATCTCAAGCGCTTCGACGTCTTTGTCGGTAATTGTAAGTTTACCCATGGAATAATCGGCGTCCGACGGGCTAAAGACGAGGTTGTAACTCAAGTCCAAATCGCTGGTGATAATCTGGAAAATATTGTCAATTGCGTTCTGAGCTTCCTGGAAATTTTCTCCTCGTTCCAGAACAAGTTTCTTTTCGTTACTAATCATGAACGCGAGGGCGACAATCGTCGCGATTCCCGACATAATAAGAGCGGCGCTAAGAGAGGCGACGATTTTGTTTCTTTTACACAATCGCCAGGCTCTTTCAAGCAGGAACGCGCGTCTGGCGTGAATGGGGCGTTCGTCGAGGAATCGTTGTAAATCGTCCGCAAGTTCGCCGGCCGAAGCGTATCGCTTGTCTTTTTGAGTTTCCAGCGTTTTCAAAACAATCGTTTCAAGGTCTCGCGGGATGTGCGGATTGATTTTTCTCGGCCGCACAATAACGCCTTTGGAAACCTGCTCGATCAGACTTTGACCCGTTTTGTCATACGCGGGAGTGAACGTCAGTAATTCGTAGAGCGTAAGTCCAAGTGAAAAAACGTCCGAACTTGGCGAAAAGTCGTTGTCGACAACCGACTCGGGGGCCAAATAGCGCAAAGTTCCGACAATTTGACCTTCTCGTGTGAGAGAGGCGTCCCCGATGGGCTTGGCTAGTCCAAAGTCGGTGATCCAAACGACGCCGTCGTCGTCGACAATCAGATTAGACGGTTTGACGTCCCTGTGAAGAACGTTGTGACGATGCGCGTATTCAAGCGCGTTAGCCGCCTGGATACCGACGTCGCATACTTGCTGGTAATAGTTGGAACTTGCGATTTGAACGGACAAAAGACCTTTATCCGAAGAGGGAAGACCGTCGCCAAGCGAGGCGTCAATCGGTTTTTTAACGCGTTTTTGACGCTTGTTTTTCTTTTTCGAATTTTCCCCGTTAGCTTCCGGTTGTTCAGGGGCGGGCGTCTCGTCGAGTTTATTGCGAGAAGTCGGTTCCGTCGAGACGTCCGAGCCCGAGTCGGAATCTGCGAAATTTGACGTTGGGGACGTTTTGAGGGAAGGCGCGTTTGCTTCAGCGTTCTCGGGGGCTTCATTGGCGTTTGAAACGTCGAGCGGAGCCTGTTCGTTTTGTCGCAGGCGTTGAAAATAACGATCGACGCTCGCCCGCGCGTCGCTGATATCCTGACGTTTTTGTTCTTGTTGCAGATCGTTTTCCTGAGCCGTTTTATTGCGCCGTTTTTTCAGATACTTCGACAATCTTGATTTTTCAGAACCGACTTCCAGCGTTTGCGAGGCTTCCTTTTCTTTCGCGCGCAGGAATTGCTCTAAACTAACGCCTTCAATCAACTGCATCGCGTAGAAGAATTGATTGTCGAAGACTTCGTAATCGTAGACGGGCACGATATTCGTATGGTGAAGTTTCGCCGCCATTCTGGCTTCGCGTTGGAATCGCTTAATAGACTGTTCTTCTTCGCCGGGAAATATTTTCATCACTTTCAGCGCGACGAGTCTCTCGAGCGTTTTGTCGTACGCTTCGTAGACGATCCCCATGCCCCCTCTTCCAAGTTCTTTGTGAATCTCGTAATTTTTAAGCTCTTCCCGTTTTGGAGGCAAGACTCCTTTGGACCCGACTGCGGTCGTGTATTGATGGAGCGCTTCTCGTTCTCCTCCCTTTTCAAGAATAAGCAACGTCGGGAAAAGGTCGCGGATATCGTCGGAAAACTCGGAATAACGTTCCGCGTATTCCTCGACGGACGGCTTTTTGCCCTGGCGGATTTCTTCAGTAAAACGATCCAGAATCGACGCCAGGTCTAAATCGGACTTCTGAGAGGCAGCGACGGGGACAAAAGAGCGAACTTGCGTCTCTTGATTGGAGAAATCGCTTGCCGAAGATTCGTCTGTCATCATATGCGCCTTTTGTTTGTTGTTTTCGAAGTTTTATAGGCTCTGCCGACGCTCTGCGTTTGCCGCGTGATCCCGTTTTTTAGGGACGCGTCTTTTTACCGACGACATAAGCCGGGGGGCGACGAAACCTAACGCGCGTCATCGTCCAAACCTGATCCGAGCGTCTTAATCGTCGCCAATAATGTAGAGTATGCAAAAAAGAAGAATTCGCAAAGAAAACAATTGACGTTCTCAACGACAGCGCTTTGCTAATCAAGGTACTGATCAAGTCCCTCTTCTTTGAGTATAGCCTTAAACCTTTTTATTGCACGAAGATGCAAAACGCTCGCCACGTTTGGCGCGATTCCAAGTTCTTCCGCCGTTTCGCGATTGGTTAGTTGTTCAAAATTGCGGAGCGAGATAATTTCCCGATCTTTCGGATCAAGTTTTTCGAGACACTTTGACAATTTTTCTTCTAACTCGCGACGACTTGCCGCGACAGAAGGAGAGGAGTGTTGACTCGCCAAAAAGATCGACGTCGAGGTCGGATCCATTTGCGAACGCTGCGGGGTCAGGGACCGTTCTTTCGCGACGCATCGTTTCTTCGTCTGACAATAGCGCCGATAGAGCGCGACGAGCTGTTGATCGACGATAAGGCGCAGCCAGACCAACGACGATACTTTTGGAGCGGAAACGCCAGTGCTTAATTGACGAAACGCTTCGACAAACGCTTCCTGAAGAACGTCGCTCGCTTCGACGCGCGCGCGGAGTTCCGGCTGTAGCCGAATTTCGATCATACGAAGCAGACGATCGTTATGTTCGTTGAACATCTGGGTAATAAGTTCGCGGATCTGCTCTTCCGTCTGAGGAACGTTGAAAGGCTCCGACTGCTCGTATTCATTGGTCGAAGCGTTCTCGTCGCCAGGCGACGGCTCCAAAGACAGGGGATTATTTTCGGTCATATCGACAGCCTTTCTAGCGCCCGTGTAAGTCTGGGACTTAGCCGGTAATTCGCCCTTTTTCACTATCCTCATTATATTCCGCGTTTTCAGGGAATCAAGACCCGACGCGTCTGGTCGACCGCTCTTGACGCGCGCCGTCAAAATCCGTACGATGTCGGCGGGGATCCGCGTTAAAAATATGTCGGTTCGCATATTCCCAAATTGTTTGGGGGAGTGTATAATCAGACGAATTTTTCCGAGGAACAACGCAGGTTTGATTCCTTTTTGTCCCCCATTTTTTATTGCAGACTAGAGATTATGGCGAAGACTGAGACAGGCGGCACGGGAGTCGTTTTAGAGGCGGCGCGACGTGAGAAATTACGTAAAATTGAGGAATTGGGATTTGATCCCTGGGGCAGTCGTTTTGACGATCGCCTCTTGATTGGGGACGTATGCGCTCGCGAAAACGAAATCGTCGCCGGCGAACCGATCAAATTGCCTCCTAAGTGGGAAGGGGCGCCGGAGCGGACCGAAATACCGTACGAAGGACCGCAGGTTCGCGTCGCGGGGCGTATTGTTTTGCAACGCAAACAGGGAAAATTAATCTTCCTCACTCTTAAAGACTGGACCGGCGAGATTCAGATTTTCATCGGCAAAAACCAGGTTGGCGACGCGGCGTGGGAACTTGCGCTTTGTTTTGATCTTGGCGACCTGATTGGAGTCGACGGCGAATTCAAGAAAACCCAGACGGGCGAACTGACAATCTTCGCGTCGCAATTGACCTTTTTAAGCAAATCGCTTGAAACGCCGCCCGACAAATTCAAAGGATTGAACGATCCTGAACTTCGTTCGCGTCTTCGTTACGTCGACCTCGCCCACAACGACGAGGCGATGACGCGCATGCTCAATCGTACCAAGATTGTCGCGTCTATTCGTAAGACGCTCGCCGGCGAGGGATTTGTCGAGGTTGAAGGCCCCACGCTTCATTCCGTCGCCGGAGGCGCCGCCGCGCGTCCGTTCGTAACGCACCACAACGCGCTTGACATTTCTTTATATATGCGTATTGCGCTTGAATTGCACTTGAAACGTCTCCTTGTCGGCGGGATGGAACGCGTCTTTGAAATTGGACGCGTCTATCGCAACGAGGGAATCGACCAAACGCATAATCCTGAATTCACGTTGATGGAGCTGTATCAGGCGTACGGCGACTACAACTCGATGATGGATATTACGGAAAAAATCATCTGCAACGCGATACAAGCCACAGGACAAGGCTACGTTCTTCCGTGGGGCGGTCAGGAAATCGACTTCACCCCTCCGTTTCAACGTAAGCCGTACTTCGACGCGCTTGCCGAGGCGACGGGAATCGATCCCCACGACGACGCGGCCGTCGTCGCCTATGCGAAATCGATTGGAATTGAAGACGTCGACAAGAAGCACATTGACGTCGTTCGCAACGATATCTTCGAGGAAAAAGTGGAAGATTCGCTGACGGGGCCCGTCTTTATTATCGACTATCCCGCGAGCATCTGTCCGTTGACGAAGCGTAAGCGATCCAATCCCGCTATTGCCGAACGATTTGAGCTTTTCGTCCGCGGTTGCGAACTGGCGAACGCATATACGGAGTTGAACGATCCCGATCTCCAGGAAAAGCTCTTCCGCAGCCAGCTCGAAGGACAAAAAGAAGAAGATTCGATGGCGAAGATGGATCACGATTTCATCAGAGCGCTTCGATACGCGATGCCTCCTACCGGCGGTTTGGGGATTGGAATCGACCGTTTGGTGATGATGCTCACGAATACGACGAGCATCCGCGAAGTCATTTTGTTCCCGTTGTTGAAGCCGGAAGTGTTTTCAGAATGACGCGTTGACGGCGTCGCCGACGTTCCTTTTTGTAACGACGTCGGCGGCGCGTTTGGACAAACGCTAGTCTATGCGCGCGGTTATACGCAACCGCGCCGTGTTGTTTTCTTAAGATCGCAGGGAAGCGTTAATGTATAAGTTACTGTTGATCTGGCGCTACTTGTTGACGCGGCGTATTGCGTGGGTAAGCGTCGTGAGCGTTACGCTTGGCGTGGCGACGATGATCGTCGTCAACGCGGTAATGCTCGGTTTCAGTCGCGAAATGGAGAATCGAATACACGGAGCGTTGTCCGACGTTACGATTAGTTCGCGTTCCAGTTTGCGCGGTTTCGACGACGTCGCTTCCCGACTTCGAGACGTTGAAAAAATAGCCGGCGATCTTATTGAGGCGACGACTCCGACAGTAGCGACTCCCGGTCTTTTAAGCTACGATTTTGGCGGCGGCGAGGTGATCACCCGTCAAGTTCAAATCGTTGGAATCGACGCGGAAACAAATGAAAAAGTAACGTCTATCGCTCAGTATCTCCAGCATCCCGAGAATCGCAAGCGCCTTTCTTTTAATCTTTACGAGGACGGATACGACGTCCAGAATCCTGTGTTTGGAACCGACGGCACGGTTCGTCCTCGTCTTGCCGACGGAGGGTGGAAGAAGCGCCGCGCCGACGCGGAATACGCTCGTTATCGCTGGCAGGAACAGATGCGTCAGCGCGAAATGTTCGAGAAGTCACAGAAGCCAAGTTCCGCTCCAACTGCCGACGACGTCGTCGATTACTCTTCGTCTAACGCCGTCGATTCTTCCGACGGCGACGAAGACGAGGACCCATACGCCGCCGCGCTGGCCAATATGCCCAGCGTTCCGGTCGCCGACGAGGAAGAGGAAAACGACGTCGCTTCCGACTCCCCCGGCGCTTTGGAAAATTCAGACGTTCTTTCTGTTTTGGACGAAAACCGGAACGAAGCGTCCGATTCGTCAGACGAGGTTGCTCAAAACGACGATCCGACAGGCGTCGGCGCGAACCCCGTTAAATTAGTCGGCACGCCTTTTGACGGGCTCGCCCAGTTTGAAACGGAAAAAGACCCCGCCACGACTCAGGAAACCGGCGTCATTATCGGCGTAGGACTTGTCTCCGGCATGCGTCGTAAGCATTTGAATCCGGAGACGGGCAGAGAGGAGATGCGCGAATCCCTTTCACGCGCGCCCGGCGACGACATAACGCTCTCTTTTCTGGCTGTCGGAACCGCCGAGAATTCAATGCCGTCGATTGTTTACGATCGTTTTACAATCGTCGATCTCTACGAATGTCGCATGGCGGAGTACGACGATTCTTTTGTCTTTGTTCCAATTGACAAATTGCAGGAATTGCGACGCATGATCGCCGACGACGGCACGAGGATGGCGACGCAAATTCTTATCAAGGCGAAACCTGGCGTTAAAATCGAAGAGCTTCGCGACCGACTCAGAGACAGCGAAGAGTTTCCCGAACAGCTGTACGATATTGAGACGTGGAAAGATCAACAGGCGACGACGCTCGCCGCCGTGGCGACGGAATTGTCGATTCTTAACGTGTTGCTTTTCTTAACGATCGCTGTGGCTGGGTTTGGAATTTTAGCGATTTTCTTTATGATCGTCGTCGAAAAAACCCGCGACGTCGGCATTTTAAAATCGTTAGGGGCAAGCGGCTCCGGAATTATGCAAATATTCCTTTTCTACGGGCTAACCCTTGGCGTCATTGGCGCCGGACTGGGAACGTCGCTGGGTTTTTGGTTTGTCGCCAATATTCAAAAGGTCGCCGACTTTCTTTCCCGAGTCATGGGGCATGAAGTTTTCGATCCGACAATCTATATGTTTCACCAGGTGCCCGCGATTGTCGAACCTGCGACCGTTGTTTGGATTGTCGTCGGGTCGTTGTTTATCGCCGTCGCGTCGAGCGTATGTCCCGCGTTGCGTGCAGCGAGACTAAAGCCTGTCGACGCGTTGCGCGTTTAACGTCAGGCGTTTAGACAATCGTTTATGGTCAGTTTTTAAGGCGAGATCGCCTTCATATCGATAGGCGCGCTAGTAAATGAAGAAGGAAAATTCGATGGGTAGAGATTCCGACGAGACGAGAAACAGCGACGCGCAAATTCTTGCGACGCTTCGTCGACGTCCTTCCGCGTCGCCGACGCCGGCAAGTTCGACGGAGCAGGGGTCTCGAGCTACCGCAGACGATCGCGCCAAAGTTTTGAAACGACTTGTGTCATCGAACGCCCCCAAAGAACCGATGAGCGCGTTGAGTTCGACGTTACGCGACCTTCGGGACGAGCTAAATTCGAACGTCGTTGCAACCGGGTCGTCCGACGCGTCGGTCGATTTAATCGAAGCGGAACTTGAATCAAGCGCGCCAAAGACGACGTCAAAATCCCGAGTTTTCTTCGATTCCTCGTCGGAGGAACGTCAAGTTGACGATCCGATAATTCCTCCCGCCGTTTTGTCAAAGAAGCAAGAGACGCCGGAGTCGTTTGACTTCGACAAAAAATCGGACGTTTCCGATTTGGTCGTCGTTTCGGAACTTCGAAAAGGATACGTTAAAGGCAAGAAGCTTATTCCCGTGCTTCAAGGCGTTAATTTGACGGTGCGCAAAGGCGAATTATTAGCCGTTGTCGGACAAAGCGGGTCGGGAAAGAGCACGCTGCTTCACCTTATGGGCACGCTGGACGTTCCCGATTCCGGAACGATCCATTTTGACGGACAACGGATCGACAATCTTCCCAGCGCCCAGCGCGACGTTTTGCGGAACCGTTTTATCGGCATGATTTTCCAGTTTTATCACCTCATTCCCGAGATGACGACGCTGGAAAACGTGTTGGCGCCGCTGATGATTCGCGAATCGATTTTAGGGTATTATCGCAATCGCTCGGAATACGTCGCACGCGCCAAAGAGCTTCTTGATCTCGTCGGTCTCTCTCATCGATTGCGCCATCGTCCCAACGAACTTTCCGGCGGCGAGATGCAACGCGCTTCGATCGCTCGCGCGCTTATTACCAATCCCCGCGTTTTACTGGCGGACGAACCGACCGGGAATCTTGACTCGAAAGCGTCGATCGGCGTGTTGGAACTCTTGCGCGAACTAAATCAGGAGAAGAACCTGACGATCGTCATGGTAACGCATGATATGAGTCAGGCGAAAGACGCCGACCGAGCGGTTAGAATTGTCGACGGTTGGGTTGTTCCCGAGTAAAAGACGTCAAGTTTACGGACGCGTCGTTATGCCGAGGGCTCTTGGGGTCGTCGGCATTTTTTGTGGACACGAAGACGCTTTGGCGGATTAAAATCCGCGTTTTTTTTAAAAAAAACTTGCTAACTCACAGTTTGCCGGGTAAAATAAAGATGCGTCGGTTTGCGGGGCTTTTCGACTTATTCCCGCTTTTCGACTGGCTGTATATTACGATTGAACAAGCCCGCTTTTCCTGCGGACCGCGTTTGGTCGACCCAATTGAAAGGTTTGCTAGAATGTCCATTAAAATTTACATGAACGGTCAATTAGTCGATCGAGAAGACGCGAAGGTTAGCGTCTTTGATCACGGCTTTTTATACGGCGACGGAATCTTCGAAGGTATTCGCCTCTATAATGGAAAAGTCTTCCGAGCGAAGAAACACATGGATCGTCTTTGGGATTCTGCGAAAACGCTGGATATCAAGATTCCGATCAGCAAAGAAGAAATGCTTGACGCCATCTATAAGACCTGTCAGGCGAACAATTTTTCCGACGCGTATATTCGTTTGATCGTTACCCGCGGCGAAGGGACTTTGGGGCTTGACGCAAACCTTTGCAAAGATCCGCAAGTCATCGTCATCGCCCAAGCTCTGTCCTTGTACTCCGCCGACTTCTACGAAAAGGGCATCAAGATCGTTACCGCGAGTACGATTCGTAATCCTTCCGATTCGATCAATCCCCGCGTAAAATCGCTCAACTATCTTAACAACATCATGGCGAAAATCGAAGCGTATTACGCCGGATGCGAAGAAGCGTTGATGCTTAACCATAAGGGCGACGTTTGCGAATGCACCGGGGACAACATTTTCATCGTCAAAAACGGAAAGCTTCGCACGCCTCCAATCGACGCCTGTATTCTCGAAGGCGTTACGCGCAACGTCGTGCTTGAGATTTGTAAAGAACTTGGATTGGAAGCGTCTGAGACCGCCTTTACGCGTCACGACGTCTACACCGCCGACGAGTGTTTCTTAACGGGAAGCGCCGCGGAACTTATTCCGGTCGTTTGCGTCGACGGACGTGAAATTGGCGACGGCAAGCCCGGCAAGATTACGCGCACAATTTTGTCGGCGTTTGGCGATTTTGTCAAAAAGGACGACAATTAAAGACCTCGCGCAGGACGACGGCGCGCGGCGTTTCCCAGTTCGCGCGCCGCGAGATAAGCGAACGCGTCCGATTCTTCGCGTTTGCGTGTTTCTACGGAGTAGAACCGTTTCCCCATGAGAGAAGACGTTCAAAAGACGAAGATCATTTTGATCGGCTATCGCGCGACGGGCAAGTCGACCGTCGCGGCGGCGTTGGCCGAACGCTGGGGGTTCGACTGGGTCGATCTTGACGTGTGGATTGAGGAAACCGCTCAATCTTCAATCGCCGATATTTTTGCTCGTCGTGGAGAGACGTATTTTCGCGATCTTGAAGAACGCGCGCTTGTCGACGTTTTGGCTCTTCCTCAACCTCTGGTCGTGGCGACTGGAGGGGGGACGCCGCTACGCGAATCGTCGCGCCGGTTAATGAAAGAACACGGAGTCGTCGTTTGGCTGACGGCGTCGGTCGATACGATCGCTCGTCGCATGCTTGGCGATCAGACGACTCAGGCTCGCAGACCTTCGCTGACGGGCCGAAAATCTCCCGTCGACGAGATTGCTCGCGTTTTAGCCGTTCGCGAGCCGATATATCGAGAGATCGCGTCGACGACAATCGACACGGAGGGAAGAACCGTCGACGAAATAGTGTTGGAAATTGCCGATTCTGTTCCTGATTTCTTCGTTTAGTTGGAGTTGTTTGACGTGTCTCCATCTCCATATCTTGCGCGTTACCTGCTCAATTGGCTTACTACGCAAACCGTTACGCACGCTGAAAAGACGGTTGTCGACGAGGTTAAGCGACGCTTCGAATCGGGAGATCTCGGGGATTACGACGGGGTGTTGTTCAAAGACGCGTTTCGCTCGCAACGTCCGTCCGGCGATCGAATTAGTTCCGGAGGAGTCGACCTTGGAGTCGTTGGGGCGACAAAGTCTGAGCTTGTAGGCGTCCTTGACAAAATGGGAACTCCCAAAGTAACCAAAGGAGCTTCGTACAAGTACTATACGGGCGTTTGGAAAGGACGTCGCGTCGCCGTCGTTGAGACGGGGACGGGATTTGAACGCGTTAAAAGCGGAACGGAGGCTCTTCTTCAGGCTTTTCGACCCGCCCGTGTAGTTTCCGTTGGATTCGCCAAGGCTCTTGTTCCTTCTCTTTCCGCAGGCGCGCTTTTTGTCCCCAATCGTTTGCTCAAAGAAGACGGTTCTGTCTTTGATTTGTCGCGCCCTATGTTGAGCGCTCCGCAAGAGAAAGAGAACGAGGAAGTCGAAACGCTTTCCTCCGACGTAGATTGCGAAACAAAAGACGCGGGTTCCGACGCCATCGATTCTCAAGAGCGCGCGTCAGATCCTGCGGATTCCAAACCAAAACCAAAAACTCCTAATTCCTTGACTTATGAGTTTTTACAACGTTTTGCCACCGGCGCGCTGATTAGCGTCGAACGAGACGTCGTTAAGAAAGTCGAAAAAAAACAACTGGCGGAAGAATTTGGCGCTTCCGCGCTCGATCAATGCGCCTGGGCCGTCGCGGAAGTATGCGGAGACTCTGGAACGCCGTTTCTTTCGCTTCGCGTCATATACGATCCGCGCGTCCAGGCGGGGAGTAAAGAAGCGGCTCGCGCCGTCGGCGCCGGCGGTCAAAGCGTCGCTCGTTCTCTTGGCGCGTTGTGGGGCGCCGTTTCTAAACGTCCCAGCTCGGCGTTAGACGTTTATAAGTTGAAAGAACAGTCTTTAGAAGCCGCCGATAAGTTGGCTAAAGCCTTGGGAATTATTTTAGCTTCCGTTCCGCGATGAAACGCCTATTTCGAAAAAAAGCCGCTTCTGCGATTGCGGAGCCTCGTCAAATTGAACC
>JAFZNK010000067.1 GCA_017550965.1 Thermoguttaceae bacterium
CGCGGCTGGCTTCTCTTCTACGCGGACGCGCTTCTGGTCAAGACGCCGATCGGGGCGCAACTCCTTTTCCTTCTCGCGATCATTCTTGCTATTTCGCACGGCGCCTATCGTCGCGGCTGGCGGGACGAGCTAGTTCTGTGGTCGCCTGGGATAATAATCTTTCTCTTTGTGAGTTCGCAGACGGGCTTTTCGATCCATTCGCGGTATATGATTCCGGCGCTGCCGATCTTTTTCGTTGCGACGTGCCGCGTTGGGCGCGTCTTTTCGTCGGAAGTCGCAAAGAGTTTCTCCGGTAAGAAGTTGCGCGTTCTTCAGACGCTCGTCGTTTTGGCGGCGTTGTGGAACGTCGCCGGGGTCGTTGCGATCTATCCGCACGAAATATCGTACTTTAACGAACTAACGCCGCTCTTGAGTCCGAATAAGGATTACGCGCGCGTGCCGGAACTTGCGCCGACCGCGTCCGTTGCGGAGCGCGTTAGGCGCGCGCTGACCTGCGGCAGTTACGCGGCGCCGCGTCAATTTCTCAATTCGAACCTCGAATGGGGCGTCGAGGAATATCGCCTGGGAGAATGGATTCGCCAACGTTCTGACGTCGATCGCCTCGTTCTCGTCCTGAGTAGCGAATGGCGCGACGAACTCGTTAAGGAATTCGGCGATCTCATTTCGGACGTTGGATTCTCCGAACCGTATTGGCTGGCAATAAGCGTCGATTGTCTTTACGCCAGAGACAATAGCTACGTTTATCTATGGTCGAAAGAGCCGGAAGCGATTATTGGATATTCGATTTACGTTTATCGCGTTGATCCTAAGGTCGACCGTTTTAAGAAAGAGGAAAAGAAAGACGAAGCGACCGACGCGAGGTAACAAACTGGCAACGAAAAGGATAGAGTCAACGATAATGACGACGAGCGTCAAACGAAAATCAACGTTAAGAAAACTCGCGAGACCGGAATTCTTGATTCTGGCGCTCGGCGTCGCCGTCTGCTTTCTAGGATTCGACTCTCCGCGTCAGTTCCTGAAGAAGGCGCTCTTCTACCTGAACCCGCGCTATTATCCAGACTGGACGCGTTCTCTCCTCGCGCTGGCGCTAATCTGGACGATCCTCGATCTTGGCGCTCGCGCGGCGTTCCTTAACGCGCGTCGTAAGAGGACGCGCGCCGCCGCCAAAGGGGACGAGTCGCCGGAATTGACCGCGCGTCGCGTCGCGTTCTCGCTGGAGCAGAAATGGAACGGAATTAGCGCCGTTCTTTTACTCGCGGTTGCGATAACGCTCAACGCGGTTATGAGTTGCGGCTATCGTTCCGTAACGCGTCTTACTCTTTTGCAAGATTCTCGCGCGGTACCAACGCTCAAGGAGTACGCGACGCGCGGCGCCTTTGCCGGTAACGCGAACCTTTCGGAGCCGCGTTTCGTCGCGCTCGGCTACGTATGCGTCGCGGTCATGGCGTTCCTGACGCTCGTCTTTACGCTACGTTGGCGGCGCGTTAGCAACCGTATGCGCGCGTTCATGTTAGGAACGTCGCGCGTTCTTCTATCGCGCTCGTATCTTGCGTACGCGACGGCGTTCGTTTGCTGGGACGTGGGAATCTACTTCCTTTC
>JAFZNK010000068.1 GCA_017550965.1 Thermoguttaceae bacterium
ATAAACGCCCCCCGCGTCCAGTAGCCTGGAACGTATCCGCCGAAGGGCGCGGCGTCTGCATGATCGGCCCGTCGGCGTTTCGTTCCGGCGCGGTCTGTCCCTCTGCAAGGGGGAAAGGCAAGGAACGCGGCGCGGGGGTCTGCATGATCGGCCCGTCGTTTGAGGTTCCGGCGGTCTGGAACGGTTCGCCATGATCGGCGCGTCGAGGATCCCCGGCGGCGCGTTCGCCATGATCGGCGCGTCGAGAGTTCCGGCGGCGTTTTGGCGTTATCATTGCGGAAAGAGTAACAAGGCGCTTTTCTAACGTTTCGACGCGTTCGGCAAGGCCCGCGCCCGTCATGTCGGCGGCGGCGTTTCGTTCCGCTTTGAGATAATCCCCGATAAGGGCGTTAATAATCCCGGTCATTGATAGCGAGTAGGCGCGCGCCGTCTTTTTTAATTCGTTGTAGCGGTCGACGCTTAGCGTTATCATAACGCGCCGTTGATCGTCTCTAATTGGTATTGTCATTAGGTCTTTTCTCCTTTTAAAAGGGTACAAAAGAAACAGTAAATAAAGAGCGTTTAAGAATGTTAAGAGTTTTTAACGCTCTTAAATAGTATAATTGGCCGGGTTCAAACGGTCTACTTTTGCAATAGAAAAACGACGTAAAAAAGCGCCGTTTCCGTCGTTCCCGGCGTCAAGTTCGTTTTCTTCGGCAAGGTCTAACGATGTTTCCGGCGGTCTGTTCCGGCTGTCTCTGATCGCGTCGAGGTTCCAGCGGTCTGGACGTCTGGAACGGTTCGCCGAAGGTCGCGGCGTTTCGTTCCGGCGGTCTGGTTCTTTTTCCCTTGCAAGGGAAAAAGGCAAGCGACGCGCGGCGGCGTTTCGCGTTGACGGTCGACGCCGTCGGCGTGTCTCTGATCGCGTCGAGGTTCCGGCGGTCTGGAACGGTTCGCCATGATCGCGGCGCCGTCTGCATGATCGGCCCGGCGGTCTGGAACGTTTCGCGCCGTCTGCATGATCGGCGCGGGGTCGTTTAGCCTGGATAAACTCCCCGCGCGTCTGGAACGTTTCGCCGAAGGTCGCGCGTTATTGTTTCGCGTCGTTTAGTAGGCGCGTGAAATAGTCGCGCGCGCGGCGTTCTTCGACGTAGGTCTTTTGAATTCTGTCAATCCAAAAAGAAAACGCTTGTTTCTTATCGGCGCCGCGTAGCTTTTCAAGGCAATAAACGCGGCCCTCCGTGATTTTTTCAAGCGCGACGCCTTCGGCGCGTTTAATTCCTTCGTGTTTTTCGTGTTCCGTCAAAAGGTCTAAATAGATTTTTTCGACGTCGGCGGGGGTAGGTTCCAGCGTTCCGGCGGTCGTTTGCGGTTGCGCGGTTGATAAATACGGTAAGCCGTTTAAATAGTAGTCGACTTTCATTTTTTCGGGTTCCTTTCAAAAAAGGGGGTTAAAATAACGGCGGTCGAGGTTCCAGCGGTCTGGAACGGTTCCGCCATGATCGGCCCGTCTGCGTCGCGGGCGTTTGGTTCCCGGCGCGGTTTTTCCCCTTGCAAGGGAAAAAAGGCAAGGAACGCGGGCGCGGGTTCGCCATGATCGGCGGGCGGGTCTTTGATCGCGCCGACGTTCCCGGCGGCGGTCTGTTCCTCTGTAAGGGAGAAACGAGCGCCCCGGCGCGTTGACGGTCGACGCCTTCGGCGGTTCAATGTTCGCGCGCGGCGGCGGTCTCTGATCGTCGCGGCGTCTTTCGCCATGATCGGCCCGTCTGGAACGTTTAGCGCGTCGACGTCGACGCGCTAGGCGCGGCAAACGCGGCGCCGTTGCGAGCGTCAAGCGCGTTTCTATGGTTGCGCGGTTGTTTGCCGTCTACATGATCGGCGCGTCGTTTAGCGCGTTTCCAGCGCGGCGCGGTCGTTTCGTCTGGACGTGTTCGCGGTCGTTCCGTCGCGTTTCTATCGTCGCGGCGTCTTTCGCCATGATCGGCGCGTCTGGAACGCTTAGCGCGTCGACGCTGCCGCGCTAGTTTTCGTTTGGCGTTTCCGCCGAAGGTTTCGGCGTTTTGTCCCTCTGCAAAGGGAAAAAAAGCAAGAGACGCGGCGCGGCGTCGAGAGGAGAAAAAAACGAGCGCCGCGCCCCCTGCTCTACCGCTTCAAGGTCGCGTTTTAAAGCGTCGCGTTTATGGAAAAGTTTATTTCCTTAATGTTTCGCGGCGCGCGTTTGTCGCGCCATTTTAAAACGAAATTGAAAGAATATCGGCATTGACCAAATACGCAAGCGTTTTTGTTAATGGTCGCTAGTAAATTTAAATTAGGGCGTTTTAAAATATCGACGCGCGTTAAAAAGGCAAGAAGCGCCGCGCGCGTTTTGTTCTGGTTAAATTGTCGCCCGGCGGTCTTTTCTGCCTGGATTGTTAAGCGTTCAAAAAGGTCTAATATATCCGCCGCCGTTTCCAACGCCTTTGACGGGTTGACGCCGTCGC
>JAFZNK010000069.1 GCA_017550965.1 Thermoguttaceae bacterium
CGCTCGCCGCCGGACAGTACGATCTTCCCGGTAAAAACAAGGCGCGTCCTCTACGCGTCTTATTCGTCGATCTCGATTTTCAAGCGACGTTAACCGACCGTTGCGTCGATCAGAGTCTACTAGTTGCAAATGGTAGGAGTAATATCATCAAGCAAAAAACTGTTGCAAGCTTATTCGACTATCCGCCCAAACTCTCGATCGCACAACTATTATTACCCGTGCTTTGCGAAAAAAACGCCTCGATCATTCGTTCTGCAGACGCTCTCGACGTCAAAGACGCTGAAGCCTTTATGAAACTGGCTTGCGGGTTAATCGACACGCGTTTCTACTTTAGAGCATGGTTTCACAAGCCCGAGGTTCTTTCGCAATTTGACCTTGTCATTTTCGATTGTCCGCCCCGCCTTACCGCATCCACCGTGTGCGCGCTCACCGTTTCCGACTACGCGTTCATTCCTACCTCGCCCGATCTCTTTGATCAAACGCCCATCACTCGTACAAACACGTTTATTCAGAGAATTAGCAAAGAGCTTAACACCCCCTGCCAGGTTGGCGGCGTCATTTTAAATCGAACGAACAAAGAAGGCTCTTTAACCTCTAAGGAAAAAAACTTCGTCGAAAGAATCAACTTGATGGCAAAGGAAGACGGCGACCCTAATCTGAATTTCTTGAGAACGTACGTTCCACGACGATCTGGAGATAAAGACTCTATCATAGGCAATATCGGCGAGCCGTTGCCAGGCGGCAATCCTAAACGCCCACTTCCCTTCCTCAATAACCTAGCCTCTGAAATTTACGCGAGGATATACCAATGAGCGAACAAGCCCTTTCCATTATTGAGCAACTTGAACAGCTCGCTCCTCTATGCAACGCGGCGGTAAAAAAAGAGCTTTCAACGCTCGTCGCTATTATGCGCGAGGTTGGAGCCGCTTCCGTCTCCGAATTGAAAAAGCCTATCGTCGACGCCGTTAAGACGCAACGAACGAGCGCGGCTGGATTCGCTAAGCGAATTCAAACGTTTTTGGAGACGCAACCCAACGCAGAGCCAGTCGAAGCGCTCGTCGCCGACTTCCGAACGCTCGCGGCAACGACCGTTAAATCGATTGCGAAAAAGTTCGATCTCAATTTAGCAAGTAAAGAAGACGCCGACGCCTTTGAAAAATGGTTGCGAACAGGCGTTAAACCGCCGACGGCGGAGGAACTCATTGCCGATGAAATCGACGAACTTGCGCTCAAAGCGATCGAATTGCGCGACGCCACGCATTCGGCGCTACCGAATGAGAATATCGACGGTATTCTTGAAATCGCTGAAAACGTTAAAAAGAAGCACAAGACGGACGGCCTACGGCTATTTCTTAAAGCGTTCAATCTTGAACCCACGGGGAAATCGGCGGCTAGCATGATTAAAGATCTTAAGGGGTACCTTCAGCTACTGGCGCTTGACCGGTATAAGAGAAGCGCTATTCGCGTAATGTAAAGCAGCTTTTAATCTATTTAATAGGCATACTCATGACCAGCTACCTC
>JAFZNK010000070.1 GCA_017550965.1 Thermoguttaceae bacterium
GAGCCGCGCTACTATCAGCGCGTCGCGATCAATCGGACGGTTGCCGCGATCGCGCGCGGACAGAACCGCGTCCTGCTCGTCATGGCGACCGGAACGGGCAAGACGTACACGGCGTTTCAAATCGTCTGGCGGCTCCTCGAAAGCGGGCTCAAACGCAAAGTTCTCTACCTCGCCGACCGAAACATTCTCGTCGATCAGTCGATTCAGCAGGACTTCAGCCCGCTGGAAAAGAAGATTCATAAAATCAACGTCGCCAAAGACGACAAGACGATCCTGCAGTCTTACGAAGTCTATTTCGCGCTCTATCAGCAGCTCGTCGGAGACGACGATCAGGAACATTACAGCGAGTTGTTCGCGCCCGACTATTTCGACCTGATTATCGTCGACGAATGTCATCGCGGCTCCGCCAAAGAGGAGAGCCGCTGGAGGCGAATCCTCGAATATTTCAGCTCCGCGTCGCAAATCGGGATGACCGCGACGCCTAAGGAGACCAAATACGTCTCGAACGTTAACTATTTCGGCGACCCCATATTCTCCTATTCGCTCCGGCAGGGAATCGCCGACGGATTCCTCGCGCCGTTTCGCGTCGTGAACGTAACGCTCGACGTCGGCGAGGGCTGGCGCCCCTACGCAGGCCAGGTCGACAAGTTCGGAAACGTCATTGAAGACCGCGTCTACGACAACGCCGACTACGACAAAAACATCGTGCTCGAACATCGAACGCGGCGCGTCGCCGAACAAATTACCGAATACCTCAAAAAACACGACCGCATGGCGAAAACGATCGTCTTTTGCGAGAATCAGGACGCCGCGCTCCGCATGCGCGAGGAACTTGTCAATTTGAACGCGGATCTGGTCAAGGAGAACCCCGACTACGTCGTGAGAATCACAAGCGACGACGACGTCGGCAAGAACAAACTCGACTATTTCATCTCCGTATCGTCGCAATACCCCGTGATCGCGACGACTTCGCAGCTCCTTACGACCGGCGTCGACTGCAAGATGACGAAACTGATCGTTCTGGACAAGACGATCGGCTCCATGACCGAATTCAAGCAGATCATCGGGCGCGGAACGCGGCTTCGCCCCGACGAAGGCAAGACGCATTTCGTCGTCATGGATTTTCGCGGCGCGACGCGTCTGTTCGCCGACGAAGATTGGGACGGCCCGATTGAAATCGATCCTGATTTCGACCCTGACGCGAAGCCTAAACCGCGTCCGGAAGGGGGCGGCGACAACAGGCCCGAGCCGACCGAAAAGCGGTCCAAACCGATCGTCGACGTCTCCGGGTGTCGCGTGGAAGTCGTCGGCGCGCGCTATTCCATTTTCGACCCCGAGACGAACACGACGCGAACGGAAAATATCGTCGACTACACGAAACGCAACGTTCTCGGGCAGTTCGGCTCGCTCGAGACGTTTATTAACGAATGGCGCTCCAATCCGAAAAAGGAGCTGATTCGCGAGATATTCAGAAGTTGGGGAATCGATCTCGACGAGCTCAAAGAGCAGGAGCGCATGACCAACTACGACGACTTCGACTTTATTTGCTGTCTGGCGTTCGATCAGAAACCGCTCACGCGCCGAGAGCGCGCGCAACAGGCCAAACGAAGCGGCTTGTTTGAAAAATATTCCGGCAAAGCGCGCGAAGTGCTCGAGGCGCTTCTTGACAAATATGCCGACCGCGGCGTTTACGAAATAGAGGATCCGGCGATTCTGAGAATCGATCCGTTTCAGAAGATGGGACAACCGACCAAAATCGTCGGCTACTTCGGCGGCAAAGAGGAGTATCGACAGGCGGTTCGGGAACTTGAACAGGCGATCTATCGAGAAGAGGCGATTTAACGATGAGCAACGTAAGCAGTTTTGTCAAAAGAATACGCGACGTCATGCGCAACGACGCGGGAATCAACGGCGACGCGCAACGCATCGAGCAAATCGCGTGGATTCTCTTTTTGAAAGTCTACGAAAGCAAAGAAGCGGTCTGGGAATTCGACGAAGAAAACTATCGCTCGATCATTCCCGAACAGTGTCGCTGGCGAAACTGGGCGCATAATCCCGACGGCAAAGCGCCGACCGGCGACACGCTCCTGAAATTCGTCGACGCCGAGCTGTTTCCCGCGCTTAAAAGTTTGTCGACGGCGGGTCGGCCGCTACGCGAACGCGTCGTTCAGGCGGTTTTTGAAGACGCCAACAACTATATGAAAGACGGCGTGTTGCTGCGTCAGATCGTCGATATCGTCGACGAACTCGAACTCGACGACTACGAAGAATCTCACGCGTTCGGCGAAATCTACGAAACGATCCTCAAAGAGCTTCAAAGCGCGGGGTCGGCGGGCGAATTCTACACCCCGCGCGCCGTTACCGACTTCATGGCGCAAACGATCAAGCCGAAAATCGGCGAGAAGATGGCGGACTTCGCGTGCGGGACGGGCGGGTTTGTCGTCTCGTGGCTTAAAGAGCTTGAAAAGAACGTCAAGTCGACCGACGACCACGAGGCGTTTCAGGCGTCGATTTACGGTATTGAAAAGAAACAGTTCCCGTACATGCTCTGCGTGACGAACCTGCTTCTTCACGGTCTGGACGATCCGAAAATATTTCACGACAACGCGTTGATTCGCGACTTGCTCGACTATACGGAAAAAGACCGCTTCGACGTCGTGCTGATGAATCCTCCTTACGGGGGATCCGAAAAGAAAGACGTTCAAAACCATTTCCCCGCCGACCTTGCGTCGAGCGAAACCGCCGACTTGTTCATGGCGGTCATTATGTACCGGCTCAGACAAAACGGACGCGCCGCAGTCGTCTTGCCCGACGGGTTCCTGTTCGGAACCGACGGCGCTAAAGTCGCGCTTAAAAAGAAGCTGCTCAACGAGTTCAATCTTCATACGATCGTCCGGCTTCCCGGCAGCGTCTTTTCGCCGTACACCTCCATTACGACAAACATTCTGTTCTTCGACAAGACGGGCCAAACGAAGGAAACGTGGTTCTATCGGCTCGACATGCCCGAGGGGTATAAGCATTTCAGCAAGACCAAGCCGATGAAACTCGAACATTTCCAGCCCGTTACGGAATGGTGGAACGACCGAAAGGAGATCGTCGTCGACGGGTTCGACAAGGCGAAGAAATATTCCTATAAGCAGTTGAGCGAAGAACTTGGGTATAATCTCGACCAGTGCGGGTTCCCGCATCAGGAAGACGAAATTCTCGACCCCGGCGATTTGATACTGCGCTATCAGGAACAACGAGCGAGTCTTAACGCCGAAATCGACCGCGTCCTCGATACGATTCAGAACTTGCTCGGAGGAAACCAATGACGCCGCAGGAGTTGAGGAATAGCATTTTACAGCTGGCGATTCAGGGGAAACTCGTTGAGCAACGACCCGAGGAAGGAACGGCGGAAGAACTCTATCGCGAGATTCAATTTGTTCAAATTAAGAATTTGAAACCAATTGATGAAAATGAAATCCCATTTGAAATTCCTCAAACATGGAAATGGTTGCGTCACAATGAATTGTTTGAAATAATTGGGGGTAGTCAACCGCCAAAAGCGAAGTTCATAAGCGCTCCCAAAGACGGATACATACGTTTATACCAAACGAGAGATTATGGAAAAAACCCAATTCCTGTATATGTTCCAATTAATACAGTCTCAAAATTCACAAAAAAGGGCGATATTCTTCTGGCTCGATACGGCGGTTCGTTAGGAAAAGTTTTTTGGGCGGAAGAAGGAGCTTACAATGTCGCTCTAGCAAGGGTCTCCTTATTATTTTCAAACCTCGTTGTTTACAGCAAATATCTATATTTTTATTATCTGGCGCCCATATATCAAAAATTTGTTCACACCCACTCACGGTCTGCTCAGGCGGGTTTTAACAAGGAAGATTTAAATTCTATGTTATTCCCTCTCCCGCCTTTATCGGAACAAAAGCGAATCGTGGCGAAAATCGAGGAGCTTTTGCCTTATGTCGAGCGTTACGAGGAATTGTGGAATCGACTCGGGGAGCTCGACAAGCGATTTCCCGGCGATCTTCAAAAGAGCGTCTTGCAACTGGCGATTCAGGGGAAACTCGTCAAACAACGACCCGACGAAGGAACCGCGGAAGAACTCTATCGCGAGATTCAACGCGAGAAACAACGACTCGTTAAAGAAGGGAAGATTAAAAAAGAAAAGTCCTTGCCCGAGATTAAAGAGGACGAGATTCCGTTTGAGATCCCGGACGGATGGAAGTGGGTGAGATTGGGGGACATTATCAGGATTACCTCTGGAAATGGGCTAACCTCAACAAACATGAAAGAGGGACCTATACCTGTTTATGGAGGAAATGGAATAACAGGCTACCATAATGAAAGTTTTATTCATGAAGAAACGGTCGTTATCGGGAGAGTAGGTTACTATTGTGGAAGTGTACATGTTACAGAAAAAGAAGCATGGGTTACAGACAACGCATTCATTACAACTTATCCGAAAAGGTTTATATATAGGGATTATCTTGTGTATGTACTCAGACATATGAAACTAGGAAAGATGAATAATGCCACCGCTCAACCAGTAGTTTCAGGAAAAAAAATCTATCCTCTTCTTTTTCCCCTTCCTCCCTTATCTGAACAAAAGCGGATCGTGGCGAAGATCGAGGAGCTTTTACCTCTTTGCGGGCGTTTGGCGCAAATTAACGCGTAGGCGTTTTGCGATTGCGACGCGACAAGCCGGGGATGTAAATCCCCGGATAGCCAAGCGTTAGACAACGCGTCGATTTGAGAATATCATATTCGCGCGACGCGGCGATTTACAGTCTGCCCCAAATGGGGCTACTCGCCATAATCGACGGGGCGGTTTTACGCATGAGCGCGGCCGCCGTCGTCTGGCGCCGACGGCTCTCGGCGCTTCGCGCCGGTCCCGGTAGCCGGGGATGTAAATCACCGGACGGCCATGCGTTAGACAACGCGTCGATTTGAAAATAACATATTCGCGCGACGCGGCGATTTACAGTCTGCCCCAAATGGGAACGCCTCGACGTTATCGACAGGGCGGTTTGACGCATAAGCGCGGCAGCCGTCGTCTTGCGCCGACGGCTCTCGGCGCTTCGCGCCGGTTCCGGTAGCCGGGGATGTAAATCCCCGGACGGCTGTGCGTTAGACAACGCGTTGAGTTGAGAATATCGTATTTGCGCGACGCCCCGTTAGGCGAGTGGAATCAACGAACCGCCCCGTATGCCTGCAGCGTCCGGCGGACTTCGCC
>JAFZNK010000071.1 GCA_017550965.1 Thermoguttaceae bacterium
GGAGCCTCGTCAAATTGAACCAAAACGTCGACGCACGTTGCTCGTTCAAGACGGACTTCTGAGTCTGATTGTGGCGTCTCTTTTGGTTTTCAACGCCGCGGCTCGTGGAATCAATCTTTTGATGGCGTTAAGCGCGTTCTTTATCGGCTTTTTAGCGATCGATTATTTCTGGGGCAAGCGAATATTACGGAATTTACGCGTTTCTCGCAAACTTCCCGACGCCGCTTACGCGGGCGAGCCTTTCTATGTCGAAATTGAACTTGACGCGAGTAAACGTCGTTCCGCGTCGTGGGCGATAGTCGTCGAGGATTCCTGGTTGCAGGAAGAACCGGAGTACGACGCTCCGCGCGACTTGAAGAAAAACGCGCCCGACGTTTCAGAATTGGACGGCGCAAATTCTTCAAACGCGTCCGACAAACGTTCAAAAAAGAAAAAGATCCCCAAAAAGAAAAACAAGAGAATTACGGCAAAACAGGCGAGTCGAACGGACGCCGCGCTTCACGCGGGCGTAGAGACGCTTAAACCCGTCGTCTATTTTCCTTCTATTCATAAACATGAGAAGCGCAAGGAGTATTATATTGGCGTCTTTGCGCGTCGCGGCGTCCGACGATTGAAAGCGTTGACGATATCGTCGCGTTTTCCATGCGGGTTTTATCGAAGTTCCGAGCGATTTGACGCCGCCGACGAAATAGTCGTCTTTCCCGGAATCGGTCGTTTGACAAGCGCATGGACGAGTTACGTTGAAGGAAAAGCTTCGCAAGAGACGAGCGTGTCGACAAGTTTAACGTCTCGCGTTCCCGACGAAACGGTCGCGATTCGAGATTGGCGCCAGGGCGATTCAAGACGAACGATCGCCTGGCGCGCGACCGCTAAACGCAATCGACTTCAGGCGCGGGATTTTACGAAACGTCAGACGCGGTCTATTTTGGTGATTTTAGATCTTTATTTGCCGCCGATGACTGAGAAAGAGTCGGCGTCAGAACGTTGGATGAATATTGAAAAGGCTGTTTCTTTTACGGCGACGTTAGTCAGGCGGTATACGGAACATGGCGATTCCCAACTTTATCTTGCGCTCAATGCCGACGTGCCGGAAGTTGTTTCAGGAAGCAAGAAACGTGGGGTGATTGCGACGTCGAACGACGCTCCCAACGACTGGGATTCCGTCGTCGGCGGAGGGTCGACTCGTCGGGCGTTTACAAGACTGGCGTTGGCGACGTCGCCGAAAGAAGACCGTCTTTGCGAAACGATTCAAGCGGCGAAGTCCTTCAATTTAAAAGACAAACAGGTTTTTGTCGTGTCGCCCGAACCGATCGCGCCTGAAAGACTTGGCTCTGATCGTTGGGAAGACGCCGTTTTTATCGACGCGTCTTCTCCTTCTTTTGAGACGTTTTTTCAAATGGAACCGGACCTGAAGTAGTCGCGTCTGCGTTTGTCGAAAGTTCTTTTTGGACGCAAACATAAAAAACCGAACGACAAGTCTGTTCGATCTGTCGTTCGGTTTTCGTTTTTATCGTGTTTAAGCGAACTTGCGATTACAGCGTGTATTGCGGAATCGCCATCGATTCGCCGTCTTTGAGCGCGGAGGCGTGAGCGACAATACCCGGAACGGTCGTATTAAGAGCGACGGCGACATTGACGATCGGCGCTTTGCCTTTGAGGACCGATTCGATAAAGTTGCTTCCAAGATAGCCGTGCGAACCGCCGTGTCCGCCGGCGTCGACTCCGGCAGGAAGCTTGGGCTTGCGCAAATCGCCAAGTTTCTCGACGATTTTCGCCGTAATGTCGTCAAGGGCCTGGTACGCGCCGTTGAACGCGCCGACTTCGCCTTTCATACGACCGGTTTCGCCGCCCCAGCCGGCGGTGTCCCAGCTGACGATCATACGCGACGCGCCGCCTTCGCTTGTGTTGAAGAGCGCGGTTTCCGTGCCGAATGGATTGTTGTGCCCATTCGACTGATATTCCGGCAGCTTACTCTTGTGCCCAATGCAGGAGACGCGGGTAAAAGTGTTGCCTGTAACGCACGTGTAGTACGCGTTTGAGTGAGTCGGATACCATTGCGGAGGCAGACCGATGCGCCAGCCTTTGTAACCGTCGAGATTCCCGGCCCCGTAGTGATAGTATTCGCCTTCGGTGTAGATCATTTGTCCGAACCCGCCCGCCTTGTAGATCTTACGCGCGGCGTAGACGTCGTCGTGGAAACAGGACGTTTCAAACATTCCGTATTGAAGACCGGTTTTCTTAACGGTTTCATAGAGTCGATCGGCGTCTTCCAAACTACCGAAGACGGCGGGAACCGCCGACGCGACGTGCTTGCCCGATTCGAGAATCATGCACGCGTGTTTGCAGTGGCTTGGAGCGTCGGTGGCGATGAAAATCGCTTCGATCGAGTCGTCTTTGATCATTTCTTCGAGCGACGGGTAGGTTTTTTCGCAACGACACGCCTTGGCAAGTCCGTCGCAACGATCCGGGAACAAATCGCTGACGGCGACAATTTCAGCGTTGGGGTGATCCTGAAGACCAAATTGAGCGCCGAATTGGCACAATCCAAAACCGACGATTCCCATTTTCAGTTTTTTGTCGGTAAAGGGCTGCCACTCGGCATTGGGATCGACGTCGGTGTCTGTTTCGTCGAAACCCTGGATTTGCGGCTTGGCAGGTTCGTCGGCCAAAGCGGACAGCGTTCCGGCGAAAGTCGCCGTCGCCGCGCCGGCGACGCTATTGGCAAGGAAAGAACGGCGGGAAAAGCTATTGGACATTGATAAATCTCCGTCAATAAGTTGTAGGGAAACCTCGCGCGAATCTGTACGCGGACGAGGCGTTTGCATCTGTTTCTATTTGGTACGGGAAAACGAAAGTTGGAAGTTTAAAAGGTCGGCGCCCTTGCGAGACCTCGTTCTCCAAATTCCGCGCAGGCTTTTGTTCAAAGCGCCGAGGGATCGACGCCGACCAAGTTGGAATCGATGAGCGCAGGCCCGAAAACGAGAGCGGCGTTCGCTCTGCGTGAGCGAACGTTTTGCGCGTGGCTCCGACGCGGAAAAACGCTTTGACAAAGGAACCTGACTCTCGTCTCTTCTTTACAATTTAAACGTTCGTCTGCGAAAAAACAAGAGTTTTTCGGAAGAAAATCGGAAACCGTGTTTACGCGCGATTGTAAAGACTAACGACGACTGCGTTATTCTTTCGTTGACTTCGAGGGTAAAAGATGTATACTCACGCCTGAAGTTTTGGCTCTCGCACGGAAGAATCCTTTCTTTCCGGCTTGCGCGTTCGTTGATAAAACAGGAACGTTTCATGGAAAAACATAGTGAATTTGCGTTGCAACTGGCGCGCGAAATGGGAAAAGAAACCCTCAAATATTTCGATCGCGCCGATCTTGAAGTAGAAAGCAAACAGGACGGGTCGCCCGTGACGCAGGCTGATCGCGGGGCGGAGGAATTAGCGCGGCGTATGATAGCGGAGGTTTTTCCCGACGACTCCATTCTTGGCGAAGAATTGCCCGATAAAGAAGGAAATAGCGGTTGGCAATGGATTCTTGATCCGATCGACGGCACGAAATCGTTTATTCACGGCGTTCCTTTTTACTCCAATCTTGTGGGAGTCCGAAAAGACGCCGAACCGACGGTTGGAGTCATATGGGTTCCCGCGCTTGATCGCGGCGTATGGGCGGCGAAGGGACGGGGAGCCTGGGAAATCGTCGGAACTCAGACGCGGCCCGCGCGCGTTTCGAACGTCGACCGATTGGAAGACGCGCTCTTTTTGACGACTGATCCTAACGACTTCAATAAGGTTGGGCGCGAGGGCGCCTACGCCGAGTTGACGCGAAAATGTCGCCTGACGCGAACCTGGGGCGACGCTTACGGCTACTATCTCGTCGCTACGGGACGCGCCGAAATTATGGTCGATCCGTATTTCGAAGTATGGGACGCGGCGCCTTTAAAGACGGTGCTTGAAGAAGCGGGCGGGGCGTTTTGCGATTGGCGCGGCGTCGCGACCATAGAAGGGCGCGAAGGCTTAGGCGCAAACAGAGCGTTGAGAGACTCCGTGACGGAAATATTGGGGCGCTTTCCTAAAACAAAAGAGCCGCGTTAAATTATTCTGGCATATTGGGAAATTTTTTTAAAAAAAACGGGCTCAAGTCTTGAAAACGCTTCTGCGAACAGATACAATCGACGAAACGCTTTCGAGTTTGCGTTAAACTCGGTTCCCGTTAGCGTCGCGTTTTGAGGCGCGCGCTACTGCATTGAGTCCAAACGAGCGGATAACCGCGACGGAGAACGATGAACGAATGAACGCTAATATTTCACGACGCGTCTTTTTGAATAAGAAAAACATTGGCGGCACCCTCTTTTGCGGTCTGGCTCTCGCCCCGGTGCACGCGGGCGAACGCAACGAGATTAAGGTCGGTTTGATTGGTTGCGGCGGTCGTGGTCGCGGCGCCGCGAACAATACCCTTAACGCCGATCCTAATTCGAAGATTTACGCGGTCGCCGACGCGTTTATGCCGATTGCGCAAGCCGCCGCCGAAGGTCTTAAAGACGGATTTGAAGATCGCGTCGATATTGGCGATCGTATTTTCGGAGGTCTTGACGCTTACAAGAGCGTCGTGGATTGTTGCGACCTCGTTCTTCTTTGCGAATCCCCCGGCTTCCGTTTCCGTTCTCTCGCTTACGCCGTCGAACAAGGCAAGCACGTTTTTTGCGAAAAGCCGGTCGGTTCCGACGCTCCGACGGTGCGTTCCGTCGTCGAATCGTCTAAAATTGCCAAGGAAAAGGGGCTGACGCTTGTTTCCGGTCTGTGTTGGCGTTACGATTTGAACGTTAAAGATATCATGGAACGGGTTTGCGGCGGCGAAATCGGCGACGTTACCTCCGCGCGCTTGAATTACCTGGGCGGAAGAGCCGGCACAAGACCGCGTCTTGAAGGCGATACGGAAATGACGGCGCAAGTGCGGAATTGGTACAACTATACGTGGCTTTCCGGCGACTTCAACGTCGAACAACACGTTCATACGTTAGACAAAGGCCTTTGGGCGATGGGCAACGTTCCTCCGGCGACTTGTTACGGCCTTGGCGCGCGCATGGCTCGCGTCGAACAACCCGCTTACGGCGATATTTACGATTCGATGGCCTCCGTTTTCGAATATCCCAACGGCACGACGCTTTACTCCTATTGCCGCCAACAAGACGGGTGCTGGAGTGAAAACCAGGCGTATTTTGCAGGCACAAAAGGCTTTGCGAACGTTGGGCTTTGGGGACGCGGTTATATCGCCGATCTCGACGGCAAAGTCGTATACGAACAAAAGCCGGTTCCGTCCGATATGTACACCCTTGAACATATCGAGTTGTACAAATCGATTCGCGGCGACGTCGACACGATCAACAACGGCGACTATATGGCGAAAGCGACGATGATGGGAATTATGTCGCGCGAGGCCTGCTATTCCGGTAAAAAGATTACCTGGGACGAAGCGTATAACTCCGACAAGTCGTACGCTCCGAGCGAATACAGCGAAAACGGAATCCCATGGAACGTTCCGGACGCTCAGGGAAGAATGAAGATTCAAGTCCCCGGTGTCGGACAAGTTTATCATACCGTTTCTCGCGCCGATTGAGTTTGAGTTTTTAGCATGATATTGAACGTCGCGCGGGCGTTTCGCGCGACGTTTACGTCGGTAATTTTTCATTGTCTGTCGATTCGATTTTTGTCATTTGGCAGAACTGTTTGCAACGATAGTTAGGAGATTCTAATGGCTGTTTCTCGACGTAATTTTTTGAAGAGTAGCGCGCTTGCCGGCGTCGCTATGTCCATGGCTATGCCGCGCGTTCACGCCGGCGAAGACAACGAAATCAAAGTCGGTTTGATCGGTTGCGGCGGACGCGGACGCGGCGCTGCGAACAACACGCTCAACGCCGACGACAACTGCAAAATCTACGCTCTCGCCGACGCGTTCATGCCGAACGCGCAAGGCGCCGCCGACGGTCTGAAGGCCGCGTTTGAAGATCGCGTCGACGTTGAAGGACGCGTTTTCGCCGGTCTTGACGCGTACAAAAACGTCGTCGACTGCTGCGACCTCGTCCTTTTATGCGAAGCTCCCGGTTTCCGTTATCGTTCTCTCGCTTACGCCGTCGAAAAGGGCAAGCACGTCTTCTGCGAAAAACCTGTCGCGACCGACGTTCTCGGCATTCGTTCCGTCTTCGAATCGACGAAGATCGCCAAGGAAAAGGGATTGACGCTCGTTTCCGGTCTTTGCTGGCGTTATGACACCAACGTCAAAGAAGTTATGGAACGCGTTTGCAACGGCGAAATCGGCGATATTACCTCCGCTCGCCTGACCTATCTGACCAGCCAACTTTGGAAACGCCCGCGTCAGGAAGGCGACACCGAGATGATGGCCCAGGTTCGCAACTGGTACAATTACTCGTGGCTGTCCGGCGACTTCAACATCGAACAACACGTTCATACGCTCGACAAAGGTCTTTGGGCGATGGGCAACGTCCCTCCGAGCACGTGCTACGGTCTTGGCGGTCGTATGCAACGCATCGAACAGCCCGCCAACGGCGACATCTACGATTCTATGGCCGCCGTCTTCGAGTATCCTAACGGCACGACATTCTACTCCTACTGCCGTCAACAGAACGGCTGCTGGGGCGAAAACCAGGCATACTTCGCCGGCACCAAAGGTTTCGCGTCGATTCTTGGCCGCGGTCGCATTACCGATCTCGACGGCAAGGTCGTATGGGAACAAAAACCGGTCAGTTCCGACATGTACACGCTTGAACACATCGAATTGTACAAATCGATTCGCGGCAAGATCGACACGATCAACAACGGCGAATATATGGCTAACGCCACCATGATGGGAATCATGGGGCGCGAGGCTTGCTACACCGGTCAGAAACTCAATTGGGACGAAGAACTCAAGTCCGAAAAGTCTTATCGTCCGAGTTCCTACGATTGGGACGGCACGCCGTGGAATATGCCCGACGAAAAAGGTCGTTTCAAGATTCAGGTTCCTGGCGTCGGTCAAGTTTATCACACGATCTCTCGCGACGAATGATTCGACGACTACCGGCGTTTGGGCGCTAGCTTAGACGCCTTGTGAAACAACCGATTCTATTGGACGATCTTGTTTCAATAGAATCGGTTTATTTTTATACGACGTTTTGCTTTAGGTATTTGTTTCATTTTGAAAAAAACAATAAACACGTTCGATAACAACGCAAAAGCGTTAACGTTAGATTCCGAGTATCGTCTGGATCCGGCGACGGGACTTTGGACGTTGATCGTCGAAGGACGCGAAGCCCGACCTTCGAACACCGGAAGAAACGACGTCGAGTCGACGCTTCTTGATTCGGAAACGCAACGCGATCCTTGTTGTCCTTTTTGCTTAGGTTCCGAGTCGCAGACTCCGGAAACTGTCGCGAAGGCGGCGCTTAGATTGGCCGCGCGTGAAAAAAGCGAATATGTGATCGACGATTTTGAAATAGTTTCTCCGACGCCTACCGAGGAATTTGATAAAAGCGATTGGTTTGTAAGAGTTTTTGAAAACAAATACCCGTTCTTCCGAATGAATTCGACGGGAGAGAACGTTCCAACTTTTAAAGCCGTCGAAAGAGTATTAACGTCAAACGAATCGACGTCGAACGCGTTGTTTAATTCGATTTCCGGACGCGGTCGTCACGAAGTCGTCGTCGATTCGCGTCGCCACGTTAGAAGTTGGAGCGAATTTACCGAATTAGAGGCGAAGTTGACGTTTCGCGTCTTTCGATCCCGGCTTCGCGCGTTGCGCGACAGCGGTTGTTTCGCTTACTCTTTTGTTTTCAAAAACGTAGGTTCTGGCGCCGGAGCGTCGCAACGTCATTCTCACTGTCAACTTACCGGAAACGTTGAATTGCCTCCCGACGTCGGACGCGAGATTGAACGATTGATTCGATACGAGCGCGCGCGAAAGACGCGCGGCGAAACGGCGTCTTTTTGGGACGCGGTTCTCAACGCGGAGCTTCAGGCGCGGTCGCGCGTCGTCGACTTTTCTGAACGTTTTGTCGTCTACTGTCCTTACGCGAGCAGATTTCCCGTGCAAACGGAAATTTGTCCTCGTTTTAACGTTCCCTTCGAGGATTATAGCGAAGACGCAATTGACGAGTTGGCGCTCCTTGCGCGCAAAACGATTACGGCGTTAGAAGAAGCCAAGCGTCGCTTTTATCCCGACGATCCCAGCCCCCTGGATTATAACGTCGTTATGAAGAACGTTCCCGCGCGTTTGACTTCAGACCTTTTGGAAGGCGTCGGACTGGCGCGACCTCGTTGGTTGATTTTGCCAAGTATCGTTAAAAAAGCGGGGTACGAGATTGGTTGCGGGGTCGATATTAATCCAATAGCTCCTGAAACGGCCGCGCAATTGCTGCGCGAAACTTTTTAGAATTGAAACAGTTATTTGATAAACAACGTTGAATTTTACCTACTTTAAAGGAATCCTGAATAGTGAGTCGCTCTAAGAATACGGACGTATCGTCCACAAAGAAGGACGTCGCGACGAAGCCGATTTCGTCGTGGTATCGTTGGGAACTGCTTGTTCTGTTGTTCTTTGCTTATTTTTTTCATCAAGCGGACAGAGCGATCTACGGCGTAGTCGCCGCTTCGATTAAAGAAACGTTCGCCATGAGCGATCAGACCCTCGGCATGACCCGAACCGTTATGTTCACGCTTATGGCGTTGATCGTCCCGTTCGCTGGTTTTGTCGGGGATCGTTGCAACAAACGACGCCTTTTAATTACGTGTTTATTCTGTTGGAGCGTCGCGACGATTTTTACCGGATGCGTTACGAGCGTTTGGGGACTGATTCTTTTTAACAGCGTGGGAGTCGTCGTCGCCGAGGCGTTTTACGGGCCGGCTTCAACGAGTTTGATCGCTTCGTATCACAAAGAGACGCGTTCCGTCGCGTTGTCCGTTCACCAGACCGCCGTCTATTTGAGCGTTATTTTTTGCGGACTTATCGCAGGTTGGATTAGCGATCATTTCGATTGGCGTATGGCGTTCTGGGCGTTCGGAGGCGCGAGTATTGTCGTCGGCGTCCTGTTGATTCTGCGGCTGAAAGATCCTTCAAAGGTTTCGTTTAGCGACGGCTCTCAGACCGACGTCGTTAGTCCTCGCGAGAAGGGATCCGTTTTAGACTTTTTGAAGACCTATTTTACGACCCCGTCCGCAATTCTTCTGACCGTCGGATTTACCGCGATTGTATTTGTGAACAACGCGTATTTAAACGTCGTCTCTTTGTTCCTTCAGCGTAAATTTGGACTATCGGCGACCGCCGCCGGTTGGAACGGGATGTTTTGGCACCATATCGCCGCTTTTATTTGCATCTATCTCGGCGGATTTCTTTCCGACCGCGTCTCCAAAACTAATCCGACGTTCCGTCCTAAACTGCAGTTTTGCGCAATGTTGATTGGCGCGCCGATCGTTTGCGCGATTGGAATGGCCAAAACGGCGACGCTCGTTTACGCTCTTTTCTTTCTTATGGGCGTTTGCCGCGGTTTCTACGAGTGTAATACGCACGCGTCCGTCTTTGAAACGATTCCCGTTAAGTATCGATCTTCGACCGTCGGCGTTATGATCTTGTTCGCTTTTCTTATTGGCGCCTGGTCCGCCCAAATGGTCGGGGCTCTGTACGACAGTTACGGCGTTGAATTGGGATATCGCTATTCGTTTATGATTCTCGGTGGAACTTGGATTCTTGGCTCCGTTTGCGTTGGGATTGCCGCTTTTGGAACGTTTGCCCGCGATCGCGCTCGTCGGCTTGAAAAAGAAGCTGTCGCGGAACGTCTGAATAATGCGCGTCTGCGTTACGTTTCTCGACATAAGAAGTTTATTTCCAGGAAAAAGAAATAATCGAATAAGACGTGGCGCGCGCCTCTTCATAAAACGCGCGCCTGTTTTTGACTTAAACGTGATACAAAGGAACGTTGACGATGAGATTCTTAATTGTTTTTGTGAAAAACGTATGCGTCGCGCTTTGCGTTTTGGCGTTTTTCCACGATTTTTCCTTCGCGAAACAAGACGACGAAGCGCGGGAATTCCTTCTTTCCGCAGATTTCTTTAGTGATTTTTATGGAACGGACGTCGAAGATTTAACGTCGTTTATTGCCGACCGGAAGACGATAACGCTTCCTTTCGCTTCCGACAAAGACGCCGGACGAGCATGCTTGGACGCGCCTTTAAATGTGGATTGTTCAACGTTTTCTGCTTTTGAGATCGCGTTTGAAATCGACGATCCCGGCGCTATTGGAAGCGTTACTTTGTATTTCCACAGCAAGTCGGGCTGGTATCATTATTCGAGTTCGTCAAAACGCGGCTTTGGCTCCAAATTCATCTATGTTTTTAACGCGAACCACTATTCCACCGAAGGAAATCCGGCTGGTTTGGACCAGATCGACGCGGTTCGCTTGGCTATTTGGCGCGGAGGAGACGTCGACGCGACGGTTACAATGAGTTCTTTCAGGGCGTCCAAGACGTCTTTTGCCATTGTTAACGTAGACGATCAGGGGGGCGAAAACGGTTCGTTTGTCAGAAGCTTTTCCGACATGCTTTCCCGTTTTGGTTTGAGCGCGGAACGCGTCGAAGGAACGTCGATTTCAGGCGAGTCGTTAAAACGCTACTCCGTCGTTTTTCTTCCTATCGCCGGTAAAATCTCTCCCGACGCCGTCGACGCGTTGTGCGAATACGTTGATCAGGGCGGTTTTCTTTTTGCCTGTTACAACGTGCCTGCCAAATTGATGGAAAAAATGGGAATTAAGTCTACTGGTTTTGTTAATTGCGCTCGGGAAGGTTTCGCTCTTAAAGAAATGACGTTCCAGGAATCCTTTATTAAAGACTCTTTGAAGAAAGGTTTTACCGTTCCGCAAACAATTCAACAGAATTCGTGGAACTTCTTTAAGGTTCAGCCTATTGTCGGCTGGAAATCGTCGAGAGATTCTGAATTGTTTGAGGGGCGTTCCTCCCGCGTTCTCGCCTACTGGACCCTTGAAGACGGGAAAATAATCGACTATCCGGCGCTAATTGCCAGTCCTGTCGGCGTATACTGCTCGCATGTCTTCCTGACGAGCGATTACGACGCGAAAAAAGCCTTTTTAGAGACGATAGTCGCTTCTGTTAATCCTCAAATAGCCAAATCTTTCGCTCGTTCCGAATGGCTTTCTATTTTCGACGTGGGACTTATGCCTGACGCCGACGTTGACAAGGAAAACGACGCGACGTTGAACTTCTTGGAAAAAGAACTTAGCGATCGCGGATGGACGTTTGACGACGCCGTGAGACTAATGGATTGCACGCGAAAAGATTTCACTTTTGCCGAGGTTTCAAAATTCGGTTCCGACGTCGCCGAAATTAAAAAGAAACGCGTTGAATCTTATTGTAAATCGCGAAAATCGAAAGATTTCGAAGGACGACTCTGGTGGGAGCATTCCGGTTGCGGCGTTTATCCCGGCGATTGGGATCGAACGATGAAGGAACTTTCAGAAGCGGGGTTTAACGCCGTTATTCCCAATATGCTTTGGGGCGGAGACGCGTATTATCAAAGCGACGTTTTGCCCGTCGACCCGAAAGTCGAAAAATATGGCGATCAAATCGAACAGGCCGTCGCCGCAGGCAAAAAATACGGCGTGGAAGTTCACGCGTGGATGGTTTGTTTCAACGCGTCCAATTCTCCGAAATGGTTTCTCGATAAAATGAGAGAAGAAGGGCGATTGCAGCGAACAATTGACGGCGAGGAAAAACCATGGCTTTGCCCGTCCCATCCGGAGAACCGCGCTTTGCAACTTGCCGCCCTTGAAGAAGTCGCTTTCAAATACGACGTCGACGGCGTTCATTTTGACTATATTCGCTTTCCTGACGAAACAACTTGCTACTGCGACGGTTGTAAAGAACGATTTGCGCAGGCGTATCGGGAGAAAACTGGAAAGACGTTGACGGACTTTCCCAATTGTTTACTCCGCGATCAGGAAGTAAAGGAGACGTTTCAGGAATGGCGTTGCGATCAAATAACCGCGTTAGTTCGCGACGTTCACAAGTCGCTGAAAGGAAGACGGCCGGATATTAAACTCTCTGCGGCGGTGTTCTCCGGATATCCCGGCACCAAGAAATCAATCGGTCAGGATTGGGGACTTTGGGTTGACGAAGGACTGCTTGATTTCGTGTGTCCTATGGACTATACGAGCGATCCGAGCGCGTTTGCCAATTACGTCCGGCGCCAACTTCCTATTACAAAAGACAAAGTTCCTCTTTATCCGGGCATAGGCATGACGGCGACCGGTATTTCCATGAAGGCGGACGAAGTCGTTCGCCAGGCGGAAATTGCCAGAGAACTCGGCGCGCAGGGCTTTACCATTTTTAATTTGGCGAAGTCGACCGCCGACGAAGCGTTGCCGGCAATGAAAAAAGGGACGACGTCTCAAGACGCTAAAACGCCTCATTCGAAATAAGAAGCGTTTGAAATCTGTATATAAAAACAGCCGCATGAGTTGGTTTCAAATCATGCGGCTGTTTTTTATATTAGAACGGCTGACTTTGGTCAATCGTCAAACGGACGAATCCAAATATTTCGGAATCGGACGGGACAGCCGTGACCGCTCAGGACGATCGGTCCTTTTCCTTTCGGATTAGGGCCGGGAAGATTAAAATGATTGGTCGATCCGTAAATCTCCGTGTTGTTTTGGATCATTATGCCGTTTTGGACGACGGTAACGCGAGGAGACGCGATTTGTTGGTCGCCGTCGAATTTTGCGGGCGTAAAGAAGATATCGTACGTCTGCCAATTTCCAGCGGGCGTGCAAGCGTTCACGAGGGGAGGGGTCTGGCCGTATACCGAGCCGCAAGCGCCGTCGGGATAGTTGTTGATTTTGAACGAGTCAAAAATCTGGATTTCATAAGCTCCGAGAAGGGACACGCCGTTGTTTCCCTGATTGCCCCAATCGCCCTCGAAATTCGCGGGCGAACGCCATTCAAGGTGGAGTTGGAACGCGCCAAATTTTTGTTTGGTCTTAAAAGCTCCGACGGTGCATTCGATAGTTCCGTCGACTAACTTCCATTGGGTCGGTTCCCAGGCGTCGACGTTCGTTCCGTCAAAGAGGACAATTGCGTCGCTGGGCGCTTTGGGGAAGTACGTGGGAGGTTCCGGGTTGATTTTCTTGGGAATAGGACGACTCGGGTCGTGGACGCGGTATTCGCTCCACGGTTGTTGAGGGGAATCAGAATATCCGTAAGATTCGTTTTCGTTTTTGGGAACGACTAAATCGTGAGCGAAAACGGAATAGACGTAGCTTAACGCCACGCCGCACGCCGCGAACGTAAGCAACGCGCGAGAAAACATGTTCTTTTTCATGACAGATTCTTTCATAGGAAACAAAGGATGAAACCGACGAAGGTTGCAACGATCGTCGGAGGAAACTGTTATTATTTCGAACGACGCACGTCGACGCTGCCTCGGTGCGCCGTCAGACCTTCGACGGTTGCGATACGATAGACGTCGTCGGCCAGTCGATCCAAGCCTTCTTGAGAAAAACACAGCAGACTGTTGCCGCGAAGGAAATCGTTGCACGAAAGGCCGCTCGAAAAGCGCGCGGAGCCGCTTGTCGGGAGGACGTGAGACGGACCGGCCGCATAGTCGCCAAGCGCCACGGGCGTATAGTTGCCCATAAAGATCGCGCCCGCGCAGGGAATTTTTGCGGCGAGTTCTTCGGCGTTTTGAGTCGCAATGTGCAAGTGTTCTGGGGCGATAAGATTCGTCCAATAACACGCGTCGTCGGCGTTTTCCGTTAGGATAACGGCTCCGAAACTTTCCAGCGCCTGCCGCGCCAGGTCGCCCCGCTCGACGCGGGAAAGCGTCGCGTCGATTTCTTTAACGGCGTCGCGAAGAGTTTGTTCGTTCCAACCGACGAGGATACTCGAGCCCGGCGCGTGTTCCGCCTGCGCGAGAATATCGTACGCCGTGAAGTCCGCGCGCGTGGATTCGTCGACGATAACGACCACTTCGCTTGGCCCCGCGATCGAGTCGATATCGACGATTCCGTAAACCGATTTTTTGGCGAGCGCGACAAACATATTGCCGGGGCCGACTATTTTATCGACGCGTTCGATTCCCTCGACTCCATAGGCAAACGCGGCGACTCCCTGCGCGCCGCCCATTCGATAAACTTCAGAAACTCCGAGTCTTGCGCATGTTGCGAGCAGATATTTATTATAGGAGCCGTTGGGGGTCGGCGGCGCCATGACGGCGATTTCCTTGACTCCGGCAACTTGCGCGGGCACGACCGTCATCAACACCGAGGACGGGTACGCGGCGGCTCCGCCCGGCACGCAAACCCCGACGCGTCGAAGCGGTTGATAGCGTTGCCCAAGCCAGCCTCCTTCAACGTCGATTCGACTTGATTTGTGTAGTATCGAACGTTGAAATCTCATGATATTGTCGCGAATGCGATCGACGGACGCTAAATATTCAGGTTCGACCGCTTGAAGCGCGGCTTCTAAATCAGAGTCGGGAACGCGAAGTTCCTCGGCGGTTAATTGAGCGCGATCGACGCGTTCAGAGTATTCAAGGAGCGCGGGCAGCCCTTTTTCCGCGACGTCTCCGCAGATTTTAGCGACCACTTCCGCCGGGGTTAGCGGCGCGCCAAAAATTTCGATCGTGCGTTTCTTACCCGCTTCGCTGACGACGTTTCCCTTGAGACTCAATTTTTGACGCAACGCGTCGATTTTCGAGCCGACGTCGTCTTTTCTGGCGTCGATCCAGGCAAGTTTGAGCGCGTTTTCACTCATTGATATTACTCCTTTTGAAAGCCGTCCGACAAGCCGATAAAAACAACTGGAAACGCCGAGTTTTTACACGCGAAGCGTTTAGACAACTTCCGGCGTTTACGAGGACGATTGTTTGCGTAACAGGACTTTTCGTTTGCGCGCATATCCGAGGCTCTATTTTACTGAAAAAATAGTAAGCGTCGAGGTTCTGTCGAGGATCCCCGAACCCTTTTTTAGAAAAACCCCTTGTTTTGCCGTCGTTTTTACTGTTGAATTATGTCGTGACGGCGAACGCCGATTTATTGCCTTCCAAAAGGTTTGTTTTTAGGTTACGGAACGTCCGATATGAGCGAGACATTTTTCAAAGTCTGCTGTCCGTCTTGCGAGACGGTCTTTGAAGTTACTGATTCCGCTTTGATTGGTCAGATTGTCGCATGTCCCAAGTGCGGCGGCATGATTCTAATTGAGGATCCCGACGCCTTGTCTCCAAGGGAAGAATCTGTTCAAGATCAACGACTTGCAAACGTTTCCGAGGAAGTCGTTCCTCCGCCTGTCGTCTCAGACGACGTCGTTCCTCCTCCGCTTCCGGAGGTTGACGAACATTCGGACGACGTCGACTCTTTGGTTGGCGCTCCGAAGAGCGTTTGGCGAACGCGACTTGTGTTAGTTTTGGCCGGCGCAATCTGCGCTTTACTTGTCGCATGGGCGACGCAATTTCTGTCCAAACCTCACGAAGAAGTCGCGTCTCAACCCTCTCTGGAAGCAAACGTCGTTGGAGAGCCCGTCGACGTTCCGCAAGACCAAGAGGACTCCGCTCAGGAGTCCGTCGAGTCGCCAGACGACGAGGAAGAGAAAATTGTATTTACTCGAGACGACGAAATCGAAACGAACGAAGAGTTTGACGCGCGTTACGCGGTTGAACTCGACGGCGAAGAAACAGAGTCCGCCGACGACGCTTCGAGCGACGACGTCTTAAACGAAGTCGACGGAGCCGACGAATTGGGAGAAGGCGACGCGTCCGGGGAAGGCGCATTAGATTTAGGCGAGTTGGAACAGGAGCAGGACGCCGAAGACGACCTTGACGAACCTGACGCTATTTCGACTGAATTTGACGAGGAAGAATTCGAAAGAGCTAATAAAGGCGACGAGGAGAACGCGAGTTCAGACGATGAGATCGAGGAGGAAGAAGATCTTGGCTCTGTCGCCTCAACGACGGACGTCTCGCTTCAAAGCTCTCTGCCGACTTTAAAACAGGCGGCAAAAGAAATCGACGTCGAGTCTCGTATGAAACTGCGTCTTTCGTCGATCACGTTTCCTGAATCTCCCGCGGCCGCCGTTCGATTGTTGGCTGAATTTTCAGGCGTTCCAATAGATTTTGATCTTGAGAATTTCGAGTTGACACGTTCTTCGATCGAATCGACGCTTAATCTTTCTCTCAACGACGCCGACGTCGAAAGCGCTCTGAACGAGTTGGCGACGTTGTTGAAATGGAACGTTCTCGTTGGAAAGGACCGAATTACTCTTGTTCCAAAAGACGCCGACGACGCCTTGATTGAGGAACGTTTTGACCTGGCCGACCTTTTGAACGACTCTTCGAGAAAAGCTCCGATTGAGTTTCGCGGGGACGCGGCTTTATCGGAGGAGCCCCTCACTCTTGACGTCTTGTCGAAAATGGCGACGACGCTTGTGGAACCCGATAGTTGGAGCGTAAACGGCGAAGAAGGTCAGGGAATCGCTTCGGGCGAGGGAACGACGTTGATTGTCAAACAAAACGCGTTGAATCGTAAAAAGGTCGGCGATCTTTTTGAGCGTCTTCGCGCGCTTCGAGGACTCGAACTTAAAGACAGTTCGACGTCGAATTCGTTAATTGCCGAAACGCTCGGTTGGGAACGGTTGACGAAGAAGATATCGTTTAATCTGCTCAAACCTTTGACGTTGCAACAAGCGGTCGAGATTTTGGAACGAACGCAAAAAATCCAGGTTTTGTGGGACGACGCCGTTTTGAACGATTTTGGAGTCGGACGCGACGTCGCAACCGTCGCTCGCGTTGACGACGCTACGATCGATCAAACGCTTTTTGATTTGCTCGAACCTCATAAATTGACTTACGTGATTCTCGGCGAAAATTTATACCTTATTACGACAAAAGAACACGCCGAGAGCTATAAGACCGTTGAAATCCACATGTTTTCTTCGGAAAAGAAAGAACTGACAGAACAGGAAGCGATTGAATTTGCCGACGAGATGAAGACGGCGGTCTCTCCTAAGAGTTGGGACGATCCCGACGTGTCTTTTTGGATCGATTTTCAATCGGAGTGTTGGATTGTTCGGCAAAGCCAGCCGAACCAGCGGGCGATACGTCGTTGGCTCGAGGAACGGCGTTAGGAATAAGAAAAAGGTCTTGCGCAGGCGTCCCCTTTTTTTGTATACTTCCCGAGTCGTTTTTTGCGTTGGAAAACGACTTATGCGAATTGACGATAAACGGTGGAAGTTATGCGATTGGCCCTTCAAGCTTTGTTTGGCGCGCGCGACGATGGTACGGAAGAAAGTCGAAAGCGTTGCGAACGAATCAAGCGTGAATTGCGCGGAAATCAGCGTAGTAAGCTCTTTATGAAGAAGCTTGACGAAGCTGTTTCCGATCCTGACTTGAAGGCGCCTGAAATATTCGCAGACGAGTCTTTTCCCGACGCCAATATTGTCGCGGAGTATCTTGATTGTCAGTCTGAATCGGACGAAATTCGCGAAGAGTACGAGCGCGTTTGTCTGGAGTCGCCAGAGATTCTAGCGGAAGTCGGGAGCTGTTACGACGTGTTGACAAATCGGCTTGGTCGGCCGATTGACGCGCCGAAGAATTGCAGACGTCGGCTATATTACGTCGCTTGGGAAGAGAGCTCTAATTCAGGGGCTGAGCCGGACTCTGATTCTTCTGAAGCTGAATATGTCGAACCAGTCGACGAGACGATTCCCTTATGCGTGAACGTAGCGAAAACGGAACCCAAAGAATTCGAATCGTCTTTGCCTGGCGAAAGCGACGTTCAAAGAGCGATGCGATCCGAACGCAGTTTCGGCCGTCTTGCGGTGAGATTCCTGATAAAAGGCGTTTTGGTCGCGGCGACGATTTTTGGAATCGTATGCGGCGTTTTCTACTGGTCGAGCGACAAAGGTTCAGAGACCTTTGAAATTGCCGGTAGTCGGGAAAATGCCGATCGACTGAATAATTTCGGAGACTCGACCGACACGACTGAGACGACGAACGCCGTCGCCGCCGCCCTTTCAGTATCCGGAGAAGATTTGAACGAAGATCTTATGCCTTCCGATTTTATTACGGAGGACTCCAATTTCGTCACAGAAGAGGGGAATTCTTCTTTAGCGTCGGGAACAGGCGTTCCTGAAGAGTATGGAGCCGCGTATACGGCTAACCTTCCTGGAGACGTCGAAACCAGAGAAATACCGACAAACCAAAGAGTTGTCAAATCGGAAGTCGACGGACGTTCTTTGCCGTCGGACGGCGGATACGGTTTATACTCCAATTCCGGCGTTTCCCGAACGTCGCGCTTGCGACGCGTCGGTCTTGGCGCGCCAGATTTGGAACTTAGCGAGGGAATTGTTATTCCAGCTCAGAACAACGACGTCTTTGCCAGAACGACGCGCTTCTAGTCTCAATTATTCGTCTTCTGAATTTTGGATCGAATTGAGAACGTCTTCAGCCGCCAGACGTACTTCTTCTTCAATTTCGTCGGCCACTTGTTGAACAAATTTCTCTTGCGCTTCGTCTAATCCAATATGATAGAGCGTCTTGTAATTAACGTATTTTTTTCGAACGTCGTCGCTTTCTTCTCGCAGATAGTCCCAGTCCAGTTCGCATAGATCGAAAAAATGCTCGTTCACTACTTTTTCGACCGCGCCAAAGACCAGGGGAATCCAGCGTCCGTCCCCTATGAGCGCGTCAAACGCTTCCGGCGCCAGGTGCTTGTAACGCATGGGATTTTTGATAATTAATACTTCTGTTTTGGACGACATTGCTTGTTCCGTCAATAGCGAGGTTCGGAAGAGCTTGTTTATGGTTCCGACTTGCGCCTGGAGGATAAAACCATTGGCGAAGCATGAACGCAGACTAGCAGCGACAAGCTCTTCTCATGTTTTACTCGTCAAAATCTGTATGTAAATGAGACGACCGCTGGATCATTCAAATTCGACGACGCAAAAAACGGGACGGTGGTCCGAGGTTTCCGGATCAGGGATCACTTCGGTTTCTAATACGTTGAAAGATTTAGCGTTGCGGAGAAAGATGTAATCGATTCTCACTGTCGGTTCAGGAGAAGGGAAGGTCGGATCGTCCGGACCGAGGTTTTTCCAATTCTTTTCCAATTCCTGGATCTCCTGGGAATCCGGTTCGGCGTTAAGATCGCCGACAAGAATGATCGGCTTTTCATATTTTTTCGCTTCTTCTTCAATAACCGCGACCGCCGCAAGGCGATTTTCCTGAGTTAACGGCAAATGAGTATTGAAGAAAACGAAACGCTCAAATTCGAGGATTTGCAACACGCGCGTATGCGCGGAACCTTTCATATGTACGAAACGCGATTGAATTGGAGGCGTTTTGGAGAGCGTTCCGATTCCGTAATCGCCGCCCGGCAATTTGGTTTTAGGGGCAAACGTTCCAATTAAGCCCGTTTGCTGCGAGAGTTCGCCCAATTGATCGACGGAAACGCCGCTACGCTCCGTTTTGCAGTCGACTTCCTGCAACCCGGCAACGTCGGGATCGGACGCTTTAATTACGTTTCCCGTTTTGTCGAGGCGGGCTTGGGCGGGGTCGGAATATGAACCGCCGGGGGCCCGCCCGATTTGAATGTTATAGGTTAATATTCGGAGTTTAATAGGACTGGCGTCGTCCGCTCCATATGCGCCGAACGTTGAAAAAAGAACAGCAGCTGCAACGAAAAGACACGACGCGTTTTTCAAAACATTTCGGCGTAACATAGGATTACTTTCTTCTTAGATTTAAGCGTTCGTCAATACAAGGTTTGTACGCGTTTGTCAATCCTGGATTGTCGTGATTGACGACCGGGAAAACGCGTCTTGATTAAGCATAGCCTTTTCTGCGCGGATTGCAAGAGCGCGTGAAAAACGCGACTTTTGAACGAATGCCGAGGGGACGTCGTATTGATTTTTTCTTTGGGACCGGTTGTTTCTACCAAGCGAAAACAACGGTTTCTATGGAGAAAATACGACAATTGTTCGTTAAAAACTTGAATTTGAATTAGCCTGTTGATATAATACGGACGTTCGCTTTGTGGCGGCAAGGACGCGTTTCCGTTCGGTTTGTTTGACGAAAACGCGTCGGTGGAAACCGTGAAACGACTGTCGTTTTTATGGTTGCGTTAAAAAGTTTATCCCTGAGTTTGCCTGTAGATTTGAAGTGTGACGAAGGAGACACTATGAAAAAATTGCAGCGAATTTCCCTGTTTTTCTCATTGATCGCGTGCGCGATGTTTTTTACATGCGGTCAGGTCTTATCTGCCGATAACGGAAAGAAAATTTCTCATGTCGTTATTATCGGCGTCGACGGCGGAGGCGCGTTCTTTAAAGAAGCCGACACCCCTAATCTCGACAAAATTTTTGAAAACGGCGCGGTGAGTTATGAAGTGATCACGTCGAAGCCGACGATCAGCGCGCAATGCTGGGGATCAATGCTTCACGGCGTTACTCCCGAATTTCACGGACTAACGAACGGTATTGTCAGCGCGACTCCGTATCCGGAAGACAGCCTGTTTCCGTCTGTTTTCCGCGTTGTTCGAGAGAATGATCCCGACGCGATTCTGGCTTCTTTTTGCAACTGGAATCCGATTAATATCGGAATTATAGAGAACAATCTTGGAGTCGTCAAAGGGACTGCTAAAGGCGACGACGCGGTAACCGATCTTGTGTGCGATTACCTCAAAGATAATGTTCCTACTTTGTTGTTTGTCCAGTTCGACGATTGCGACGGCGCCGGTCACTCTGTCGGTTACGGAACCGAAGGCCACCTCAAGCAAATCAATACCACCGACGGTTACATTCAAAGAATTTACGAAGCTTGTGAAAAACAAGGCATGCTTGATTCGACGCTCTTTGTCGTTACCGCCGACCACGGCGGTTTTGAGAGGAGCCACGGAGGTTGGACCGACGGAGAAAAGAAAATCATGTTTGCCGCCGCCGGACCCGGCGTCGCCAAAGGAACGATTGGCGAAATGGGCGTTCGCGACACTGCTTCCGTCGCGCTTTACGCGCTTGGTCTGGCCGACAAACAACCCGAGTCCTGGACTTCTCGCGTTCCTTCCGGCCTTTTCGAGGGCGTAACCGCCGTCGAACGCCCCGTCTATACGATCAAATACGCTTATCCGCACCGTACGCATGAGGTCGCGCCTACTCCGACCGGCGACGCTTCGGCTCCTGCGGCTCTTGGCAAAGATCGCGTTTTGGCCTATTTCCCGTTTGACGGCAATATTAAAGACGCGCTTGGCAAAGTCGAAACCAAACAAACCGGAAAGCTTTATTATATTGACGGTTATTTCGGGAAAGGCGCTCAATTTGACGACGGTTTCGTCTCCATCCTCGATTACAAACCTGGAAAATCCAGTTTTTCCGTCGCTTTTTGGATGAAAACGAGCGGCGTCGACGAAGACCCCGCGATTCTTTCCAACAAGAATTGGGGCAACGGAACCACCGCTGGTTATGTCCTCGCGTTGCGCCCGACGGAAATAAGATTCAACGTCGGCAAGGACGGGAAACGTATGGACACTAATTACCAACTTCCGATCGATTATTGCGACGGATGGGTGTACGTCGTTTTGGTTGTTGATCGAGAAGCGAAAGAAGTTCGTTTTTCGTACGACTTTAAAAATCTTCAAACAGCTAAGATTCCCGAAGATCTCGTCGACGTTAGTTTTGATTGTTTCCCCGTTCTCAATATTGGACAGGACGGGACTGGAAAATACAGAGTCAACGTTGGAGCGGAACTTGACGAGGTTATGTTGATCAACGGCGTCTTGACCGATAAAGACGTCGCCGCGTTGAAGGGCGTTTACGTCAAAGAATGATCTTTGGTCGCGTCGCGACGATAGTCTCGACGCGCGTGTTTGACCAATAGGACGCGTTTGTTTTTCGACTCGCGTCCGTTTCAACAAATAAGCGCGCGTTCCACAAGAACGCGCGCTTTATTTCTCGACGCGCTCTTTTGAACGACGCGTCTTTATGTCGCACGGCGCGACTATCGCGAGAGATTGGCGATTTGTTCCGGCGTCAGGCTCCAGGAGAAAACGCTTGCTCTGGCAATGATTCCTTTGAAATACCCCGAACCGTTTCCACCGGTAGTGATATCCGCGCCGACGCAGTAGGCCCGCACGTCTTCCTGAAAAGGAAGCGTCATTTTCCCTTCGACTTCTTTACGCGCGACTTCCTTTCCGTCAAGGTAGAGAACGGCGGCTTTTCCGTCGTAGGTTCCAAACGCGTCGTGTCGAGTTCCCAACTCAATCTTCTCAGGCGTCGATAAAATGACGTACTGATTATTGACGCCGACCCAAAATTCTAAACAACTCGTTTTGGGATTGATTTCCAGCGAAGTTCCGTTGCCTTGCGTGTTGCCGAGAACGACTCCGTTCGATTGGGTCGGGTATTCGTCCACTTTAAATCGAGCCGCGACGGTTCCTTGCGTCAGTCGGCGATAGTCTCGTTCGCTAAACTTGATTCGATATCTATCGTCGACGCCGTTGAAAATACCGACGTACGTGTCTTCTGAATCGTCTGATTTTACAATATCGGGAGCGCCAAACGTTTCGAGTTCGTTTTGTTGTTTCTGATCGTTAACGGGGCTGTTAATCGCTTTCCCGCTCTCGAATTTGACGTCGAGCACGTCGGGTTTGGGAAAAGGAGCGTCTTTGTCGACGACGCTTTTGGGCGTTTCCGTTTCTAAAGTCAGCTTTTGTTCGCTTTCTTTAAAGAACGGATTAAGCGCGGTAATTTCCAGTTTGTATTTTGCGTTCTGCTCCAGGTTAATCAGGTCGGCGCGCATTTCTTTTGGGCAATCGTTAAAGTAGTATTCCGACCAGAAATATTGAGACGGACGTTTTTCCCAATTATCGTCGATTCGTCTGGCGAGATCGACGCGATAACTATGGACGACGTCGGGACATGTCGCCTGCGGGAACGTCAAACCGACTTCTGACGGTTCACAATTGACGACCGACGCTTTTGCGCCGCCTGCCCAAACCGGTTTTGCCGAAGTTTGATAGCGTTTATCCGTGTAAACGTAATTATCTACGTCGCCGGGTTTATCGACGACGTAGACCAGATCGAAGAAGGAATTGGTAATGAGGTCGTACGGCTTGAGGACGACGCTGTTGTCGCTGTGAACTTCGACGACATAAAGCTGGGCGGCCCGCTGAAAGCCGGGCGGGAATTTGCTGTATCGACCCCCTTCACCGCCCATTTCAAAGTAGCTGAGCGTTCCTGTTCCAAAGGCGGTGAAACATCCTTGCCACGCGGAACGCGGATCGTTGATCGGATAATGCGAATGCCCCGAAAAATCGACGACGCGCGGGTATCGTTGCAGCGTTTCGTAGAGATCCTTAATTCCCCAGTCGTCTTCGCCTCGACTACCATAGACTGTCGGCGTAACGTGGTAGTGATGGAAGGCGAAAACAGGCTTTTCCGGGTCTGCTTCGCAAGCCTTTTTGATTTCGTTTTCAAACCATTCGAGCGCGTAGAGATAGTCTCCTTCATGAGTTCCACCGTTTCTCCGAACGCCTACTTCCGGAGAGAGTCCTACGAATTTAAATCCCTTAACTTCGTAGGTTTTGTTTGACGGACGATCAAAGATTTCTTCCCAGCGCTTTTTTGTTCCCTTATGGAACTCATGATTGCCCATACAGAAGATCGAAGTCGTTTCCGGTTTGAGACCTTCGTCTACGATCTTCTTGAAGAGGAAGAGTTCTTCGTCCAACCCGTTGTCGGAGAAGTCTCCCGCAACAAGCATGCCGTCTACCGTTTTATATTTCTGTTCGCGAGAATAGGCGTACATGAATTCAAGCGCGCGTTTTAGACGATCGGCTTCGACGCAGTCTGCGTTTTTTTTGAGATGCGTGTCGCTAAATGCGGTAAAACGAAGCACGACCTCTTTCGACTCCGAACCGGCTTCATATTTTGCGTAGAGTCTGGCGGGAAGAGCGAATAACGAGGCTCCAAGGACTCCGTTTTTTAGGAACGTACGACGAGAAACTTTGGGAAACGAACGATTGGACATATAGATTTCTCCTTTTTCTCTTGAAGGAAAGGTTTTTATCCATTGTACATATAGTCGCGTTGTTTTTCAAACGACGGAGTCGGAATCTTTTTTGCGCGATTAGCTTAGAAAAAACGACGAAGGAGAATCGAATAAGCGTCGAGGAAGAACGGGAAACGTCAAAGAAAAAGCTTCGCGATCAAACAGCTTGACCGCGAAGCTCAAAAGCGTTTAAGCGACTTCAGTTAGAGCATATGAGCGCGCAGTTCTTCTGGCGACATAATCGAAAGATCGGCCGGGGCGACGTCGAAAACCGTTTTGCAGCCGTTGACGCCGCGCTTGTGCATACGATCAATAGCGCGCGCAAACGCAATCAAAGCGCAGGACGTGAATTCCGGATTGGAGTCAAGCGTCAATTTGTACTCGATCGTATGAGCGTGTTCGTTATTCAAGCCGGTTTTGCCGCTACGAATAACAAACCCTCCGTGGGGGAGTCCCGAGTGGTTTTTATTAAGTTCTTCCTGAGAAACAAACGTAACGGTTGTGTCGTAATCGGCAAAGTAGTTCGGCATCGTTTTAATCGCCGTCTCAATCGCATTAAGGTCGGCGCCCTCTTCGGCGACTACGTAACATTCGCGCAAATGTTTTTGTCGCGTGGTCAATTCAGGGCAACTACCCGAACGAACGGCGTCTAACGCGGACTCGATCGGAACGGTGTATTGCCTCGCGTCGGCGACGCCGGGAACGCGTCTGATCGCGTCGGAGTGCCCCTGGCTTACGCCTCGTCCCCAGAATGTATAGTCTTTCCCATTGGGGAGTATCGCGGAAGCGTAGAGACGACTGAGGGAGAACATGCCTGGATCCCATCCGGCGGAGATCAAAGCGATATGCCCGGATTGACTGGCCGCGGCGTCGACTTTTTCAAAATGGGCGGGAATGTTAGCGTGCGTGTCGAAACTGTCGACGACGTTAAAGTTTTCGGCGAGAGTCGGCGTCATCTGGGGAAGGTCTGTCGCGCTTCCTCCACAAATGATTAACACGTCGATTTTATCTTTGTAAGCGAGAATATCGTCGACGCTGTACGCGGGGATTCCGGTAAGCGTTTTGATCGATTCAGGATCGCGTCGCGTGAAGACGCCGATGAGTTCGACGTCTGGATTTTGTTTTACGGCGCATTCGACGCCGCGACCGAGATTGCCGTAACCGTAAATTGCGATTTTCATCATTAGTATCCCTGCTTGTTCGTGTGAAAGCGGTATGGACGATAATGTAATCAATAGTTTTGTCGATAGGAGTTGACATGATCTTCGCTCACGCGAGTTAATCTTCTCGCCAACTGTTAAAGTATTATACACGCTTATAAAACTTTGGCAAGATATTAAAGTAACTAAACACTCAATAAGTCAGACTTAAAGCTTTTGAGGGGCGCGACTTTGTCTTCTCGTTATTGATTTTTGTCTCTGATCAGAGTAAAATGAAGTTCGCGTCCGCGGGTCTTGTTTTATCGACGCGGAGCAGTTTTGTCGGCCTTTTGCGGATAAGGAACGAGTTGGAGAAAGACGATGAGCGACACTTTGCAACGACGCTTTTTATCAGGCGGAACACGAGCTTTATCTACGCTTATCGTCCTGACAATTCTTATGGGCGTCTTGGCGGAATCGGCGTTTTCCGCTCCGCCGTCGCGTCGTAAAACGAACGCCGGCGAGACGACTTCCAGTTCTCCGGAAATTGACGGTTCGCGCGGCAATTCGGGAACGCGTCCTCGCGACGGACGTTCGCGCCGCGTTCGCGAGACAAACAACGGAGCGTTGCCGGAGTTGGAAACGTCGTTTTTTGAATTGCCGGAAGGAACCGACGACGCTCGGAATTGGCTTGATCCCGAAAAATCGAACGAGTTGCGCGCTAAAGCGTTAGAAGCTGGAAAACTTTGTCGATCGACGTGGCCTGAATTTCCAGAAATTGACGAAAATAAAGTTAAAGCGTTGAAAATGCGCGTTATCGAACGCGGACACATTCGGCTCTATACCGATTTGCCAAAATCGGACGACGTCGATCAAATCCCCGAAGCCCTCGACGCGGCCATTCCGCATATTTGCAAGTTTTTTGAAATTGACGCGTCGCGTTTTGACAATTTGCGCGTCGAAGCGTTTCTTATGAGCGACGTCAATTCTTTTATCGACATTCACGCTCTTAACGGCGAGCCGCGATTTCTCTACGGTTATTCGATGGGAGATCGAATTTTTGCAAAAGACCAACAATTAGGTTATTACAATCGTTTTCTTCTTTTGCATGAACTTGTTCACACGTTAATGCACGAGATTTTTGGCGATTTGCGTCCTCGCTGGTATTCAGAAGGTTCTGCGGAGTATCTTGCGTTGCACGAATGGGATCCCAAGCGGAAAGAAATCAAGATTGCGCAGATTCCTAAATCGTACGAAGCGACTCCCGGATTTGGACGATTGCGTCAAATTCAGGAAATCGTTAAAGAAAACAGAGCTCCCACGCTTTATAGAATAATAAATTTTGAGCCTCAGGATTTCGTCGACGTCTCGACATATTCCTGGAGTTGGGCGTTGGTAATGTTTCTTAATAATTCGCCGAAGTACAAGGGAATAGCGGAATTACTTCCGTATTGGTCCCTGACGGACGAACCGAATCGCCTTTTTGTGGACGCTATTGGAGATCGTTGGAACGAGTTAGAAAACGATTGGGCTGATTTCATCGGACGAATCGATTACAGCTACGATTTTGACGCTTCTTCGGTTGGCGAAGCGATTGCCGTTTCCTCAACGGGCGAAGTAGGAAACGGCGCGATTGTTGAAATTGCCGCCGACCGCGGTTGGCAAAACACCGGACTTCGTCTCGATGCAAACAGTTCGTATAAAATGACATGCGCCGGACGTTTCAAGTTCTATCTTTCGGGGCCTGACCGTTTGTTTAATTTTGAAGGAACGGGCGCGACCGTTCAGTATGTGAACGGCAAGCCGATAGGACGTTTAGAAGCGGTTGTCGTTCCCGATTCCGACGCGACGTCGTTTTACGATATTTACGGCTTCGACGATGAACAGAACGAGCGACTTCCCAACTCGAGCGGATTTCGATTTAACGCGTTTCAGCATATGAGGACGAACGCGGATAGAACTCGATTTGGGGAGAATTCCAGCGGGTTTGAGGACGAAGGAACTTCTTCGTCAAGCAAGGTTTCGGATCGTTTGTATAACGCGCTTTATCCCTGGAATTCCGGCGTGGAGTTTTCGAATTCTACGACGACGTATACGCCGACTCAATCCGGGGTTCTTTATATGCGAATCAACGCGATTCCTAAGGATCTAAAACGGAATTCAGGTTCGGTGAAAGTTCAAGTTAAATTAATGTGACGTCGGCTTATCGTTCAATGAAAGGATTAGAAATGAGAGAGTCTTTTTTGAATCGTTCGATTTTTCAAAGTCGAACGGCGATTGTTTTAGCGTCCGTATTTCTTCTTGTCGCGTCGTCGTTTTCTTTTGCCGACGAGCCTTCCGGAATTGGAACGCCGGAGGACTGGAAGGAGAAATTGTTTGCTTCCGACGCCAGAATTACGCTTAAAGAACCGCAACTCGACGCCGTTGTTTTGCTCGCGCCCGAGGCTGTGTTAAAATATAAGGCCCCGGAGGAGCGCGGTTGGGACGCGGCTTATTCTCCCGCTTCCGCAAAAGAAGGGAAGAACGAGTGTTCGCTTCCGACTCCGGTTCGTTTCAGCTGGGAATGGTCGGACGACGTCGACGGGCAGTTTACGCTTCAGCTTTCAACGGAGCGGAATTTTCTCGATTGTATAGAAATCGAATGCGGTCGGGAAACGGCCTGCGAAGCGACGAATCTGGATATTGGAACGACTTATTTCTGGCGTGTTAAAATCAAAACGCCAAACGCCGATCCAAACGATCAAACCCTGACTACGACTTTTTCTCCGACGTCTTGTTTCTCAACCGCGCCCGATCCGCCGCGCTGGTTCAACGTGCTTGGCGTTTCTAACTTCCGCGACTTCGGAGGTTGGAAAGCCGCTAACGGAAAGCGCGTCAAGAAAGGCATGATCTATCGCGGAACAGAAATGGACGGGCATTTCGGCTTGTCCGAGGACGGTAAACGCTTTATGTTGGACGAACTTGGAATCCGTTCCGACTTTGATCTTCGCGGACCCGGCGAATGGGGAAACGTTCCGGATTACAGTTCTCCTCTTGGCGAAAACGTTCGTTGGATCAATTTTCGTATTGGCGCCTACGACTCAATTTTTACCGACGAACAAAAAGTTCTTTATCGCGATATTTTCAAAACGCTGACCGACGAGAGCGTTTATCCGACCTACGTCCACTGCTGGGGCGGAGCTGATCGCACCGGCACGTTGATCATGATGATCAAAGCGATTCTAGGCGTAAGCGACAACGACCTTTGCGCCGATTACGAGATGACGACTTTTTCCACCATCGGCGAACGATATATTCACGCGGACTATTTTGAAAAACTGACTAAGGGGTTGGAAAACTTTGGAGGAAAAGACGCTCCTTTGTCTGTTAAATTCGAGAACTACCTGAAGTCGATTGGGGTAACTGAAGAAGAACTTGACAAGATTCGAGAGCTGCTTTTGGAAGACGCTGAAGAATAATTCCTTTTTTACCGCATCGACAAATAAACGCTCGGCAATCTCTTGGGAAACTGCCGAGCGTTTTTCTTTGCAACGCGGAAAAACGGAGGTTAATCGACGCGCCAGGTTGAACCGACTAGTTTGTCGAGGTCAAGATCGTTGAGTTTCTTTCCTTCCTGTTTCGCGTCGCGAGTCACTTTGGCGCGAAGCTGGAAGTATTCGTAACGTTTTTCCTGATCGACTTCTACGGCGGCAACCGGTTCGAAATTCTCTTCCTCTCCGCGTCCCTGTTTCGCTAAACGCGATTTTCCAAGAGCGATGAGCGCAAGCGCTTCTTTATAATCGGCGGAAGTCGCGCGGTCGTCGCCCCATTTGTTCAAACAGGGGCTGAGTTCCGGTCGGTCGAAGAGAACGTTTTGAGCGAGCGTAAGACCGTTTTGGCCGGTAAGTTCTTCCAAGCGTTTGGTTTCTTCGTTTGTCAGAGGGGAACGTCCGTAAGGATTGTCTCGGTAGGCGGAACCATACGTCGGATAATACGGGCCATTAATGTCGATCCATGTAACGACGCGTAAGAACGCTTCGGGATCGGTTGTTTTATCAACGTAGACTCCGAGCTCTTTACGTTTGGCGTCGATTTCCGGCTTCGGATGTCCTTCAAGGAAAATCTTTGCGAGTTTACTCTGCGTCGAACCCCAGAAATAAGGTTCGAACGTGTTGTGAGGACCGGCGCCGGGAACGCGGACAAATCCTTTTGTACGAAGTTGCCAATATGACGCGTTAAACGCCGCGTTGCGATCGCCGGCAAGAACGAGCGTTTCGCCCGCGCTTTTGCCGTAATCGTGACAGCCGACGCAATACTTGTCGAAGACGGGCTGAACTTCTTCGAGATAACTAAACAGACGAGGTTCGCCAAACCACGGTTCAAGAGTTTTGGGCGTTCCCGATTCCGCCGCGCCCGCGAGCGTTCCCGAGGTCGGCGCGTCGATGCGGCTTTCGTGACAGCCGACGCACGCGTTTGTTTCGCCCGGTCGCGCCATGATTCCGCTTCGCATCGACTGAATCAGCATTTGGTTTTCGTCGAGGAGTTGGAAGTATACGAATTTTTCCGCGGGAACGGCAAAGGAAACGCTTCCGTCCTCTTCGACGGGAACCGTTCCCAAAATACGTTTATTATTGAAGTCGTCCCAAGCCATGCCGGGAGCTTGCGTTCCGCTGCCCTGCCAGTTGGCCTGGGTCCAAAAACGTTTTTCGGGCGATTCGACGACGCGAAGATATTTAACGGCGCCTTTTTGCACTTTATCCATGCCGAATCCTTCGTACACGTTGGAAACGTGGAAGTACCCGTTAGGATCGTTGGGATCGCCCCGATCGGCGATTGTTTTGGGCGGATCTGTGGGCGAAATCGGCTGAGGATCGAAGCAGCCCGGCGCGTCGGTATGCACGAGGATCGACCCTCCGTCAGGATCGAGAACATAAACGCCCATTTCTTCGCCGTTTCCCGTTTGACCGGACGCCAAGATATAGCCGTCGTCGAGTGGGAACGGGTCTTCGTATTTACGAGGCGTTCGAGAGAACGTGTCGTATTTAACCGCTTCCAGGAACGGGTCGGCGGCAGGCGCGTCGGAAACCCAGTCGATCGTCTCAGGCGGCCACGTCTGAAGAACCGGAGCGCGTCCGTCGACGCCGAGTCTTCGATCGATCAACGCGATCGAACCCCAGGGACGATCGTGACACGAACCGAGAACGCAAACGAAGACGGAATCGTCGTCGGGAGTTGGCTTAGCGTCGATGACTCCGCCCGGCGAGGCGGTGTTGTTGCCCCAAAAGATTTCATGTTTCGTTCCGTCCGGGTTGGCGACCCAAACGCCTTGCGCGTCGCCGAAGTTACGGTCGACGTATTCCCAACGGTCGTAAATGATTCGTCCGTCGGAGAGCAACGCGGCGTGTCCTTCGAAGAGGGTGCTCTTGCCAATTTGTTCAATGTTGGAACCGTCGCCGTTCATCTTGTACAAATTACACATGATGTGTCTGTTGCACATGCAGTATTTCGGCTCGCGGGTGGACGAGAAGACGATTTCGCCCGTCGGAAGATAGATCGGATCGACGTCGCTGGCGCCGGAGACAAACGTCAATTGTTTAAAACCTTTGATTTTCGCTATTTCGTCTTGCGTCGCATTCGCTTTGATTACAATCGTCGGTCGTTTGTAATCGATGGTCATTTCAGCGATATGGTAGTCGTCTTCTTTTGATTTTCGGAACGAGAAGAGAACTTTTTTAGCGTCGAACGAAAGGCTCGGATCACGGACAACCCCGTCGGGGAGTTCCAAGAGCGTTTTCGTCGAATCGTCTTTTTTGAACCAAACGACGAGCGCTGTGTTGCCGACGAAACTGTTTTCGTTGATTTCTCCTTTTTGAAAGATCGTCGCGGTGTTATGGTGGTCGGGACGGTATTGCGCTCGGCGGACGTACAGGACCGCGTCGGGCGTATTAACGAGCGCCTGCTCGCGCAATTTCTTTTCCTTCTCCGCTTTTTCGGCGGCGATTCGCGCAAACGCCCCTTTTCTAAGCGACGTTCCGGCAGGGTCGAGAACGCCGGCAATTTGGAAGTTGTCGCATCGAATATGCGCCCATCCGCCGGTTTCCTGATCGATCACTCGAATCAGCGCTTTTTTCCCTTTATACTGAGCGACGTTCCATTCGACGGGATCGAGTTTTTGATTGTCTTTTCCACGCGCTTCCAACACGGGCTCGACGTCGCCGTCCTCTTTGAGTAAGGCCAATTCAACGCGAACGTTTTTACGAGCGCCTCCGCCTCCGATGAGGAACGTTATTTTATCGCCCGTGATTTTGAAGGCGGGAGATTCGACGACGCAGAGAACGTCGTCGGTAGGCGCGGCGTTTGCGGTTGATTCAAGCGTTGTAAGATAATAGGTTCCGTTCTTTTGATAAGGAACGGATTCGTCGTGAAATTCAGCGGAACGCGAACCGATCGGTTTCGTATTTTCGCCTTCGACGATCGACCAACCTTCTTTTGCAAGGTCGCCCGACTCGAAATCGAAAACAACGACGCCCGTTTTGGGTTTTTCCTGCGCGTCGACGGCGATTGTCGCCATAGATAGCGCGAATAAAGGGAGCGCCAACGCCGTTAGACGTCGGAGCGTTGAAAAACGTTTAACCATGACCGACCCCTCATTGTCGAAAAAGGTAAAAGACGGCGATAAACCGACTTTTCAATCGAATCCAATTTGTTTTTGCGGATTATACGGCGCGCGTAAAAGACGACGCTGAAACCGCTTTACAAATCATACCTTTATAAAAGTTGAAAATCAAGCGAACGAATCTAATTTTGTCTAAATTTGGAGTTTTTATTTTTATCGTTTTCTTTGTGCAAAAGAGCGTCGTCGCCGTTTTTCAAACAATGGGCGGCGTTTCGTTCCAAAATTTTTCGTTGCGCGAAGGCCGGAACGAAGGTATAATGGTGCAGAGACGGGGCGCAAGCGGCAGCGAAGCGATTTCGCGCGTCGACTTGCGTCTTTTTGTTTTCACGCCGTACTATTTGCAGGTTTGCTCATGAGCTTAACGCACAAACTTCATTCATTGGCTTGGAAAGTTCCCTCCAAGGCGACGACTTCCATCGACGCTTTCGTTTGCGGCTGGCTCGAAATGCTTGACCAGACGGCGCTCCCCACGACGTTGAAGACGGTCGACTGCCGTACGATAGAGACCGTGTGGGAAGGAATTAAAGCTCTTCGAGTTCGTGGCGCCCCTGCGATTGGAATCTCTGCGGCTTACGGCGTTTGCGTCGGGCTGCAGACGATTTTTTACGACGTCGACGGAACGCGTCGCACGCCGGGCGAAGACGAGTTTTTCGCGCGATTGGACGAAGCGACAGAATACCTCGCGACGAGTCGTCCGACCGCCGTCAATCTCTTCTGGGCGCTTGACCGAATGAAGGCCAAAGGCGAGTCGTTGCGCGGTCGGATGAGCGTCGAGGAAATCGCGAGCGCCCTTCTTGACGAAGCGAAATTGATTCATGAAGAGGACGTCGCGCTTTGCCGTAAAATGGGGCGGTACGGCGCAAGTCTGATTAAAGACGGAGGCGGTTATTTAACGCACTGCAACGCCGGCGGTCTTGCCACGGGCGAGTATGGAACGGCGTTGGCCGCGTTTTATTGGGCAAGCGAAGAAGAGGGTAAGAAAATACGCGTTTATGCCGACGAGACGCGTCCGCTTCTTCAAGGGGCGCGTCTGACCGCCTGGGAATTGCATGAAAACGGAATCGACGTCACGGTGATTTGCGATTCGATGGCGGCGGTCGTCATGCTTCAGGGTAAAATTGACGCTGTGTTTGTAGGCGCGGATCGTATCGCGAGCAACGGCGACACAGCCAATAAAATCGGAACTTATATGGTCGCGCTTTGCGCCAAACGACACGGAATACCGTTTTACGTCGTCGCTCCCCGATCAACGTTCGATTTAAGTTTAGAGAGCGGCGCGCAGATTCCGATTGAAGAGCGCGATCCGGAAGAGATTCGTCGCGGATTTGGCAGACAGACGGCTCCTGACGGCGTCGAGATTTATAATCCCGCGTTTGACGTTACTCCCTCCGAATTAATTACGGGGATCGTTACAGAGAACGGCGTTATTTCGCCGATAACCCCAAAGATGATTGCGGAAGTCGTCGGGAACAATAGGACGGTAGACGACGTCTTAAAAGAACAGAACTGACTCGGCAGAGTCGGCGATCGTCGCATTGATTAATCTTAAGACGCAAAGAACGTCGTCTAAAAAACAACGAACTAATACGACGTTGACAACGGGGGCTTATTATGGCAAGAGACTATAACGAATATAACGACTTAGGGGTTCGTTTTGTCTATCCGAAAAATTGGTTTGTTCGTACGGAGACGTGGGATAAAGGGACGTACAGCATTACCGTCGACTGCCCTGAGGGAAGTTTTTGGTCGATTTCTATTTTCCCCAAAGGCGTAAATCTTGATAAGGCGGCGAAAGACATTGTGGAAACAATGCACGCCGAATATGAAGAGATGGAAGAACGCGAGGTCAAGCATTATGTCGCGGATTACGTTTTGTCCGGCTATGAAATCGATTTCTTCTATCTCGACTTAACGAGCGCCGCGACCGCGTTGAAATTCGAGGACGAACGCCGGGGCTACGTCATCTATTGGCAAACGTGCGACCATCTTACTACCGAAGGAGACGACGAACTTCGCTCCGATATTTTTGACGCGATGACGCATACGCTTGTTTCCAATCTTACAGGTCAGGAGGACGATTGGGGCGAGGAAGAAGACGAAGCGCATTTCGAGCGAAAATTGTCGGATCGAGAAACGGTCGCTCAAAAGGCTGAAGAGAATCGCGAGTACCTGCGACGAAAATACGGTCGTCTTCAGGCGAAAGAACAGGAGCGGCGTTGGCGTCAGGGCGGCGAAGAGGATTTGTTCCCAGACTATCACGGTTTTCAAATTTATCAGCATTCTTCTGTCGCTAACGACGAACGTATCGAAGATTTTCTTCGGGCTTCTGCCGACACAGCCGATCAGGAAGACGAATTTGTAGAAGACGAAAAAGATCAAGAGCGGCATTATTACGACGACGATCCGGACGAAGCTAAAGACGTTGACAAAGACGATTACGAATATGACGACGATTTAGACTCCGACGATTTGGACGACGTTTGACAACGGAGCCCCGGCATGTCGAAAGAGTTTTATTCAAGTTCGGAATTTGAGGCGTCGTCCGGCCTTGACCTGGACGCTCAAATTGAGTTGTTGGCCGAGAAATTTTGTTCCGCGCGTCGAATCGCTTTTTTGACGGGCGCAGGGATTTCTACGGACAGCGGAATTCCTGATTTTCGCTCGTCGACAGGGATTTATCAAACGACTTCGGAAGAACTTTTTTCGATCGATTATTTCCTTGCTAATCCGGGAGATTTTTATCGTGTGTTCGCCGTTTTTTATCGGGGAATTGTCGACGCTAAGCCAAATTCCGGACATTTGGCGATCGCGGAGCTCGAGCGGCGTTGCGGCAAGGCGGTCGACGTGGTTACTCAGAATATCGACGCGTTGCATAGCGTCGCCGGTTCGACAAACGTAGCCGAAATTCACGGAACGATAAGAACGGCGTCATGCTTAAGTTGCGAAAAGAAGTATGCGCAGGATTATTTCGATTCGGACATGCGTTCCGGACGCGTTCCTCATTGCGCGTGCGGCGGCGTGTTGAAACCGGACGTTACTTTTTTCGGCGAACAGCTGCCGGAACAGGCGTTCGTCCAGGCTCGACGGGCGATGTGGGACGCGCGTTTGCTCGTCGTCGCAGGGACGTCTTTGCAGGTTTATCCCGCCGCGGGACTTCCTCGCGAGTGCGACGCGGGCGCTCCTTTTGTCGTGATCAATAAGACTCCCACGCCGTTAGATTCGCAGGCGTCTCTCGTTTTTCACGCGCCGATAGGAGAGGTTTTGCCCAAAGCGGTTTCTCTTATTTCGCCTAAGTCGTAAGGGGCGGAGCTTGCTCTTTTGCCCTTTCTTTCGGGTCAGCGACGCAGATATTCTTTTCCAAATTGATCTGGACGTCCGTTTTTCTTTTCAGTATCCTCGTCGTCGACAGTGGCGGCAAAGGCGACGAGAGCGGCTTCTATGGAGCGGCACATCTTTCGTCGATATCCCTAAAAGAGCGCGTTTTGCGCATAGCGTAAGAGGAATAAAATGGATTTCAACTTTTTTGAGTGGATTCGTGAAGGCGTGAAGCGTTCTGTGTTGATGGGCGTTTCCGACGCCGTCGAGACGATGGGCGCCCCTCATGATCCCGAACAGGCGCAAGATAAAATCATGGCCTTTTTGAAAGACGAGGCGGAAACGAGCGCGACGACTTCCCGTCGCCGCGTTTCTTCGTCGAGTTCGTCAAACGGGCAACGTAAACTTGGTCGTTCAATCGCGGAGATTCATCCGACGAGTTGAACGTCGATTGTTCAGTCTCCGACTTCAACCAGGCGTTTTTAGCGTTCCGTGCGTTTAGACTTTGGGACATAGTCTTGGCGCGCGGAACGCTTTTTTAAATATTTGATCTTTGACGGCGTCGCGCTATAATGACGCGTAGGTTTAGCGCGACGATTATCCGTTTTGGACGTCCAGACGGATTAGCGATAAGACGTTTTTTCGTTTTAAACGCGGGTCGTTTTTTGAAGACGCCGAGCCTGAAACGACTCGGCGTTTTTTTTAAGTCAAGGAACAATTGATATGAAACGTTTCTTCACAAGCTTGGTTTTGGCGTTTTTGGCTTTCGTTCCCTTTGCGTTCGGTTTTAGCGTTCGAGCTGAAGAGGACGCGAACGAACGCGTCGTCATGTTCAGCGCGCATGCGCCCGATCAAATAACGATTGTCGACGGTTCCGGCAAAGTCTTGTGGACGATTGGACGGGAGAACGGCGTCGAACATCCTCAAGACGCCGCGGTTCTTGAAGACGGAAACGTCTTTTTCAGCGTAATGTACGGCGCGAGGATGGTACGTGTTTCCGATAAAAAAGAACTTTGGAGCTATTCAGCTCCGGAAGGAACTCAAAATCCTGTGGCGCAACCGTTAGACGACGGTTATTTTCTCGTCGGCAACGAAGGGCCGTGTCGCTTGTTGGAAATCGACGCCGAAGGAAAGGTTCGTCGCGAAATTAAAGTCGACGACTGTCCGTTTAAGGGAAATCACGGACAATTCCGTTTTTGTCGTAAAACGCGGGAAGGAACCTATCTCTTCCCAATGTTTAACGCCGGATTGCTTCGCGAATACGACGCCGAAGGCAAAATGTTGCGCGACTTTTCGTTTAAGGGCGGTCCCGTCTGCGCGCTTCGTCTGGAAAACGGGATAACGCTTACCGGCGACGGAAGCGCCGTCAAGGAAATCGACGAGAACGACGAAGTCGTTTGGTCGTTTGACTGCGTGGCGGACGGCGGTCAGAAACCGGGCGTCATTACCGCCGTTTCGCGTATGAAAAACGGAAACACTCTTCTTGGCTATTATCAAAACGATCCCGACGCCGCCGATATTATTGAGGTAACGCGAGATAAGAAAATTGTTTGGAGTTTGACGATGAAGGACGTTTCTTTCATCGCCGCCGTTCAAGCGCTGGACAAAGACTGGAAGCCGTCGCCTGACGTTTTGGTTCGTTAAAGAGTTTTTCCTAGCGTTTAATGAGGACGCATGACAGGTCGTTGACGTTTGTGCCCGTCGGCCCAGTGAAGATCAACGCCCCGATTTTTTTTAACGCGTTGTATGAGTCGTTGTCGCGAAGAGTCTGGCAGATATCGACGCCGAGTTTTTCGAGCTTTTTAGCGCTTTCGCCGGTGCAGACGGCCCCCGCCGCGTCGGTGGGACCGTCGGTTCCGTCAGAACCGACCGAGAAGACGGCGCAGTCGCGAACGCCCGATATTCCCAAAGCCGCGCTCAACGCGATCTCCTGATTGCGTCCTCCCAAGCCGTTTCCGGTAAGTCGGACGATTGTTTCTCCGCCCGCGATAAACGCAAGCGACCGCGAACTTTCCGCGTGAAATCTGGCGATTGAGGCGAGGAAGCCGCCCGCCTCTTTCGCTTCGCAACATAGTCTGTCTGTCAGTATCAGAGACTCGTATCCCAATTCTCTGCAAGTTCGTTCCGCAGAAACGCATAGTTCGCGAACGGAGCCCGTGATATGGGTTTCAACCCCTTCCAGAACCTTCGGCGTTTCAACGCGCAACAATTCCAAGGCCTTTTGCGAGAGGGTAAGATTGTATTTTTTGACGATTGCGAGCGCTTGTTCGCACGTCGACGCGTCCGGGTAGGCCGGACCGGAGGCGATCATGTCGAGCGAGTCGCCGACAACGTCGGACAAAACAATCGAAAAAATCTTTGCAGGCGCGCATATTTTCGCGAACTTTCCCCCTTTGACAGCGGATAATCTTTTACGCAACGTGTTAATCTCCGCGATATTGGCTCCGCACGCAAGAAGTTGGCGCGTTATTTCTTTATTTTCTTCCTCTGAGATCAACGTCTTTTCAAAAAGAGCAGAACCTCCTCCGGAGACGAGAAAAAGAACGAGGTCCTGTTCGTTCAGCGGCTCGACTAATTCTATCGCTTGATCCGCTGCGGCATATGAATTCTCGTCGGGAACAGGATGTCCCGCTTCGACGATGGCAAGAGGCCCGATTGGACCTTGCGCATATCCGTGTTTCGTTACGACAATTCCCTCGGAGACTCGGTTTCCGAGCGCTTCGTACGCTGTTGCCGCCATTTGCCAGGCGGCTTTGCCTACGGCGACGAGAACCGTTTTTCCATTTTGGTTTGAAAGTCGTTTAATCGCCCTCTTTACCGCTTCGTCCGGAGAAGCGGCGCGAATAGCGTTTTTCACAATAACGTCGACGTCTTGCAAGATGCTCATTTTAAACGCGCTCTGATTTTCATAGGAAAAGACTAACGACAAACGCCGTCAAAATAGACGTTACGCCGACCAATAGCGTTGAGAGCGTCAACGTTTTATAAACGTCGATTGTTTTGGTAAATTCGCCAAATTTTGAAACTACCCAGAAGTAGGAATCGTTAACGTGGGAGACGGTCATTGCGCCGGCTCCAATTGCGATTACGGTTAACGCGGTCAGCGCCGGGGAGTCCAATCCCAACGGAGCGAGCATCGGCGCGACGACGGCGGCCGTCGTTGAAATAGACACAGTGCTCGAACCCTGCGCCGTCTTTAAAATTGACGCGAAAACGAACGGGAAGAATAAACCCATCGCCGACAACGCGTTGGAATGTTCCGTTAGGAACGGGATCAGAGGACTTGCGCCTACCACTTTGCCTAACGCGCATCCCGCTCCGGTAATGAACAGAATGGGGCCGGCAATTGTCAACGCGTTAGACGTTAAACTGTAGAGCTCTTTGGTCTTTTTTGTTGAAAACAACAGCTCTAAACTGGCCAAAAGACCGACGAACAGCGCGATGATCGGTTTGCCCAGGAACTCGACGGTCGGCGCCTGAATATGATTCATCGTGCAAAAAGACGAGGCTCCTATCAGGAGAAGGGGGAGAAGGATCGGGAGGAAACTCGCGAACGCGCCGGGAGTCTTGCCGTAGGAAGCGAGGAGTTCGTCGTATGTTTGAGCGCTTGCGATATCCTTTTGACCCGCTTCAAGTAATTCCGTCTGATCTTTAACGCGTTTGCCAATAAACGAGGCGAATACGCAAGCGACGATTAACGCAGGTATGGAAACGATTACGCCGAAAAACATAATTGGCAGAAGGTTGTTTTCCATCCCTAAAACGCCGGCTGCGGCGAGAGGACCTGGGGTAGGGGGGATCAAACAGTGAGAGATGAACAAGCCTGTCGCCAGAGCGACGGACGTCGACGCCGAGGAGACTTTAACGCGTTTTACAATCGCTTTACGGACCGGATTCAAAATTACAAAACCAGAGTCGCAAAAGATAGAAATCGACGTCAGCCATCCCATGACGGCGAGGGCGGCGTCAGGACGACTAGTTCCAAGCGCTTTAACGACGACTTCGCTCATTTTTAACGCCGCGCCTGTGTGTTCGAGGATCAGACCGATGAGCGAACCGAGGATAACGACAAGCCCAATAGTAGCAAAAGCAGACGAGAACCCCGTAGCGATTGTATCGACAACTTGATCCAGCTTTAAGCATAACAACGCCAGAATTAGCGCCGTCGCCATTATTGCGAGAAAAGGATGAATTCGCAACGCGCCGATCGCTATGATCATCGTGATAATAGCGATTACAAAAACAATGAGAAACGAACCGCCTGACAGCATGCGAAATTTTTTCCTTTCCATCGCGCGTAATTCGGTCAATCGCCGCGTCGTTATTCTTAACGGACGGGCGTCATTCTATTATAACCCCGTTTTTTCGTTCCATAGAGTCGTTTTTGTTCGTTAAAGCGTTTTTAGACAAAAATAGTTTCTTCGGAAGTTTTTCGCTGAGTCTTGTAATCAGAGAGGCGAGGGAGTACAATTATTGAACGGGTTGATTCAGCCCCTTTGCAGTGTTTAGACGTACGTGTAACCTTTTGATTTGACATTGGCAAGATGATGAGACAGACTTTTTTGATCGCGTTGTTTTATTGCCTCGTCGCAGAGACTTTAACGTCTTTTGGCGCGGATAATTCCCAGTACCCCGTTAGCGAAAAGCATCGTCCTTCGCTTTTTGCGACGCTTCCCGACGATATGTACGGGCCCGACGCGCAGTACTACGACGCGAAAACGGAAACGCTTTATCTTTCTGTTCCCAATTTCCTGTTTGGGGAATCGGATCTTCCTAAAACGTCGTCGTTTATTGTGAAGATCAACAAGGCCGGGGAAGTTAAAAAAGCGTATGAGTTTCCCATTTTGGACGGCGAAGTAAAAATTGGCGCCATGGGGATCGAGATGGGGCCGGACGGGAATCTCTACGTTTGCGACAATCAGTATTTCTTCGACTCCAACTTTAAATCGCGCGTATGGCGAGTTCGCCTTAAAGACGGCGATCCTGTCGGCGCGCCGGAATTGGTTGTTTCCGGGTTGAAAGTTGCGAACGCTATTCTCTGGGACGGCGATTGGGTTTATGTTACTGACACGATTTTAGACGAACCCGGCAAGTACGGTTCCGGCGGGATTTGGCGTTTTGCCGCTTCCGATATTCTTGCCGCCGGTTCCGACGCGTCGCATGCCGCGATCGACGTAACGCGCGACGATTCCAAACCGCGCGATCCCAGACTGATCGTTGTGGAAGATTCCGTGAATATTCGCGGAAACAATTGCGGCGCCGACGGGTTGTGTCGCGATAAGGACGGCGTTTTTTACTTTGGGAACTATGGCGACGGCGCGTTTTACCGTTTCCGTTTCGACGCCGATCACAACGTTGAAAAGGTCGAAAAGCTTTTTGCCGCCGGCGAACCGATGAGAAGCGTCGACGGTATTTGCTTTGATCCTAAGACGAACAAAGTTTATATTACCGATTCCGCGCAGAACGCCGTTTGGGCGGTTAAAGCCGTCGCGTGGAACGAGAAACCGACCCTCGAGCGCGTCTGGGAAAACGACGACACCGACGGGAGCGACGGTTTGCTTGATCTGCCCTGCGAATGCCGCGTCGTGGACGGTAAATTGATTATTACCAATCAGGATTGTCCCGTTGGCGACACAGGGAAATGCCAGGCGACCGACAAACCTTATTCTTTGTCGGCGATTTCTCTGGAATGATTTTTTTTACGCGATTCTCCCTCTGGACGTTGTCTATTGGGGAGAATCGCGTTTTCGTTTCGACGACGATTTAACATTATGTTGACATTTTTAAGTATCAAATCTTTCAATGTTAATGGGGGATTGTTTAGGAACCTTTTTTTGGTAGAATCAACTCGAATTGAGGTCAATCCTGTCAGAGTTGCAGACGACTCTTGTAGAAAGACAAGCGTCTTATGAATCCCGCCTACGTTTCCTGATTGACACGTTCGACGCTAAACGATGTTCCGCGAACGAAGGGGACGTTTTGTAACAAACAAAAAGGTCGATACAATGCGTAATATGTATTCGTTAATCCGCGTTAAGAAGTTGCTTAGGAGTCGCGGTTTTACTCTTGTAGAGCTTTTGGTCGTCATCGCAATCATCGGTATTTTGATCGGTCTGCTTCTTCCCGCCGTGCAGGCGGCTCGAGAAGCGGCTCGCCGAATGCAATGCACGAACAACATGAAGCAATGGGGGTTGGCTCTCCACAATTATCATTCGGTGTTTAACCGGATACCCGGTTTAGCGGAGGCCGCTAACTCCTGTATTTCCCCTCAGGCCGCGCTTCTTTCCTACGCCGAACAAACTTCCCTTCACAATCTGATAGATCCTCGCGTCGACATTTATCGATATCAAACGGGATCAAGCCGTAGCGTAACGCTGAACGACGCGTATGTGCAAGTCGCCGCCACGCCGATTTTCTTTACGCGTTGTCCCACCGATCCCGGCCCGGCGACCCAACGCATTGAAATTACCAACGACGCGTACAACACCGAGGAAATCTACGCGTGCAATAATTACGTTTGGTGCACCGGGAGCGGAACAGGTTGGACGTTCCGGATCAACAGCACGCTTTCAACCGGGGACGTTTCGACGCGTAACGCGGGACCTTCGGACGGGGCGTTTTACTTCAAATCCCGATTAGGTTTTGAGTCGTTTACCGACGGGACGGGGAACACGATGGTGCTTTCCGAGTCCTGCGCGGGTTCGGGCGAGAAGGACATTTCGACGCTGACGTACCAGAATATTCGGGACGGTCGCATGGAGCACACTTACATGGCCGACTATTCTGCCGCGAGTTTGGCTAAATATACCGAGATGCGCGACGCGAGCGACGCCGCTTTAGACGCTCTGTACTCGTCAAAAATCACAAAATGGAGAACCGATATTGGAAAGAGCTGGATCGTCGGCAAATGCGATTCGACTCTTTATAACGCGTTTTTGGCTCCCAATTCGCGTTTCCCCAATTTGTACATTTCAAACTACGGTTTTATCGCCGCGCGTAGTTATCATTCCGGAGTCGTTAACGCTCTCTACGCCGACGGTTCGGTTCATACTGTTTCCAACTCCGTCGACTTAGGCGTTTGGCGCGCTTCCGCTACGATCGCGGGGGGCGAGACTGTTAGTTCCAACTGAAAAGACTCGCATTATGGCTAAATTAGCGTCCGTATTTTTTTTGATTTCCGATTCCCTGTTATGGCCCGTTATGATAGGGTTGTTGTTGGGGTTGGCGCTTGCCGTATGGAGATTTGGAAAAACGCTTCGTATCTCCATTGAACGTCGCCGTGAAAGCAAGGTTGTCAAACAAGTGACGGACGCGCTTGAAAAAAAACAAATCCAGGAGGCGGAGGAGCTTCTGCGCTCTTCCGCTTTTTCCAGCCGGGCGAGTTCTGTTTTGGCGACGCTTCTTGTTTTATTGGAATCTCGAAACGACTCCGCTCTTTTAGACAAAGCGCTTGCGGACGCGCAACATCAACGCTTTGAACGAGCTAAATTGTTGCGAATACTCATGAAGTTTGGTCCCGCTTTTGGTTTAATGGGAACGTTGATTCCTCTTGGGCCGGCGCTCGTCGGCCTGGCGACGGGCGATTTGGAAGCGCTTGCCCAAAATCTTGGCATAGCGTTTGCGACGACGGTCGTCGGCTTGGCGGTTAGTTCGCTCGCTTTTTTCTCTTCGGTTTTCGAAAAAAGTTGGGATATCCGCGATTCGATATTATGCGCGTTTGCGGCCGATCGCATTCTTTAAGGGCAGAGAAATCGCTTTGAGAAAGTCTCTTAATGAAACATTCTTCTTCTCAACGTTACGCTCATATTTTTGACAGGGCGTGTGAAACGGAGTTTGAACCGCTTGCCAACATGTTTGACGCCGCTTTTGTGTTTGCGGTCGCCTTATTGGTCGCTCTCGTTTCGTTTCTACGCGCGCCTGATCTTTTGCGTCAAAAGGATTACACGATTATAACGGATCCCGGTACGCCTAATATGAAGATCGTCGTTAAGGAAGGGGAAGAGATTAAGAGCTACGAAGCGACGGACTCGATGGGATCCGGATCCGGCGAGCTCCTCGGACGCGCTTATCGGTTGGCCGACGGGCGCGTCGTTTACGTGCCGAAGGAGGCGGAACCCGCGTATTACGCGCCGTCCGAAGATCCTCAGGAAGGGGCGACCTCTCATTAGTGATTGTCGACTTTGGAATAGATTATGAAGCGTAAGCGTCTTTTTCTTTCTCTTTTTTTTCTTTGTTTTGTCGTCGCTCTTTTTTTTGTTTTTTCTTTCAGAAACTTGCCGTTTCTAAAAAAAACAGAGCCTAAATTTAGGGTGGCGGCGGTCGGTTTCTTAGGTCTGGACAGCCAAATCATTAAAGACGCCGGAGAAAAACTCGGATACGAGGTCGACGTTTTTTCGCGCTATTCGGCTTTCACGACGGAAAAGACGAACAAAAAGAGCTTTAACGCGATTCTTATCAGGACGCATTCTCTGCAACCTTCCGACAGAACGACTGGTTTTGACGAGCAACTTGGTCTTGCCGATTATGTCGTTCCCTATCCGATAACGACCGATAAATTTACCGATCTTGCAAGATTGCCGCAGGGAATCGAAGCCGACGACGTCGGCAAATATCTTTCTACTATTACCTCGCGCAACGTCGAGTCTTTTTTAACGTTGTTAAATTGCAAAATTAATGGGGGCTCCGTCGACGTTCCCGAACCGGAAGATCTTCCGACGTTTGGTTTTTTCTGCCGAGGATCTGAGATTTCACAAACTTATGAAGAATGGCTGCAACGCGCCGATATTCCCCAACTTCCCGAAGACGCGCCTCGCGCCGTTTTTATCGGTTCTTTTTTAAATCCTTTTAGGGGCGCAGATTCCGCCTATTTAGAAACGATTGTCGACGCCTTTGCTCGTCGGGGAATACGCGCTGTTCCTATTATGGGGTTTCGTTCCAATCCAGACGCGGTTAAGTCGGTCGATCCCGATTTGATCGTCGCTTTTCCGCTCGGAAAAGTCTTGTCTTCCGACGTAGAGTCCGATTTCTTTGAGAAATTGGACGTTCCCGTCTTAACCGCTATTAATCTTTCTGTTTCCAGGAAAGAGTGGTTTTCCGAACCTGTCGGAATGACTCCGACTTATCAGAATTTAGCGATCGCTCTTCCGGAGTTGGAAGGCTCTATTGATCCAATCGCCATATCTACGATCGACTTAGATCAGGACGGTCTTGAAACGCGACAGCCGATTTTGGATAGGATAGAATTGCTAGCTTCGCGGGCGGCGAGGTGGATTGAGTTGGGGCGCAAGTCTAATTCTGAAAAGCGAATTGCTATTATTTACCGTCGAAGTCCCGGTTCGGCGGCAATAACGGCCCAGTCTCTTGACGCTGTTCCTTCGTTGTACAACGTCTTGCTTGAACTGCGCGGGGCCGGATACGATCTTGGTTCAGATTTTCCTGAAAGCGAAGCGGAATTTGCAGATCTTGTCAATCGACAAGGGCGAACGATCGGTCAGTGGGCGCCCGGAGCTTTTCATAAGTTTCTTGAAGAGGGACGCCCGGAACGCGTGTCGACGCAAAATTATAATAATTGGGCGGAAAAAGATTTGTCGAAACAACTGCTTGCCGAAACGAAGCGAGTATGGGGAACGGCTCCCGGCGTTTATTTTAGCGGTCAGACGGAAACGGGCGATTCTTTTCTTGCCGTTTCACGAATTCAGTTTGGAAACGTCGTCGTTCTTCCGCAACCGACGACGGCGATTATTTCCGATCAACCCGACGCGTCCGATTTCGACTCCGTTCACGGCACGAATCAGGCTCCCCCTCACTTTTATCAAGCGGCGTATCTTTGGATTCGCGAAGGTTTTAAAGCCGACGCGATCGTAAATTTTGGAACTCACGGCTCCTTAGAATTTACACGAGGAAAGTCGCTTATCCTTTCGGAAAATTGTTGGCCGGTTTCGTTAACGGGAGATATGCCGACAATTTACTTGTACAGTATCAACAACGTCGGCGAGGCCCTTCTTGCCAAACGAAGAATAACTTCAACGATCGTTTCTCATACGACTCCCCCTTTTATCGACGCTCCTCTAACGGATGAAAACGTAAAGTTTCAGAATATGTTGGATCGATACGATCTTACGGAAGACGAAGAGATTCGACGTGAAATTGTAAACGATATTGAAACGACCGCGCGAAATATCGGCTTAACATCGTACGATCCTGCCGATCCTGAGGAGAGATCCAACGATGAAAAACGCGTTGAGTTTTATCACGATCAGTTGCATCGATTGTGGGAAACCAGCGTTACCGACGGTTTGCATGTAATAGGGCGCGCATGGACGGAGGAGCAAATTCAGACTACGGCTTCTAAACTTGACGTTCCCGACGCCGTCGAACGCGTGCGCGAATCGACGAGCGGAGTTGAGACGCAGCGGCTGCTGGCGGCCCTTTCCGGTCGTTTTATTCCTCCGTCCACGGGCGGCGACGCGCTTGTCAACCCGGATTCGCTCCCGACGGGGCGCAATATGAGCGGCATTAACGTAGAGCAAACCCCCGACGAACAGACCTATCGACATGCGCAAAAACTAACCGACGACTTGCTCGACGATTACGAAGCGAGGAACGGTCGACTGCCGCGTCGAATCGCGTTCACGCTTTGGGGGGGAGAGTATTTGCGAACGCGCGGTCTTTCTTTTGCTCAGGCGTTGTGCGCGCTCGGAGTGCGCCCCGTTTTTGATTCAAGAGGAGCTCTAAAAGATATTGAAGTTATTCCCTCGCAGGAACTCGGTCGCGCCAGAATCGACGTCGTCGTTCAGACTTCCGGTCAATTTCGAGACGCCGCGTCTTCGAGAATTACGTTGTTAGACCGAGCCGTTCGGCTTGTCGCTTCATTAGAGGACGAACCTTTCCCCAACTACGTGCGCGAAAACGTCAGTTTGACAGAAGAAACGCTAAGAAAAGACGGGTTCGTCGAGTCTGAGGCGTCGGAACTGGCAACGGCGCGCGTTTTTGGTTCTCCAAACGCGCTCGATTATGGAACCGGAATACGCAAACTGGTGGAACGATCCGATCGATGGAATAGTCGCGGGGATATCGCCGATCAGTATCTTTTAAATATGGGCGGCGTTTATCGAGGTCCGCGAGTATGGGGAACACCTATTAAAGGATTGTTTGAGGCAAATTTAAAAGACGTCGACGTCGTCTTACAATCTCGTTCGTCGAACACATGGGGACCCGTCAAACTGGATCACGCTTATGAATTTGGCTCTATTGCCGCCGTCGTTAAAGAAAAGAGCGGTTCCGACCCCGCGTTTTGGCTTTTGGACGCTCGTCGTTCTAAAAACGTTCGAATGCAGACGCTCGACGAGGCAATTCGCGACGAATTGCAAACAACGTTTTGGAATCGTCGCTGGTTAGAGGGAGTTATTCGCGAAAAAGGCGGCGGAGGAGCCGACGCGTTGGCAAAAGCGACGCAGGATTTGTTTGGTTGGAGCGCCGTAGGATCGGAAAACCTTATTGACGAAACGATTTGGAACAGAACGTATGAGACGTTTGTCGACGATCGTTTGGGCGTCGGCGTTCGCGAGTATTTTGAGGAAACGAACCCCGCCGCGCTTGCGGAAACGACCGCCGTCATGCTTGACGCCGTTCGTAAGGAGTTTTGGAGCCCGAATCCGGACGTCCTGGAGAAATTGGCGGCTGTTCATTCTGAAATCGTAAGCAAATACGGCGCAAGTTGTTCGTATAACGTTTGCGGCAACAAAGCGCTTCGCGATTTTATCGTTAGTAATCTTTCCGAACCAGAGGCGTATCAGAAAGCTCTTGACGAAGCGATTCGAGATCCTTCTTCCAAGTCAAACGTTAGCGGTTTAGAGTTGGTAGAAAAGGTCGAGAATAATAAAGACGACGCGAAGGAAAGCTCCGGAACCTTTTCCGAATCCATTGCCGACAATCAGACCGACGCGGTTTTGATTGCGGGAATAGCGATCGCCGTTCTATTATTGCTCGCGTTGGGCTTTATGTCTGAAAAACGAACTAATGAGCGATGCTAACTATCGTTGTTGAACAGGATTTTAGATTTAACTTTTCCATCCTGTTCAACAACGTTTGTCGTAACGCTATTTTCTGGGCCCAACGTCTTTGAGGTCAAACGGGACGAATCCGACGTCCCCGGCGGGCGAGTTTTGATCGAACCGTCCCCGATCGTCAATTTTTGGATCGGCAAAAACAGAATGCTCGTCGAATCCTTTAGATTTCCATGACTTGAACGCTTGCGACTCAAAGAAATCTTGAACGCTTTCGTTCCAGTAAAGATTGTGATCACAGAAAAGGACTTCTTCTAAATTGCTTCCCGTCGCAAAGAACGCTGAATTGGGATTATTCCAACATACGACGTTTCTTTCAAAGACAAGGTCTTCGCAATTGTTTGAATAATTGGCAAAATATCCCTGATACGAAGTCGCGTCCAGAAAAACGTTGTTGCGCACGATGTTTTTCTTCCCGCCTTGCAACATAAATCCTCCGTTGGGACAATTCTTTACGAAATTATTTTCGACAGAGTATCCTCCGGCAAACGAGTCGAGATAGATTCCCCAAGCCATATGCGTTGGAACGGTTCCCTGAGAAGAATATCCTACGCAAGAGTCGATATAATTGTTGTTTATGACGCTTCCGGATAGAAAGTCCATGTCTCCCTGAGTAACTTCGATGGCTCCGGTATCGTACGTTTCAAGACTGACGTCTTTGATCCAGTTGTAGGCGACGACGTTGTTTACGCCGGCGTTTTTTAGGGATATCCCGTATCTGCTGGAACGTCGCACCGAGTTGTGCTCGACAACGTTTTCACTTGCGTCCGAACCCACGAGAACGACCCCGCCGATATGCTTATATTCTTGTCCGATATCTTCAAAAGAATTGTCGCTGATTATGTTGCGGGGGGATCTAACGACGACTCCGCCTTGCCCCCCGTTAGTTAGTTTGCATTTTCGGACGGCGTTTTCGCCGCCTCCGTCAATTGCGACCGCATATCTTCCGACGTTGTTAAAGACGCATTTCTCAACGGAAACGTTCTTAGCGTTGGTTAATTCGATAACCCCGCGTTCGCCCATTTCGTATCCGACGCATCCTTCGTCCCTTCCGCAAAACGTTTCTTCAAACGATATTCCTGAAATTGTTAAGGGACTTGTCAGCGGGGTCGAATCAGAAGAAGGGGCGACTCGAACGAGCGTTCCCAATATTGGGACGCGGACTTCGTCTTCAGAATTCGGGGCCCATACATAAAGCGTCTTTTCGTCGACGTCGTAAAACCATTCGCCCGGTTCGTCCAGGAATTCCGGGCAGTTTTCGAGCCAATATCGATCGCCTACGCTAAGGTCTGCCGTTAGCTCGTTTCCGGTGAGTTCAACAACATTTTTCTCAAAGTCGATCTTTTTAATCGACGTCATTTCCAAATACGCGCGACAAGAGCCGCTTTGGAATATTTTGAGTTCGGGTCGCGCGTCTTGTCGAGCGCATGCCTGAGTAACGTCGCCGTTTTTGAATACGAAAGCGTTGGGACTTCCTTTTTGTCGTATTGTCGCGTTTTTACACTCGTTTCTTGCGACGTCGACAGCCTGAACGATAATCGTTGAAACGTCGGACGACTGCGATTCGAGTTTGTCTTCGCCGTCGGGAGTAAAATCCGGGTCGTTAGTCAATAGGAACGCGCCAATGTCGCAACCGCCCCCGCCTACGTTTTTCCATCCCAACGTCTGTTTGCCTTTTTTCAAATCAAACGACGCGACTCTCGACCATTTGGACGGCCCCCAACTTTTTGTCTTGGGCATGCTTTGAAGCGTTTTCCAGTCGTCGTCGCCATCAGGTCCGCAACGCATTGCCAATCGCGGTCCCATATCGTCGACGTCGACGTTGTCCGCTCCGTAGAATATCCAAACAAACCATTCGCCCTGTTTAGGGACGTCAACGTCGTAGTATAACGCGTCTCCCGCGTTGTGAATTGTCGAGACGCTTCCCGCGATCTTTGAAGCGGAGAAGGCTCGTTCTACGTAGAAAAAACCGCTTCGATAGGGATTGGATTTGTCGAAATTGGGAGTTCTTGCGCGTATTAATCGCTCAGTAGAGAACAGTTGATAGGGAATCGTTCCTTCCGACGATTGAAAATCAAAATCCGCGCTCAGTATTTCGGGGCGATTAAGCCCTGTTTTTCCTTTGCCGTTAGTTAACCCTTCGACGGCGCGACTGCCAAGAAAGCGAACTGTTTCTCCTGGAAACGCGCTAATTGAAAGCGGCGCCTGCAGGTCGTTTTCGTCGAGTTCTAACGTTTGTTTAAATTCCCAGTCGCCCTCGCGGAAATAAACGACGATCGGTTCGTTTGCGTCTTTACCGGATTCTTTTCGCCAAGCTTTTTGCGCGGCGGCGATTGTTCTGAGCGGTCCGTCCGTATTCGACGCGTTAGGTTCCGCAAGTTTGCCAGACCAGGAGTCGTTTCCCATCGGAGAAACGTAAAGATCCGACGCGTTTGCAGAAGGAGTCAAGTCGGCTAGGAACAAAATGAAAAAAAACAGACTGAAAAGACCGTTTCGTTCATATAAAAGTGACACAAAAGACACAACATTCATCGTAAAGGCTCCTGTCTGACTAAGAAAACGGATTGCAGAAATTGTAAAAGAAAGGATAAGCGGAGTCAAGAAAGAGAAAAACTCCGCGCTAGAAAATCAATTCCAACGCAGAGTGAATCACAACACTTTTCGCAACACCAATTTTGCTCGATACTGTTTTTACCGAGGTTTTTAGTGATTTTAAGTACCTCCAGAGGGACTCGAACCCACGACCCACGGATTAAGAGTCCGTTGCTCTACCAACTGAGCTATAGAGGCGTGCGCAAGAGGAACTGAAACGCTTTCCAGCCCTCGAACTTTTTGGGATTATACCCTCGGTCCAGGAATTGACAAGAGCGTTTTTGAATATTTTCCTTATTTTCCTCGGCAGAATCGTTTTTGACGGCAAGTCGCCCGTTTTCGTTTTATCGCGACGTCGTCAAAAAAGTCCGTCAATCTGACGCGCGTCAAATCGACGGACTTTTTTAGGTTAAAAATCCGACGTTACTCGAACGAATTTTCAGGTTCAGATATCGAGGTACTTTTTATAATCGCCGATGTTTGGCATGGACTTGTGGGAATCAGGTCCGAAGTAGCGCAAACCGACGAGAGGTTCGGAACCCGTGTTGACAATTTCAACGCCTTCTTTTGCCGCCGTGGCGGTGATGAAGATTTCGTCGTCCGGTTCTTCGCCATAGTAAATCATATTGGGCGATTCGATGTTAAGTTTGCCCATCGTTCCGCGCCCCTGGGTCGTGATCCACGCGCTCGCGGCTTCGTCTTTCATGAGGCACTTGCAACCGGGCATAACGGTAAGCTCTTTAGCCGTAACGCGTTGTTTGCCGTCAATGAGACCGTAAACGATCCACTTGTCGACATATTCGCCGTTCGGGGCGGATTTTTCCTGGTCGATAATCGGCTCGAGGTAGTTGTGGTCTTTGAAGAACGGGTCGACGTTCTTTTCCCAGTCGAGTTGTTCGACGATGAAATCGAGGTCGAATTTCTTGTCGTCGGGAACGTTTTTAACAAGGAGATCCCAAGAGATGGCGTCGTGATCGGTGAGGGATTGGAACATGCCGAAAACGTCGGAACCCCATTGAGGTTCGTAAGTGCAAACAGATCCCGGAGCGTGAAGAACGCCGGCAGGAACGACCCAGCCAGTGCCGGGCTTCAAACGATAGGCCTTGGACAAGTCGAGAATGCCGTTGTCGCCTTTGTTCCAGTTTTCAAGGCATTTGCGTACCTGCTTTTTGGTCGTGCCCGGCTCGAGTCCCATGAACGTGTAGTCGAAACGGTTTTCAGCGGCGTTGAGTTGCGGAGGATAATAATAAGCTTCCGGCTTGCCGTCTTGTCCCGTCAAATTGGCGTCTTTGTCCATCTGGTGCATGTGATGGGGGAGGGGACCGAGGTTGTCGAAGAATTTCGAGAAGACGGGCCAACGATGATATTGATCCCAAATGTGATCGCCGACAATCGCGCCTTTGCCTTCGGCGACCGCGTCGCGGAGAAGGAAACGTTTTCCGGCAACGCGAATGTAGCTGAGCCCTTCGTCTTCGGTGCGTCCGACGTTGTCGGCTTCCGTGGTGCTTGCGAACCAACGTTCGTCGATACCGCCGCGGTCAAGCCCGAGAGCGTACCAGTCGGTTTGGGCGAGTTTGATGCGACGTCCGGGTTTGCAGAAGACGCGAGGCACCCAGTTTGGAGTCAGCCTGAGCAGGCCGGCGCCTTCTTCCATCGCTTGTGCCAGTAAAGAGGGGAGTTCGCCAGCGGCGGCAATAGCGGAACGACTTTTGGTAAGCATAAGTATTCTCCTGGGATAAATGTAATAACAACGACCTTCTATCAAGGAGGACGACGTCAGATGGAAAAGCGAGCGAACGCGTTTTGAAAATCGACGTCAAAATTCGATTCGTCGCTCGCTTTTTTAATTATGCACGTGCGAAAGCGCGGCGTCAAATAATTTTTCAATTATTTTCTTCTTCTTTGGGAAAGTACCCGTCGAGCGCGCGTTTGGGCGCGCCTTTTAACGAGTGGAACAAGATCGCGACTCCAATAACGAACGTCGCCAGACTAACGCATTGGGACACCGTCAAGCCCGTGCCGCAGAACGATTCCTCGTCTGTTCGTAAAAGTTCGATGCAAAAACGGTGGATCGGATAGAGAATCAACAGTCCGGCAAAGACGACTCCGTCCCTTTTGGCAACGCGCGACAATAGCAAAAGTAGCCCGCAAACAACGAGCATATTGATCGAGCTGTAAACTTGCGTCGGGTGGACCGGTCTGGCTTTTACCGGCGTTGGATGAAACACGACGTTGCGCATCTCGACAGAAGCCGCTTTTTTTTCAGCGGAGTCGTTCGTATTCGTCTCTTCCTCGTTCATGAGCGTCAAAACGACGTCGGCGTCAGATTTGGGGTCCCAAATATTGAGGAAAAAGTAAAACACTTGCGCGTTGTTTTCGACGCGGAATCTTCTGATTTTTCGTTGTTTGGTTTGCGCGTCTACGTTTTCGTTCGAGCTATCAAAACCCTTAGGAACGATTCCCATATTGCAGATTCTGTCGCCAGATTTAATTCCCGCTTTCTCCGCTTCGCTACCGGGATCGACTGATTCGACCAGAACCGGAGCAAAAACGTCCGTCGCCAAATTGACGTGTTTCTTTTTAATTGAGAAAAGATTTTTTTCGGGCGAGCTTTTCGTTTCCGGTTGCGCAAGCTTAATTCCGTAAAGCGAGATAATCCCTTCGTCCAACTGTTGAGTATACGCCGGGCTTTCGGGAGGAAAGACGATCGCCCACGGAAGGTCGCAAGGACCTCCGAAACAACAGCCGTTCATTAAACAACCGATTCTGCCAATAGCGATTCCCAATGCGAGTCCGGGGGCAAAGAGATCGAGCGTTGCAAGAACAGGCAGTTTTTTTATCGCCAGAAAAGCGACGACCGCCAGGATTCCTCCGATAATCGAACCGTAGACGACCAGACCGCCGTTGGTTACGTCGATTATGTTGACAAGCGTTTCCATAAAGGAACCTGTCTGAATATCGCGCCAGTATTGGACGACATAGAAAACCCTCGCTCCAATAATGCCGCAAAACGCCCCCACAAAGACGATCGACAGAATAACGTCCAACGGGTAATTCCATAGCTTTTTTCCCCGGCGCGCCGTTATTGCGCTTGAAACGACGATTGCGAGCGTGAGGAAGACTCCGTATCCGCGAATTGGGAATCCCTGCGGTTCGGCGATTCGCGGTCCGATTGTGTTGACGACGAACAATCCAAGCGCGGCAATACAAGCGTAAAAGATCGAATCCTCGATCTTTTTCTTTTGGAGGAGCGCTCGAACGATAGCTATTACCCCTGCGAGAAGGATCGCCCAGAAGAGAACGCCCCTGCCAAAGAGTGGAACGCCCAGGATTTCAACAGGAAGGTAGAATAAGGTTTGTCGCATTGCGAAACACGTCGATTAAGGAGCGTCGTTTTGAAAAGGATAGGTCTGACGCGCCTGTATGCTTACGCGCGCCGAACGTCGCCAAACCGCTTGAACTGTCCGCTCCGACTATATGCTCAACGAGACGTCGTTTTTATACCCTGCATGGAATATGGCGGTATAACGGGGGTTCCCGGATCTGTCGGCGTTAATAGGTAAAAAATCCCCCTACTTTTTCAATTTAACTTTAAAAAAAGTAGACGTCAAGTATATTTTCTGGTATCATATCTGTCGGCGCGTTTGTTTGCGCGAATGGGAATAACACCTGAATTTAAGGAGACACGGCGAAATGTCGCGAATATTGGCAATCGACTGGGACGGCGTGGAAGCGCGTTTTGCGCTTGGTTCCGTCCAGAAAGATCGGCTTATCGTGCTGAACGTCGGAGCAGCTTCCATTTCCGAGGCGGCGGAGGCGGTCGCTGACGCCGCTGTTGACGAAGAATTTGAAGAGACTGACGCCCCTGTCGAAAAAGAAAGAATCGTTGGGGACGATGAAGAAATAGACGACGAACAAGACGACTACGAGGTCGTAGAAACCGTTGAAAAAACGTTCGTTCCTAAAACGCCCGTCGCTTATGACGACGAAGAAGAGGAAGACGAAAATCCAAGCGACGGCGGCGTCGTGGTCTCGACGGTAAAGAAATCGAAGCGCGAATCGTTCAAAACGTCGCCGTTGGCGCTGACTCTTAAAAAACTGCTTAAAGAGAATAAAGTTGGATCTGCGCTTGTCTGCTATTCCGTGGAGCGCGGCGACGTCGACGTTATGTACATGACGATTCCGCAGACGACGGAATCGGAAACTCCCGAGATCGTTTTTAACCAGGCGCTTCGCGACTCGCTCACGTTCAACGAGACGCAGCCGCTTGATTATATGCCCCTTGGGATTTCGGGTTCTAAACGATCGGGCGTTCGACGCGTCGCGGCCGCCTCGATCGCGCGCGACAAGCTTCGGCGAATACGCGAAACGCTGTCCGGCGCGGTTCACGCGCCTTCAAAGATCGAATTGCGCGAACCTTCGATCGCCGAATTCCTTCGCGCAGATTTTTGCGGGCTTAAATACGAAGAGCCCGTCTTGCTTATTCAAGAGCTCTGCGACGAAGTTAATTTAACGTTGTGCGCGGGCAAAGACGTCCTCTATTTTCGCTCGTTTAAATTACAGGCGGACGCCGAGCCGGCTTATCGAGCCGAGCGTATTAAAGAAGAAGTCGTTAGGACGTTAGTCGTTGGAATCGACGATCTTCCTGAAAATACGGAAGTTAATCAGGCTATTTTCTTTACGGGCGAGGCAAAGCCCCGACCGATAGACGTTTACGACGACGGAGAAGACGGTTCCGACGAAGACGCTTCTTTCGTTCGTTTTGATCCTGAGAACGCTTCGACCGCCGCCCGGCTTGCGATCGCTTTGGACGAGGCGGGAGTCAATATTGACTTTATTAATCCGTTCCGCCTTCCGGGAGTCAAACTCAAGACGCAAGAGCCGGAGAATCCCGGTCGTTACGCTTCTTCGCTTGGAATGATTTTGGCGGAACGTCCCCAGAATAAACCGTCGATAGACCTGCTTCATCCTCACGAGAAGCCCAAGCCGCCCAACTATGCGCTTGTTTTCGTTCTGTATTTCATTCTCGTTGGGATCGGCGCATACGCCGCATGGATTTGGAATCAGAACGATCTCAAAAAGCTCAACGCTCAAGTCGCCGAGTTGGAAAAGACGCGCGACGAAGTAAACGTAGAACTCAGCTCTCAACGTCCGCTTTACGCTACTCTTTCTTCCGCGAATAGTTGGCAGAACGTGCAAGGCGTCAACGTCCTTGACGAGATGCGCGACATTATGCTTCGCTTGCCCGAGTCGCCTGATTTCATTGTTCAACGCCTGGCGTATATGGGCAATTTGAGAGGTTATCCGACGTTTGTTATCAGCGCGAAGATAACAAGTTTGGATTTGTACAACACGTTCCGACAGCGAATCGCGGGCGACCGCAGTCATAGGGTCGAGTCTCGCGGAGCGGTTCCAAATTCAGGCGACACCGGTTATCGGTATATGTTTGAGGCAAGCATTGTCTGCTACCGTAGGCCGCAAGCTACCTTTTTGGCGATGTTGCCAAGAGAGATTCAACAGATCTCGAACAATCGGCCCGAATATTTCGTTCAACAGGAAGAGGAACGCGCTAAACAACTCAAAGAAGAACAGGAGAAGTTTTTGAGCGAACTCAACGTCGTTCTTAATAAGACGAACGAAATACTTGCGAGAGGGGCGAACAGTCCCTCCGAGACGTCGGAAGAAGAAAGCCCCGAAGGAGCGGAAGACGAAAACGCGGTAGAATCTTCTGAAAACGCCGACGCTTCTGAAACTGCCGCTGGGAACGCTGAGAATACGGAAGACGCCCAGCCTGCCGAGCCGACTCTTGAGGAAGATCAAGCGTTTTTAGTTCAATTGCAACAATTTAGAACCGAGCTTGACGGGGCGGCGAAACGCGCCCAAGCCGCTTTTTCGCAAAATCAAATTACTCAGGCGCAGTTGAATCAATTCGCCAAAGGGTATCAAGAGAAATTAACCGCCGTAGTTCAAACGTACAACACCGTCTTAAAACACGTTAACGAGCGCATAGCCGAAGAAAAGGCAAAAGCCGAAGCGGAGAAGGCGGCGGCAGAAGAAGCGGCAAGAATCGCGGCGGAAAAAGCCGCCGCAGAAGAAGCGGCGAGGGTCGCGGCAGAAAAAGCCGCGGCAGAGGAAGCCGCAAGAGCCGAAGCGGAAAAAGCCGCGGCAGAGGCCGCGCAATCGGCGGAGAACGCCAACGCTCCGCCTTCCTCCGAAGAACAACCGCAAACGACTGACGAATCGCAACCGGCAGAGGCGAATAACGGCGAGGCCGCCGCTGAACAAAGCGCGCAAGGCGGCGACGTTCAAAAGAGTTTCGCCGTTCAACGTTACGAGTATTGGAAGCAAGCCGACTCTCAAAATTCCGCTCAGGTCGACGAGGAATTGAGGCAAAAGCTTTTACAGTACCGCAGTAATCTTGACGCCAATATGCGGCAATCGCAGACGCGTTTTCAGCAGAACGCGATTAGTCAACAGGCGTTTGCTCAGATTCGTCAGAGTTACATGACTGAAGTCGTAAACGTTGAAATGCGGTGGAAGGCGCTTCAAGAACGAGTTCAAGCTCGAAACGCCGGTGAAAACGTTCCTGCGCCTGCCGAGCCGGCTCCCGCGCCCGCCGAACCGGCTCCC
>JAFZNK010000072.1 GCA_017550965.1 Thermoguttaceae bacterium
AAGCCGAACGATTCCTGCACATGATCTGGGGCTTGGTCTGCCACTTGGATCCGTTCTTCTGAACCCAACCGTTCTTCTCGGCGAACTTCATGTCGATTCTCGGAGACGTGAAGACCTCGCCGCTGGACAGCTCTTTGAACGTCGCTATTGAGTAATAGTTGGGTACCTTCTCCTTCCAAGTTCGCCGTTGACCTCGCGCATCACCCCATCCGGAGAAGGTAACCTCAACCTCGCCGTCGATCCCTTCCTCGAACCGGATACGACTGAAACGTCCTGACCGGTTAACGAGGGCGATAAGGAACTTCGACGAAAAGCTCGCTCTGTTATCGATTACGTATATATCTGGGAAGACCGCCAAGGGGTTCAATCCAAGTCTTCCCGCCATGTCCAGCGCTACTAGGCAGTCTTCCGCCTTACCTCTGAACGACTCTGGGACGAACGGAGTTCGCGACAGCGCGCTTGCGATCTCCATTTTCGCTTTGTACGTCGAAGGGTCCTCGAACACGCTGACGTAGTTTCTATCTTGCTTAATTAGCGCGACTGCGTTTTCTTCGTTCATTTCAAACTCCTCTTGCTTAACGACGGGTCGAACAGCCTTTCTTGCTTCTCTCGAAGTTGCGAGAGATAGTTTCTCATCGCTGAGAAGTCCTTGTGCAGCGTGTCTAATATAACTTTACCAGTTTCGTCGACGTGTCGATCGAGATCGTGAAGGCTGTCCTGGATTAAGTACGTCAGCGTTGTAATCTCATTGATCATTGTGTTCCTCCGCAAGCTCAGCGATACGATTGACGTCGTTCTGGATTTCCCAGATTAGATCGCCGGGACTATCCGCGACGTACTCGCAGTAGCGAACGCTTGGCTCGCTCTGTTCGTACCAGTTCCAGAGATAGATTAATCCTTGCGAAATCTTATCCGCTAGTTCCTTTATTTCGTCCATACGTCCTCTTCCTTTCCGTACTTCTCAGCGACCGGAGTGATCTCTACGAACGTCGCTCCTTTTGGGAATTTCTTTTTATCCGGCGTGATCAGCTTAATTGCGACCGACGCGACGATCGAGTCGTCCTTCCAGACTCCGGCTTTCGTTATGGCGTCCAATACAGGTTTAATCCTATTATCGCAGTCGATCCCGCGCCGAATCGGAACGATCCAGATACGGACGTCGACCGCTTTAATATCGGGGTCGACGCGCTCTGTCCATGCTTTCGCTTCTTTGTAGTAGGCGAGCGCGTCGGCGCTCAGGAATGTTACGCCGCGTCCCGTTCGCCAAATGCGATTCGCCGAGGGCGGCGCTATGGGTAAGAACAGTCTCATTTGCAATAATCAAAGAGGGAATGAGGTTCTTTTTTGGTGGGAGTCTTCGGCGCCAGGTTCACGGTCAGCACAGGTTCCTGATAGGAGTAGCCCTGCTGAACGGTCTTCCACGTCCTGACCGCAATCGCCTTCGCGACTTCGTCCGGATCGCATCCGGCCAACGGGATAATATCGGCGATCTCAGCGACGACCGACGAGACAGGAACGTAGACTTCAGTAACCGGGATGAAGTCGACGATCTCGACGAAGGCTTCGCCGTTTAGAAATCTAATAACCGCGTTCTTACGCGTAGACGCGCCGACGTAATACCAGCACTCGTCGGTGAGCGCTTTCGCAATACGCGCGATGGCAAAGCGCTTTTGCTTGTCCGTCCAGATCGGCTTTAGCAGCCGTCGCAATTCCTTGTACATACTAAATCTCCTACATATCTCTCAGGGGTTCATATTGGTCAATGACGATGAGGTCGTCATATCTGCTCTTATACGTGCCTTGCTCAGCGAGCTGCCACTGATACAGCCAAGCGTCGACGACGGCGTTAGCTTTCTCAATCACCTCGTCCGCGATCGAATAGACCGCAACTCGATTCGGTGAATTTTTCTCAAAGGCGATAATCCAGCATTTATCGTCCGTACCAAGTAGTCGACGATAGAAGGCGAGCTGGACGATATACTTGTAGTCGTAGATGGCGTACCGGAATCGATCTCGACCAGTAGCGTCGTCGAAGTTGGCGGTCGTCTTAATATCGACTATGCCCTCAGCCGTTATGGCGTCGATCCGGCCCTTGCACTCGATCTCGCCGAGCGGAGTTTCGATCGTACTCTTAACCGCGTATTCGGTCGCTTTCTTATGCGCTAGAATCTTTGGCGCGACGGGATGCAAATAGAACTCATTGAGCATACGATCAATCGTCTTCTCTTCCACGTCGCTGATCACGAAGTCGTAACGCTGATAGAACGCTTCCTGCACTTCCTTATACGCTTTCGTCGACGTTCCGTACGGCTCGCACGTCTTCGGATTAATTGGCGGATGAAAGACGGCGACGTTCTTCTCGTAGACGTCAGGCGTGAGAAGTTTGGCATGGAACGCCGAGCCGAAGCGCATGGCGTCGGACGATTCGTCTTCGTAGCCGTTCTCTTTAAAGACCTTCGGATCGCGGTGAAATTGTGCGAGCTTGTGAAAGTTCAGCGCGGGATCGGCGCGATATTCTTCTTCTGTTACTTCCCAATCCATAGTATCTCCTCAAAAGTAAAAGGCCGGGCTTATCGAACGTGGAGTTTTCATGCGAACGCGCAAGCCCAATGACAAAAGGTTGCGTTTATCGACCGAGCTCCGGCAGCGGTCGCCCCTGGGAATAGCCCGAGTCATTTTCGGCGAGGGGAGGCTGACGTTATTTCCTCGATGCGTGCGAGGGCGAGGTTGATTAGGTCTCGTTTAAAGTCCGACGGTCAGCTACGGACAGAGGCATAGCCTCAAAATCATTCCTTGTCCAAGAAGCCTATTTGATAACTTCCTGACAGAGCAGGACGTTGAGCGTGATCATTGCGACGGCGAGGAGGTACAGCGCGACGTCCGACCAGATCGAGGCGAGCGCAAGCGCTCCGGTTAGACACGCGACTAATTTAATCATACGGCCTCTCCATCGC
>JAFZNK010000073.1 GCA_017550965.1 Thermoguttaceae bacterium
CGCGCGTCATCGATAATACTTGCGAACGCGACGAATTGAAGAAAAACCGTCGAGCGTCAAGCATTCGCGAACGCATTCTAACGCAGGATCGCCGTCCGCGAGAAGATTATAATTGCGACGCACCGACCCGATAACGTGATCAAGTCCGAGCGGAAACGCGAGTGTCAGGAGCGCGCTCTCGAGCGGACTTTTCACGGGCGTTCCGTCGACCTTGCGTTTCGACGGCAACATGACGGTGAAATTGCTAAGCCCCACGGACGCGTGCACGCCCTTCATGTCGGGATTCGCTTGAATCTTTTCGAGAGTTCCGATCAAACGCGGCAGAGCGCCTTCGGCGTCGCTGCCGATTGGGGCGACGCCGGGGTCGAAGATAATGTCCTCGTTTGCTATTCCCAGGCTTTTCGCGCGTTCAAAGAGCATAACGGCGGAGGAATATTCGTCCTCGATCGTTCGCGACGGCGCGCCTTCGCCTGCTTCATTGAGGCATTCTGTCAGGAGGAGAATTGGACGGAAAGGCGTTATTCTATAGAGCTCGAACATCTCCATACGAAGAGGGGAAATCGAGTTTAGAATCGGCTTGCCGCGCGACGCGTCGTACGCTTTTAAGCCGGCTTCTGCAAGCGCGTAATCGGGAGAATCGATCGACGCCGGAAGCGTCGACGCTTCCATAACGGCTTTCACGGCGTTTTCCATTACGTCGACTGGTCGCGTGCCAACGTTCACGTCGATATATTTGGCGCCCCCGCTCTCTTGAAAACGCGCTAATTCCTTAATTCCGTTATAATCGCCCGATTCGTAGAGCGCGTTCGTCGTCGGGACAGAATCGTTAATCGACTCGCCGATAATAGTCAAACCTTGAATCACTTCAATCGTCCTATTAACTAATCTTCGTTGTAAAAAAGGCTTCTCTCGGAAGTCCTTAAACCGATTTTCATGAGAAGACGGATCGTCTTGACGCTCTTGATTGTAGGAAAGACGAGTATTTAGTCAAGACCCTCGTTTTTAGTAGGCTTTCCGATCGTGGAAACGGCGTTTCGCTCCGAACGACTTGCGTCTTGACGCGCGTTCGATAGAATGAAGGAAAGTTGACTTGGACGCGCTGGCGAACGTTTGACGAGAGATACGACATATACGCAACTCAGGGATTAATCATATGGAAGATCAAAGCGAGACGAAATCCGAAGCCAAACGAACTGGAGCGCTTTTTTACGGGTTTCTTTACGCTTCTTTTTTTGCGTTCCTCTTCTACTTCTGGGCTTTTCGATATCGCGATTTTTTATTTGTTTCTCAAGAGTACGACCTATTCCTTTGGCGCTGGTCTTTTGTTGCTGATTCCTTTTCACGCCTCGCCGGCGGCGCCAACTGGCTGACCTCGTTTCTGATCCAGTTTTTTTATTATCCCGCGCTAGGCGCCGCGCTACTTGCGGGACTTGGCGTTTTCATTACCTATGCGACCGCTAAATTATTCCATTTGCACGGCTGGAATCTTCCGCTAGCATTCCTGCCGTCTTTGACCCTTTTAGCGCAGATTACGAGCGTTAATTATTACCTCTTCGAACGAATTGACGTCGCGTACGTCTATTCCTTTACTGTTAAAACCTCCTATATGCTCGCTTTTGCGCTTGGCGTGACAAGAATCGCTTCCAAACGCGCAAGATTAATCGCTTTGACGCTCGTCTTTCTGGCGACCTACCCGATCTTTGGCTTTTTTGCTCTCTTTGCCGCGTTTCTGTGTTTGCTTGACGAATTAACGCGGGAGACCTCTTTAACGCTCACCGACGCTACGAGCGGCGGCGTCCAAACGGAAACGTTAGAACGCCAAATGGATCGCAGAGAAAATGTGAAAAGCGCCGCCAAACGTAAGAACAGGACGCGCGAAAAGTCGAAAATTACGCCTAAAACGGAGCCCAAGAAATCGACCGTTGAAACAAGACGGCAACGTCGGAATGAAGGAACGCTTCTTCTCGCGCTTGCCGTTCTTGTTTCACCTTCTTTCTTTTGGCTACTTTACAGAAACGTTGTGCCCAACTTTCCCGCAATGTTTACCGCCGGACTTTGGGAAGAGTCGACGCTCGTTGCGGGACGCGATCCTGTGACTCATTTTCTTCTAACCTTAGCGACGCTTGCCCTGATTGTTATTTTGGGCGTCTTCTGCGTTTCGACGTCGCTATGGCGGAAGACGCGTAAACGGAATATGAACGAGCGATCGTCAAAACTGGCGATCTCCGTTTCCATTCTTCTTATTGTCGGACTTTGCCTTCTTGCGA
>JAFZNK010000074.1 GCA_017550965.1 Thermoguttaceae bacterium
TCGGAGTGTTTTTATGCTCGGCCGCTATGGCGTCTTTCGCCGCCAACGTCGACTCCGGTCGACGGCTCTCCGCGCTTTGCGCGGGACGTTGGAGCTGCTATCGTGGTGGCGGCGTGTTTTTATGTTCTGCCGCTATGGCGTCTTACGCCGCCAACGTCGACTCCAGTCGACGGCTCTCCGCGCTTTGCGCGGGACGCGGGGACTGCTATCGTCGCTGCGGCGTGTTTTTATGTTCGGCCGCTATGGCGTCTTACGCCGCCAACGTCGACTCCAGTCGACGGCTCTCCGCGCTTTGCGCGGGACGTTGGAGCTGCTATCGTAGCGGCGGCGTGTTTTTTTGCTCGGCCGCTTTGGCGGCGTAAGACGCCAACGTCGATTGGAGTCGACGGCTCTCCGCCTACGGCGGGACGCTTTGCGGTTGGCTACGTCGGGACTTGAACTGGCGCTGAAATTGCTTAAAATTCAGGGGAGCGTCGTCGAAACGAACCGGCGCGCGAGACAATAAGACGCAAAACTAACGAGGGAAAATAACAATGAGTTCTTCTGACGACGAAAAAAAAGGTGGTTGCGGCGATCACGACTGTTGCTGCGAACATGGCGACGAATCTAAATGCGAATGCGGTTGCGAGCGCGACGGCGAATCTAAATGCGAATGCGGTTGCGAACATGGCGACGAATCCAAATGCGAATGCGGCGCGGAGCACGAACAGTCGGGATTTGATTTTGACGCGATGGCCGACGTTCCGCTTCCCAAGCCGACGCTGACGACGTTCGCCACGACGTTGGCGCAGCAGGCGATGGTTTCGATGGGCGTTTTGCCCAACCCGATCTCGGGCAAGACGACTTTTTTGCTCAATCAGGCGTCGTATTTCATCGACACGCTCGTCATGATTATCGAGAAGACCGAAGGCAATCGAACTGAAGAAGAAACGACGATGTTGAACAACGTCGTTCACGAATTGCGCATGTTGTACGTCGCCGCCGCCAACGAGAAAAAACGGCGCGACGAAGAAAAGAAAGAGTCGTAATCGACGGAATCGCGTCGTTTGGGCGTTAAAAAAGGCGGCCGTTAAGGCCGCCTTGTCTGTTTACAGCCGTTCCTTTTGAAGCAGCGTTCGCAGAAAACCGTCGACGACGCGTTCGGCGTCGCCTCGCGCTAAGTCCGGACGATAGAACGCGTTAGGCGTAAGCAAATATTTTGGGTCAAAAGAAACGTCGCATATTTCCCGACAAGCGAACGTTTCGGTCAACAGACTTACGTTCGCAAATCGATAGGCCGTCGAGTAATCGAGAAGCGTTACGTTCTTTGCGCCGCCGGAAACGAGTATTTGTTCGGCGGAAAGACTCGTCAACGTCCAGGCGCGGCGTTCGAGTTCGGCGACAATCTCGCGCAGCGCGGCGGCGATTCCGTCGAGCGTTTTCGAATCGAACGCGCCGTTTTTTCGCGCCGCCTGGGCGAGCGTGCGACCTCGAAAAAAGGGGGATACGATAAAACCGCGCGTCGCCTGCGTCTCCGAAACGCGACGCGGATAAGCGCAGTCGACGACGGGAAGGAGCCGCCGACAATCGATCGAGCCCAAAGAACGCTCGCGTTCGACGAGCGCGGGGCCGATAGCCGCGCCGCAATAACGAGGTCGAAGCGCCTTGACGAGAAAAGAAAACGGCCCTTGCGCTCCGCGCGGCCTGGCAAGATACGCCTCAAAATATCGATTGGACAAAGACGGTCGATTCCACGACGTTTCCCAACGAACTAATCCAAGATCCTCTGTTTTGAGTTCCTGAATCTCCTGTCGAAGCCTCTTCGCTTCGGGCGAAGCCGAGTTAAGCGTAAGCATGAATATTTACCGTCTCAAAAACGCAACGTAACATAGCGCGCGTCGCAAAGGCGCGCCTCTTACCCTCTATATCGTCCTCTGTAAACAAAATTTTAGAAAAATCCGGCACAATCAGAGTATTTTGCCCAGATTAAAATTCTCTTAGGAGAAACCGAACGGTCTTTTAGAGAGACCTGACAAGGCGAAAAAAAGCCGATCATTTGCGTCCTTCCCCAAGCGACGCAAACGATCGACTTCTATATTCCCAGACGCAACGCCTCAGGAAATCAATTTAACGGAGAGCGATCAGACGCGGATCAAAGGCCGGCGTAGGAGCCCGCGGGATAACCGCCGGAAGCGCCTTGCGACGAACCGCAGGGCGAGCACGGATCGCAGGGATTGCAAGCGGCCGGAGCGCACGGCGCGCATTGGGACATGGCGCTTGCGGTGTTCATCATGACGACTTCCCCGGAGCTCGCGGCGTTGATGACGCGCGGACCGGCCGCGGCGTATTCGGCGTCGCTGGCGTTCGAGCCGCCCAGGACGGCGGGGATACGCGATCCGTTACGGGTAAAGCAGCTTGATCCGCTCTTGCAACCGACGAAGATAGGGGAAGCGAGCAATGCGATTAACGAGAACGTGATAACTTTTTTCATTTTTTGCGCAATCTGCCGACCGAAGCCGGACTTAAATCAGTGTGGCGTTACGATCAAGATTTCGCGTCGACCGCGTTAAAAAGGCGCGAGCGCCGAAATCGTTTGACCCCTTATGCGACGTCAAGCCGCAACGTGACAGACGTTTTTCGTCTGCCTCTATACTAATTCCTTATCGTAATCTTGCAAACTATTTTTATGCGTCTCTCGCGCCTTTCTCGCTTTTTTTTATTTTTGAAATCCCTTCTATTCTTACAATTGCGTCGATTGCTTTTCTCGTCGTATTAGCGTTTCTTCCTACTTGCCGCTTTAGCTCTAGAATTCGTTTAGCTTGTAAAACTGTCGTTTTGGGAAATACCCGCGTCCGCCGCCGGGCGCGCGTCCCGGCAAGGGACGTTTGCCGCGATAATCGTTATAGGTGGTATCTTGGGAAATCTCTTTTTAGTTTTTTTAGTTTCCCCGCCTGTTAAATTTTATTTACAGTTTTAAAGAGTCGTTCTTGGAAGAGACGTAAATCTTTGCCTAAACCGCCCGGTTTAGGATCGATTAGAGTCGCTCAACATAGAAAGGATACCGATATGGGGCGAAAAGCCCCGAAGATTGCAGTAAGGAATGGAACAATGTATCGAATAGTTATCGTTAAGAAGATAGCGTTCTTCGCGCTTGGAGCGTTTGGGCTTTGGGCGCTGGGCGCTTTGCTCGGCTGTTTCTACGCGGTCGGCCTGGCGAATCTCGGTAGAAATACAGACTACCGCGAATGGGTCGCCGCAAACGCCGCCGTGGAAACGAACGCCGAGCCTGTCGAGTTAGCCGAATTGGCGACAGCGACGGTCGAAGATTCTAAATTCGACGTCGCCATAGTCAGAATTGACAATTCGGTCTATGTCGCCGACGAGCCCGTTTACGCTCCGACTTCCGAATCGGTCGCCGAGCCTGTCGAGCCGATTAAAGTCGATTCGGCGATGGTTGTCGACGACGCCGCGAACGGTTGGGAACCCGCCGTCGACGCGGACGCCGCGCTGGATCTTATCGACGAAGCCGTCGACGCGGACGCCGCGATTGAATCCGATTCTGCGACCGAAGACGCTCTCGTCGTGGAAACGAACGGTTGGGAATCCGCCGTCGTGGAAGAAAACGTCGACTCGGACGAATCCCTCGATATGGACTCCCTCTTTGACGAGTCGGTCGTCGCCGACGAATCGGACGCCGTTGAAGAAGACGCCGACGTTGAAGACGAGTCTGTCGATATGGACGCCGTCTTTGAGGAAGACGTCGAGGTTGGATCGGACGACGATTCGTTGGACGATTTGATCAACATCGAGCCCGTCGCGGAAGAAACCGCCGACGTTGAGACGGACGCGGACGAACTCGACGTCCTCGAGCTTGAATCGGACGACGACGATTCGTTGGACGATCTGATCAATATCGAACCTGACGAGGAAGACGAAAACGACGAAGCCGAATTGGAAGTCGCCGAATCGGACGCGACGCTTGACGAAGAATCCGAAGAACCGGCGGTCGACGAGTCCGAGGAGAACGTCGGGGACGTCGAATCGATCGTCGAAGACGACGCGGCCGTAGAAATCGAAGCGGCGCAAGACGTCGAGGTCGCGATTGAGACGGGCGACGACGTCGCCGAAGAAGAAACGGTCGACGAAGCCGTTGAAGAATCTGCCAACGAAATCGCTGAAGAAGCCGCCGAAGAGCCGATCGACGAAGTCGTCGAGGAAGCCGCTGAAGAAACGGCCGACGAAGTCGTTGAAGAAACCGTCGAGGAAACGGTTGAAGAAACGGTTGAGGAAATCGTCGAAGAGACGACTGAAGAAGTCGCGGAAGAAGCCGTTGAGGAGCCTGTCGACGAAGTCGTCGAGGACGTCGTAGAAGAAGTCGACTCCGAATGGCAGGAGGTCGTTTCCACCGAGTGGCAGTCCGGCGATCCGGCCGCTCAGAACGCCGCGCCTCAACAGGAAGTCGCGGGCGCCCAAAACGCTTCCGCCGCCGTCGAGGCGTTGGAGGACCAGATGTGGATCGTCATGTCCAACGGCTCGCAGTTCTTCTGCCAGGTTTTGGAAAACAACGCGTGGCGACCCGCGTCGATCGACGAATTTTACGCGGGCGATTCCGCCAATCGTTCGACGATCGTCTGGGCGCACGGATTCCAGACGGATATTTCCGACGCGACGAGCGACGCGTTCGCGTTTCGTTCGACGCTCGATCGCGCTCGCGCCATGTTCGACGTGAAACGCGCGTGCCGTCTGGTCGTTTGGAAATGGGCGTCCGAACGCGCGACGCTTCGCATTGCGCCCGACGCGCGCATGAAGATGCAACTCGCCGATTACGAGGGCGGTCGTCTCGCGAAGTTCGTCGGCGGAATCGACGGTTCGAACAACGTGTCGTTCGTCGGTTTCAGCTTTGGCGCGCGCGTTGTCGGATCCGCGCTTCAGGCGATGGCGACGACTCCGAGCCGCTATATGTCCGACGCTCGCACGGGCAAGATTTCCCTGACGCTCGTGAGCGCGGCGTGCGACTACGGCGCGTTTGACTACGGCGCGTACGCGCAAGGCTCGAAACTCGTGTCCTGCGTGTTAAACGTCTATAATCCTTCCGATTACGCGTTGCGTTATTATCCGTTCGTTTCGGAAACGCGATCCAGCGCGCTGGGGAGCTCGCCGATTTGCGGCAGGGGATTTGTCAACGCCGAAGGGCGTCTGTACAATATGAGTTCCCAATCGGTGATGGGGCGGGAACACTCGTTCTGCGACGTGATTAAATGCGTTCCGCGCGAATTATTGCTTGAATCGCTCCTGTAGTTAAACAGGCGATTATCCAACTGCAATCGAAAGCGCGTCGTCGACGGTTCCAAGAGAACGCCGCCGGCGCGTTTTTTGTTTTAACCCGTATAAAAAGAATTGTTTGTGAATATGAATAACAAGCGGAATGGCTATTCCTGAACACGCTTCCCGTTGGTCGGCGTTGTCGTTCGAACGCTACAAGTATGAAAGACGCGCTATTTAAAAAGCGAACAACGGTAGGCGTTAAGTCTGTTTGAATTGAACGGCGTCGACGACGTCTTTTCTGACCCTGTCGCAGAAACGTTCAAGGACGACGTTAATACGTTTAGCATACAACTGTTTAGCAACGCGGATAAGGAGTTCGCGCATTTCGTCGATTGTTTTCTCATTGTTCCATTCCCAATTCCAGACCGTCGTTATATAAAAAACGTCGTCATCGTATTTAGACGCAAGAAAACAGAATTCGTCATAGTTTATAATCAGACGAACGTCCCTTTTTTCTTTAACGACGGCGGCGACGAACTTGTTGAAGATTTCTTCCTGATAATCGACGCAACTAATTACCCAAACGTCTTCATCCAATTCAAACACGTTGCCTTCGCTTCCTGAACCGATTATATGACAAAGATTTAACGCGCTGCTAATGATTCTCCCTAGGAACGCTAATAACAGCGATTGTCTCTCGCTGGTTCGTTCTTCTGTTCTTCAAATCTTCCGAGAGACGATCTAAGTGATCTAATGATAACGCTTTTGTTAATTTAGTGAAGGGCCTTTTTTCTGTAAACTCCCCGTTCAAGAAATTCCAGACAACCTTTATCGCGCAGTATCTGTAATTGTTGACGTATCTTCGCTTGAATGTTCTTATTCTCAGGATGACGAGCCTTCAATTCGTTTTCGAATTGGTAAATTTCTTTGAGAGAAAAGACTTCTTTCGAAATCTTATTGACGCAATTGAGCGTGTCGAGCAACCAACCGCGAGCGTCCAAATTAGCGGTTTCAAGTTGTGAAGACTTTTTAACGCTTTCGACGACGTCGTCCACGTTAACGGGAACTCCGTTACGAACGACGTAAATCTTTCCCTGTTCAGGAACTTCGTCAAACAAGATATTGCATCCAATCCAACCTGCTCGACGCGCTTCTGAACTCAGCTTTTTACGCTTCTCAACTATCGACGGAGTAAAGAAATACTTTGGAACAACCCACAAATTATTGACGCGAAGCTCGCTTAAATCATAACTCATCACGAAGAAATCCGGGTTGTTTGCGCTTGTAATACGTTGAACAAACGTATCGTAAGCCCCGTCCATGATTTTATGACCGATATCGCCGTTTCTGCTTTTAAGTTCATACTCGTTTTTACATTCGTTACAAAAGAAATCGGCTACTTTGCAATTGTTTTGGAAACGCGTCAATTGGGGATAACCGCATCTGGGACAGTACATATTGGCTTTTGCCCATGTTTCCGTAAGAACGCGAGCCATTTGCGAACGACTTGTGTATTTTTCCGCGAGAGTTCTATCGAAATATAGGTTCATCATTACGTCGTTACGCGTTGTTTGTTTTAGGCGACCTGCATGCACAGGAATAAAAAGCTCGTGAAATTCAATCCGACGTGCATGCCGACGACGGTCGGATAACTATGGGTTTTGTAGTAGACGAACCCTTCCCATAGCGCGAACACGAGAATCGGCGCGGGGTCGACCACATACCCCGGCAGCGCGAGTTGAAACGCCGTCTTCACGAAATAGACGATCGGCATGGAATAGAGGTAAAGGACCGCGCCGCGATAGAATTCCTTGACGAGCCGCGCGCCGCGCGGCTCCCGATTCGACGCTTCTTCGCCCAGACCGAAATCGGAAGATTGCGCGCGAACGATTTTCACGAGGAACGCGACGAGAAACGTCGCCGTGACGACGTTGGCGAAGACGCTCGAAAGCGTCTGGCGGAACAGTTCCGAGACGAGCGTGGGGTTTTCGGGGTCTTCCGGCGAGCCCGCGTGGAGAATTGCGAAAACAATCGCGGGGGGAACGATCGTCAGAAGAACTTTTCCGAGATTCGCTTGCGAACGCCGCGCTTCCGGCTCTTCGTCGTCGCGCTCGCGTCCAAAAGCCAGACGTTCGCACGCGCCCTGAAGAACGACTCGAAAAACGAGCTCTTCGGTCAACGGGGCGACGACGACGACGGACAGGACGAAGACTCCGAACACGAGCCCAAAATACGGCGTGTTTTTTGCGCGGATAAACATCCTCGCGACAGGATGTTGCGTCGAGAGATCGCGTTCTTCTTCCGCGTCGCCCGTCGGGTCGGTCGGCGCGGGGGCCGGCTCCTCTTCCTGCGTCGCGACGGCCGCGTTTTCTTCGCCGAACGTCGGCAGGAAGTCGGCGCAGGTTTTTTTAATCGCCATCGAACAGACCGCGGGGGAAATAATCGAAAAAACGATCAGCATGGCGAAGGCGACGTCCAGCCCCCAGGGGACGACCGCGCGTCGCGCGTCGTCTCGCGTTTTAAAGACGGCGAATCCAAATCGCCACGCCGCGAGACTTGAGAACAAATAGACGCACAGCGCCGCCAGAGGTATTTGGAACCAGAGAGAGTCGATCTGGTCGACGTTGGTCGCGGCGTCGGCGGCGAGGAAGAAGATGTTCATGCAAAGCGTCGGACGATAGGGGGCGTCGCGCCTGACGCGGCGCGAATGTCAATGAAAAAACGCCGCGCGAACGCCCGAACGGCGTTTCGCGCGCAGGCGATCAGTCCTTTTTCCTGTTCATATTCATCGCGGCTTTGACGTAAATCCAGCCGGAATAGAGCGTCAGATAGACGACGACGTAAAGGAGCGCGACGAAAAGGACTTTTAACCAGCACGGCGCGGACTCGCCCATAATGAGAATCACGAACCCCAGAGGCAGGTCGAAGCACTGAAGCGTCGTCTTCCATTTGCCGACCCATTTTGCGGAGAAATCGCCCCCGCTCGATTCGACCATCGAGCGAAGCATCGTTACGAACATTTCGCGCATGACGATCGCGACGACCATCCACGTCGCCACGCCGATCGGGATCTTGCTCAGCGGGCAGGAGCACGTCGACGCGGCGCAGTCAAACAGGTCGTGCAGTTCGGGAATCGCCGCGAAATAAATGAACGTTCCGCACACGAGCGCCTTGTCGGCGAACGGATCCATGATCCTTCCGAATTGCGTCTTCTGATTGAATTTTCTGGCCCACCAGCCGTCGACGAAGTCGGTCAGCGCGGCGACGACGAAGAGAATCAGCGACGTCGCGTAGAACTTGAACGGCAGGATCGCGAACATCACGATCGCTAAGACGATACGCGCCATCGTCAGGACGTTGGGCACGTTCCAAAGTTTGGTTTCCGGATACGGTTCGTTTGGCGTTGACATAGGACGTCCTCTTATCGTCGACGCTGGACGCGTCGTCGGTTGTCAGTTGACGCGCGGCGACAGTTCCTCGACGCGCGGTTAAGTGTTTAGTCGACGAGGTTTTGACCGTCGTGAAACGCGTCGACGTTGGAAATCGTCGCGAGCGCCTGAACGAGCGCCTGCGTTCCTTTGCGCGCGCCGCCCTGGGCGACAAGCGCGAGGTAAAGCTGTTTGACCAGCGCCAGGCCCGGCAACGACAAGTTCATTTTTTGCGCGTCGTCGAGCGCGATTCCCATGTCTTTGACGAAATGTTCGACGTAAAACCCCGGCGCGTAGTCGCCGCGTAAAATGCGCGGTCCGTAATTCGAAAGGGACCAGCTTCCCGCCGCCCCTTTGGAGACCGACTCCATCACGCCGTCGAGGTCGAGCCCCGCCTTGTAGGCGTAAAGCAGCGCTTCGCAAACGCCGATCATGCCCCCCGCGATGAGAATTTGATTCGCCATTTTCGTGCGTTGGCCCGCGCCCGGCCCGCCGGAACGCCGAATATTCGTTCCGAGATTCGCGAGAATCGGCGTCGCGCGCCTAAGCGTCTCCGCGTCCCCTCCGACCATAATCGAAAGCGTTCCGTTTTTCGCGCCGACGTCGCCGCCGGAAACGGGCGCGTCGAGAGAGACGAACCCGGCGCGACGAGCCGCCGCGTCGATTTCCTGCGCCAAATTGGGGGAGCTGGTCGTCATGTCGACGTAGATTTTCGGCAGAGCGTCCGCGCCGATCGGCGCGTCTTTCCACGCGTTGTAAATTCCGTTTTCGCCAAAGAAAATCTCGCGCACGTCGTCGGGATACCCGACGGTCGACAAAACGACGTCCGACGCGAGAGCGACTTCTTTGGGCGAATTGACGAGCGTCGCGCCCAGCGCGACAAGAGGTTCCGCTTTGCCGGCGGTGCGCGTGTAGAGCGTTGCGGAATACCCCGCGTCAAGCAGGCGTCTGACGCAAGAGCCGCCGATTACGCCGGTTCCGATCCAGCCGATTTTTGGGTTCATGGAGCGCCCCTGTTATTGAAGACGACGTCAACCCGGTCGAAACGCGGGTTTTTCGCCGATTTTTTTAAATTCTTTGGAAACAATACCCAAAACGCGATCGCGTTAGCGTTATTGTCGTCGAAAAAAGAGGCGGCGTCAAGGGCGGAATCAAACGATTTGTCCGGTTCGAATCGCCGCGCGCGTCGGAAGATAAAAATAGGAAAAAAATAAAATAGCCCCTTGTCGCGACGTGTTTCTCTGTTATATTGTCTGCGTTGAAAGACACGCGCGGGCGTGGCGGAATTGGCAGACGCGTCAGGTTGAGGGCCTGATGGGAGTTAATCCCGTGGAGGTTCGAGTCCTCTCGCCCGCATTAAGAAAACCCGGTCGGTTGAATCCGCCGGGTTTTTTGTTTTCTTGTCGTTCTTCCCGACGCCGCGTTCCGCGCGAAGCGCGGCTGGTCGGCGACTGGAGTCGCCGTTCGTCTCGCCGGGGACGAAGAAATATCGAATAAAGCGACGCCAACCGTTATTTGCCGTCCGCGAGAAGCGCCTCGGCGATTTCCCAATCGCTCATGTCGGGGGCGTCTTCAATCGCTTCGGATATCCGGCGGTATTGCTCTTTATCCATGCCGAGAACCGTAATGATTATATCCTCGGTTGCTTTTCCTTTACTTTGTTTCACCTGAGAAACCTTGGTCGCAAGCGCTCCAATTTCTTTTCCTCTCGCTTCGCCTATTTCTATCCCTCTTTTTTCCCCTATTTCTTCATGTTCCTGAAATAGAAATACGAGCGACATACGTCTCCTCTACATTTCTTGCTCTTGTTAATCACGGCTTCTCTAACGGAAATTCCCGAAGGCGCCTGACCTGTCGCCTTTGAATTTCAGGCAAGAGAAAAGCTACGAGGCTTGATCCGGCCGCCAACAGCTATTCGTTGTTCGCGAGAAGCGTCTCGGCGATATCCCAATCGCTCATGTCGGGATTGGCGTCAATCATTTTGGATATTGCGCGGTATTGTTTCGGGTCTATGCGAAGGAACTTTATGATTTGTTCCTCGGTCGCTTCTCCTTTATTGTCTCTAACGAGAGAAACTGTGTTTGCAAGAGACCCTATCTCTTTCCCTCTTTCTATCCCTCTTGCTTCGCCAATTTCTATTCCTCTCGCTTCGCCTATTTCTATCCCTCTCGCTTCGCCAATTTCTTCATACTCTTGAAATTTTAATGCGATCGACATATAATCCCTCTTCCATTTCTTATTGACTCTGGCTTCTTTAACGGCGGCGTCGAGCGTTTTCGCATAGGTTCCCGAGGGAGCCTGACCCGCCATATAACGAAGCGCCCCTTTGAGTTCTTCGTCAATTTCCCCAATCGTTCCGTTGACGTTCAGGACGATCGACGTCGTTTCGTCGTTAAGATAAAGATCGCCGTCTTCCTGACATTGACTCAGGAACGTATACATATACCTGTCTTTCTTAAAGTAGTCGAAAGTACAGATAAAGATCACAAAACTCTTCTTGAGTTCCTTGTAGTTCGTTCCTTTATCGAGAATATTGATATCGATCATATCCCGATAGTATCGAATGCGTTTCGGCAAGTTTTTCTCGTCGGACGTTTGAATTTCAATCGCGTAGACCGTTTTCTCGTCGTCTTCGCAGTAAACGTCGAGCCTTACGCCCTTACGGTCGGGGTTGGCTTCGATCGTTTTTTGACGTTCCGGATACTCGATTCTTGCGATTTTTACGCCTAATATGTATTCAATCAACGGCTTGAGATTCTTCGGGTCGCCCATGACGACGCCGAACATAAAGTCGTCGGTTATCGTAAGTTCGTCAAAAGATTTATGCCGATTCGTTTCAATCCGTCCATAAGCGCGTCTCCTTGACGCCTATTATACTAATCGTTTCCCGGATATCAATACGCCGATTCTGTAATCGTCCTTCCGGTTATTTTGAATATTTGGGCGATTTTAAAACTTTTTCGCGCCAAATTCGTTTTGCGCTTTACTTAGCTAATTATTTGGAGTAGAATTAAAGGAAACGCGGGTTAGAGACGCGAAGCGCCAAAACGCAGGTTTTGACGACGGCGTTCCTTCCTTGCGACGAAGGTCGTTTTTCGCTGCGAAAAGCGAAGAGTAGCTTTCGCATGGAATCGTTCGAACGTCTTGGGCGCGTTTGCGTTCTTTTGCGGGAGTCCGCGTTTATTTCACCTGTTGAGCAACTTACGATTATTTCCTTTCGCATGGAACCGTTCGTTCGCGTTCTTTTGCGAGAGTTCGCGTTTATTTCACCTATTGAACGACTTAGGAGATTTCTATGTCAAGACAAACAGCCAGGGGGTTCACCCTCGTCGAATTGCTGGTCGTTATCGCGATCATCGGCATTTTAATCGGCCTTTTGCTCCCCGCCGTTCAGGCGGCGCGCGAAGCGGCGAGACGTATGGAATGTTCGAACAACATCAAGCAACTTGCGTTGGCGTGCCACAATATGCACGACGCTGTCGGTTATTTCCCGTCCCTCTGTTATCAAAGAGGCTATGCGACGGACAGCTACCACTGGCGAGTTTCCTGGTGCGCGATGCTCTTCCCGTATCTGGAACAAACGGCTCGCTACAACATCGTTCTCCAGATTCCCGAACAGGGCATGGATTGCGCGCCGTATACGAAGACCGCGACCTTCGAATTCAACGGTCAGACGATCCAAAACCCGTACGCGGGGTTCCTTTCCGCGTTTATTTGTCCTTCCGAAAAAGTCGCCGATCCGGTCAACGGGGAGCTCGCCCCGACAAGCTACCGCATCAATCTTGGGGACGAAACATACAACAACTCGACGAGCTATAATAAAGAGAGATTGAATCGCGGCGTCACGGCGCGCGGCGATCAGGTTAAGATCAAGGTTTCTTCGATTACCGACGGCACGAGCAACACCGGCATGTTCACCGAGTCGACCATCGCGCCGAAGGTTGATAAAATCTCGACGCTCAAAGGGGGCGTCGCGCAGTCTTCCGCCGACGTCTATAAGATGCCGCTCTCTCTGGTTGAAGAATGTCGAAACAACCGCAGCAACGGAAACGAACTGGCGTCCGTGTTCAGCGAATCGCGCCGCGGCGTTCGGATGGACGGGTACGGTCCCATTTACACCGGCGTCCACTGGATTCTTCCTCCGAACTCCCCGACGTGCTCTTACAACCATGCGGAATACTGTTTTTGCGCGGCGTCGAGCTATCACGCCGGCGGCTGCCAGGTCGCGATGTGCGACGGCTCCGTTCGTTTCGTTTCTGAAACGATCGACTGCAAACGTAGCGACTATGCGAATCTTCTTTCGTCGGGCGTGCAGGCTTATAACAACAGCGGCCAGTCCTACTTCGGCGTCTGGGGCGCTATCGGCACGCGCGACGGCGGCGAATCTGTAGCGGCGCCTTGATTTGTTTTCGGGCGGTTAAGCGTCCGGATCGTTTCTCCCTCTTTCGCGTCTCTTGCGACGGAGGGCTTTTATGAATGATTTCGCGCGACGTCGACGACGTCGGCGTCGCGCCCAGCCAGGAGGAGCCTATGCGTTCTTTCAAATTATTTGCGTTAATGACGCTGACGCTCGTTCTCTGCGTCGGCTGCGGCCCTCAAAAACCTGCGGGCGTTCCGAAACTCTCTCCCGCGAAAATTACGGTCGTCAAAGGCTCGACCCCCGTCAAAAACGCCAACGTCTTTCTGGTTCCCGACGGCGCGGCCTCCGGAAGCTGGTCCGTCGTGGGCAAAACGGACGAAACCGGCGTCGCCGTCGTCAAAACGACGCAGGGGACTTGGGAGGGATCGGGCGCGCCCGAAGGCTCGTATAAAATTTACCTGACCAAATTCGCGGAAATCGAAGAGCCGGACATGCCCGAAGACATGGACGCCGACGAAGAAGCGAAAAAGGCGTTTTACGAAGAGCGCGCCAAGAGGCTTGCGGCGGCGGGGAACGAGATTCCGCCTCAGATGAACGCGCCCGAAACTTCCGGTTTAGCCATTACGGTCGGCGGCGGCGCGGCGGAGCTGACGATCGACCTCGACTCGTCGAAGTAGCGCGATTCGTCAAACGACGCGTTCGTTTTTTCAAAAACCTCTCGAGAAACGGCGGAATCTCTTACGGGATTCCGCCGTTTCTCTATGTCGTCGCGGGAGAGTTTTCCTGTTTCGACGCTTCTTTTTCGCCGTCGGGACGTCAATACGGCGATTCTGTAAACGTCTTCCCAGTGTCGTGGGGAACTGTTTTTTTTCGAGTAATCGGGACTTTTTTAATATTTTTTTTGACACAAATTTTTTTTTGCTTTACTTGACGAAATTTTTGAGTAATATTGCTGTTGACAGAGCTTGTGGACGCAACGCGCCGTAAGCGTCGGTTTTATCCAAGCTTTCCGTCCATGTCGTAAGCGTCGTTTTTCGATTCGATAAACGAAGAAGCGCTTCCGCATGAAATCGTTCGGACGTATTCGGGCGCGTCCTTTTACGGGAGCCCGAGAGTTTTTTACCTTATAACGCCTGGGAGATTTCTATGTCAAGGAAAACAGTCAGAGGGTTTACCCTCGTCGAATTGCTGGTCGTTATCGCGATCATCGGTATTTTAATCGGTCTTTTGCTTCCCGCCGTCCAGGCGGCGCGCGAAGCGGCAAGACGTATGGAATGCTCGAACAACATCAAGCAACTTGCGTTGGCGTGCCACAATATGCACGACGCCACCCGTCATTTCCCCTCTCTTTGCTACCAAGTTGGTTATCCAAAGGATAGCTACCATTGGCGCGTCGCCTGGTGCGCGATGCTCTTCCCGTATCTGGAACAAACGGCTCGTTACAACATCGTTCTCCAGATTCCCGAACAGGGCATGGACTGCGCGCCGTATACGAAGACCGCGACCTTCGAATTCAACGGTCAGACGATCCAAAACCCATACGCAGGCTTTATTCCTGCTTTCATTTGTCCTTCCGAAAAAGTCGCCGATCCGGTCAACGGAGATCTTGCTCCGGTCAGTTACAGAATCAACATTGGCGACGAAACGTACTGCAATCCGGAGAGCTTCACTAAAGACAGATTGAATCGCGGCGTCGCGGCGCGCGGCGACCAGGTCAAGATGAAGATGTCGTCAATTAGCGACGGAACGAGCAACACCGGTATGTTTACCGAGTCGACTGTTTCGCCTAATGTCGGAAAGGTTGCGACACTCAAGGGCGGCGTCGCGCAGGTTTCCGGCGAGGTCCATAAAATGGCTCTCCCGCTTGTCGAAGAATGCCGAAACAGTAAGAACGGATCGCAGCTGAGCAACGTGTTTACCGAATCTCGCCGCGGCGTTCGGATGGACGCGTACGGCACGATCTACACCGCCGTTCACTGGATTCTCCCGCCGAACTCCCCAAGTTGCGCTTACAACGGCGCGGAGCGTTGCTTTACGTCTGCGTCCAGTTATCACGCCGGCGGCTGCCAGGTCGCGATGTGCGACGGATCCGTGCGTTTCGTTTCCGATACGATCGACTGCAAGCGTAGCGACTATGCGAACCTTCTCTCGTCAGGCGCTAGCGGAGTCGGCAACAGCGGCGAATCCTATTTCGGCGTTTGGGGCGCGATCGGCACGCGCGACGGCTGCGAATCGGTCGCGGCGCCTTGATTTGTTTTCGGGCGGTTAAGCGCCTTTTGTTTTTTCCCCATCGCGACTTTAGCGACGGAGGGTTTTTATAACTGATTTGCGCGGCGTCGCGACGCCGCGCCCAGCCAGGAGGAGCCTATGCGTTCTTTCAAATTATTTGCGTTAATGACGCTGACGCTCGTTCTCTGCGTCGGCTGCGGCCCTCA
>JAFZNK010000075.1 GCA_017550965.1 Thermoguttaceae bacterium
CCTGGTATTTTAATCTACCGGAAGAAAAATCAATGAATGAAGTCTCATCTCTTGGAACAAACAGACCAACAGTCAAGCAAATGAGCGCTGCAATTAATGCATGATGAATTTTTATCGAACACATTAGAGGTTCCCATATGTTAAAAAACTCGACGTCGCCTTCCAACGACGTCGCGTTGATTGGACTTTGATTTAACGTCCGATTTACAGCTTGAAGTTGAAGACTTCGCGGCACAGCCGTAGGAGACGCTGCAGAAGCGTCTGCGGAGTCGCCTTAATTTTGCATTTTGCGGTCATGCCGACGGTCATGAGGCCGTCTTCGTTGTCGATATTAACGCGCACGCGATAGGAACCGGATTGCGGTCGTTCGAGCCCGCCTTCGATCGTTTCCGTAGAGACGGGACCGCCGCCTTTAACGGAAAGCTGGAAAGGAATGCTCGTCATTGTCGTATGCTCGATATCGAACGTACTGGCGACGGTCGCGTAAAATGTTTCGGCGGGTCGTTCAATGAGTTTTACTTTAACGGTCTGTCCCTCTTGGATGAAATTGATCTTCGATTGATCGACGACGACAAGCGCTTCGAGTTTTGCCGGATTGCCGACGCTACAGACCTGCACGCCGGGTTCGAGCGTGGTGTTCAGATTGCGTTCGAGCAACGGCGTTCCTTCCCAGATCGGCAACGTTGAGGACGCGTCCTGGTATTTGCTCTCGCGATCAATTCTCCAGTATGGCGAGACGACGTACCCGCTAATGGGCGCGACGAGCGTAAGGCGCTTGCGCTCTTCTTGCATCGCTTCAATCGCTTTGCGTAGTCCTTCGTATCTTTCGCGCGCTTCTCCATATCGCGCGACCGCTTCCTGCGTGTTGCCAAGTTGTTCGCACATTTGGATTTCACGCAGAGTTTCGCGCAATTGTCCCTGAAGACTATTGAGTTCGGAATCCAAAACGGGGTTTTTGAGTATTGCGATCGTCTGGTCTTTATCGACGTACTGTCCTTCCTTAACGCAGATCTCTTGCAGTATTCCCCCCGACTTCGGCGCGAGCACGTTTGCTGTCGAGTAGTCGTCGGATCGTAGTTCGAGTACTGCGGGCGCGTAGATCGAATAGGGGAGCGGCAACCAACAAAAGGCGGCGATAAGGAGTAGGACGACCGCCAACGAGGGGTAAAAATGGGACTTTTTCACTTTATAAATGCGACCTGGCACCCAGAAAAATTTTCCAATCTTCCATAGCGGCATAATGAGTAGTCCGTACAAGGACATAGCCGCAATGACCTGCGCGACGACCTTGAGGCCGTAGGAGTCAAAGAACTTATAGACGAAGAAGAGAATCGACGCCATAACGACCCACCGGTAGCAAACGGCGCCGATCGTGTACAGAGCGAACCAAATCTGATTGCGCTTCGGTAAGAACGGATCCTCTTGATTCTCCATGCCGAGGAACCACTCCGACGCCTTCTGCGACATGACTTTCGTCGCCTTCTGACGCAAGTTCGGAATCTCCAGAATATCGGAGAGAATGTAGTATCCGTCGTAGCGCAGGAGCGGATTGATGTTAAAGACGATCGTGCTGACCGACGAAAGGAACATAATGTTCAAGCATAGATAATGCAGAAGATTCTCGTTCGTAAACCACCAAATCCACGTGCAAATCGCCGCAAGCGTGCATTCGACGAACACGCCCGCCACGCCGATTCCCGCGCGTTTCCACTTGCTCGGCAACATCCACGAGTCGGATACGTTGCAGTAGAGACATGGGGTCAAGACGAGGATCATAACGCCCAGCTCGTGGCATTCGCCCCCTAAGACCTTACAGGATAAGCCGTGTCCGAACTCGTGCAACACTTTC
>JAFZNK010000076.1 GCA_017550965.1 Thermoguttaceae bacterium
CAACTTTGTCGCCGACTGGATCGCGTCGCCGTGGGGCGCGCCGAGGCTGATTGTCGCGCCCGCGCTTCGAACGCGCGCGGAAGAGGCGCTTAAAAACGGCGGCGACGGCTCCGAACTGTTCCTGCCGATTCTGGCGATGCAGGCAAGCGGCGCGGACGGCATGTTGCTGAGTCGCTGGCGCACGGGCGGACGTTCAGCGTACGATCTGGCGACCGACTTCGTCAAGAACTACGAGTCGGAGCCGACGGCGGACGCGTGGAAACACGCCGCGCTCAAATTGATGAAGCGCGACGTCGTCGTCGAAGAAGAGCCGAGACTGCGCAAGCTGGGCCGCAACGAGGAGATTCCAAAATACGACGCGCCGTTCTGGTGGGCGGGGTACATGACGATCGATTCGGGCGAAGCGGTTCAGTCGGAACAACTTGAACTTCTCGACGAAGACGCGGTGAAGAAGGCGGAAGAAGAAAACGCGCTCCTCGACGCGGGCGACGATCAGGAAGGCGACCCGACAGGCGCCGACGCGGAAGGCAAACAGCCCGACGCAAACGCCCCGGAAGGAGTCAATTCCGACGACGAAGAGGGCGTAATAACGCCGACGTTGATCGACAAGACCGGCGAAGGAACCGACGGCGACGAGGAAGGCGAAAACGAACCGGACAAGCCGTTATATTTAGGCCCGAAAACGCTCAACGACGACGATCTCGCCGCCCAGGACGAAAACGGAGACGATTTCTTCGCTACCGACGACGAAGACGACGAATTAACGCCCAACGTCGAACCGAAAGAAGCGCCCAAAGACGCGGAAAAAGACGACGACGCGAAGGAAGATTCGTCCGACGAAGGCGAAGAGCCGGAAGAAGAGCTGGGCGTAGCGACCGACGAACCCTCCGCCGGAGCTACAAAACCCGCGTCCAGGAAGGAAGAGCCAAAAGCGGAAGAAAAGCCCAAAGCCAAGGCGGAGGTCAAGCCGAAGGAACCGTCAAAAGAAGGCGGTTCCAACGAGCCCAAAACAAAATCCGGGAAGGTAAATATAAAGCCGAAGAAGTAATGATCGACGACGGACTTCCGATTCGCGACGGCGACGTCGTCGCTCCCGCCGCAGACGGAAAGTCAACGATTCGAATCATCGGCCAATCGACTCGCAAGTACCGAGTCGACCAACGCGCCGCGCGACGTCTACGTTCAACGCTTAATACTATAATCCACGTCCAACCCGAGTCGTCGTATTAACTCGCGCTGTTCGAGCCCGACTTGTCGCATTCGAAGCATTTTGCCCGGCGTCATTTTATCGCGCAACAACTCGCAAGATATCGAGCCGATCTGATAGAGCCAGGCGAATGGACGAAGCAACCTGTGTTTCTTTGCCGCTTTCCATCGGCGCACGCCGCCTCTTTGCAGTCTTTTAAAAATACGAACGGGGTTAGCCATATCGAGAAAGACCGACTCGATCTTTCCAACTTGTCCGCTTTTACGCCCGAAATTCCCCTTTTCCATGATATACGCCATAAGCTCGTCGCAGGGCAAATCGTCCGATTCTTCCACAATTTCCTCGAGCCCAAGGTATCTCTGACACATAGCGGTAACGGTCCGCGCAAACTTCTCCTGCCCCGTCTTTCGGATCATGGGCAGTAATTCTTCCCAATTCCCGTTCTGGTGTAGATAGACCGTCCAGTCGATAATTTGACGCAACCCAAGCCCGTCGCGCAAGTGCTGATTGATATGAAAAAGAAGAACGAGTCCGTTTAAGTCGGTCGGAAGAGCGGGAAAAGAAAAGCCGTCAATATCATGCCAAACTCTGATGTCGATTCCATTTTCAAACAGCGCCAATAGCGTCTCGTCGTCTTCACGAACAATCGGCAACCGTCGATGCAGTTCAAAATCAACGCCGTCCTTTTCAAAAGCATAGTGGCATCTTGTCGCATCTTTATCGTGCGTAAGCCGATACCCGTTGGCTTCAAGAATCGCAGCTGCCTTGTCAAAGTCGCGTCGCTTGACAAGAAAATCGACGTCCCCAACCGCGCGTAACGCTGGATGCGGATACGCCATAGCCGCCGCCGAGCCTTTGATAATCGCGCAGGGAATCGCATTTTTCTCGAGCAACTTGATCAACAAACGTTGCGCGTGCATGACCTGAACCCAACGCCCCTGCTGTATAACGCACGCTCTGAGCCATTTCTTCCGGAGTTCCGCGTCGGGAATCGGACTCGACGTCAGCGTTGCGTATGGTAGCGCCGCGATCGCGTGGTTCCGCATCTCATGATAGATCGCGTTCCACTCGTCAGCAGACGCCGACAACATCGTTTGCGGATCCAGAGGAAAAACACTCTTACTTACTAAATAGCATAGAAACTGGCATTTATCAAGCATTGAGTATCACTTGTCCGATCATGAAGTTTTCGAATATAGCCCTATAAAACAATCTACAAACGTCGTGTGTTCTTAAACTTTTGCACTCTGAACTGTTATCGTTTATCGATCTAAAAGGCTCCTGTACCCATCACTTGTATTATGATCGTTTTAAAAAAGGTTATGAAATCACTTCTAATGTCAATTAAAGTTGTCTTGAACCTTTATGTAACACCACCCAACTCCACCGTATCATCTTGTGAAGGCTCACTGTCACTGTAAAACCATTGTCAGACAAGACCTATACACGTATCTTTCATGAATAAAATACAGTTGCATTGCACATTATTATGCGCATGGTGATCAGAATTTTGAGCATTGTTAGTCGGCCTCAGTTTATTCCAGCAATTTTCGCACAGTTGGCCGGAACTTACAAGGTTCATTCACCTTTCTTTCCCAATTATGTACACATAGTTTGTTGTCGCCGAACCTCCGATGTTCAGCATCAGTCCGTTTTCAACATCTTCAACTTGATAGCCGCCAGCTGTTCCTGTAACCTGCTTATAAAGATCCAAGAGCATACGAGCGCCAGATGCCCCGACTGGATGACCGCAGCCAATAAGACCGCCAGAGGGATTGATAGGCTTATCTCCATCAAAGGCAATCAGACCACTCTCTACTGCTTCATATTCTTTCCCAGATTCGGTAAGGCCAAATGCACTTATTGCTGCATACTCAGAAGAAGTGAAGCAGTCATGCGTCTCGAACACATCAATATCCGTTACGTTCAAGCCAGCCCTTTTATAGGCGTCTAAACAAGCCTGCCGTGTCCAAGGTAACGTATACTCACTCTCTGCGTTATCAGCCATCTTCTTTTCAAATAGCATCGGTGCTGTCCGGTGGCCATAGCCCTTTATGATCGGCTTGTTCTCAATTCCTCTCTCTACCATAAACCGTTCAGAACACAGTGCCACAACCGCAGCGCCATCCGTGACTTGCGAGCAGTCGGACACGGCAAGTCGACCACCGACCAGCGGATTCGTTTCCGTATCCCTCGTTCTGGCTTGCTCGTAGCTCATAAACCACTTGCGGGTCTGAGCAAGAGGATTGCGTTTTGCATTGCAGTAGTTGATCACACTGATTTTTGCCAGAGCATCCATATATCGTTTTTCATCAAGCTCCGGGTACTTTTTCAACGTCTCTTCTGCCAGCTTGCCGAACAACTTCGGGAATGGCAAATCAATACCCTTACATTCTTTTTCGTAATAGGCAGCACGGCCAAGGTAATCACCACCGACCCGGCTTTCCACTGTCTTCATTAATTCCCAGCCTACAACGATTGCTACATCGCATTCGTCAGCACGGATCTTTGTAGCCGCAGCATCGATAGCAACGGATGAACTGGCGCAAGCTGCTTCATACCGTGCGCTTGGCACACCATAAAAAGCCTCGTCAACCTCGGTAAGAAACGCACCAAGATGTCCCTGATCAATATACTTCTCTGCAATAAAGTTTCCGACAAAGCAGGCTACTCTATTGTCTTGGTTTAAGCTTCTCACATCATCAAAGGTCAGGCCAGCTCCCTCAAGCCCATCAGCCATTGCCTCCTTGAGTAAAGCTACCATGCCCTTTCCTTCTTTTTTCCAGTTGCGCTCGAAATCGGTCTGAGCGCCACCAAGAATATATATTTTACTCATCAAATTACCTCCCGGATTTGAAGTAGATTCTGTAGTCGTATTTCGACGGTTTGACGTCGACTAAGAGCCGTTCAATATCGACCTTACTACATATCTCTGGAAGTCGATCTTTAATCAAGGTTGGCACATCAGCCACAGTAGACAACGCCTGATACATTGCCAACGGAGGACACCAGTTAAACCCTGTTGCCATCACATCGTCTGCGGCCTCTATCGTATATCCAACCTTCTCCGTAGCGTAGAGACTGTATACGATATATTTGAGAAGGAAAGATAAGCAGATTTCGGTTTCCAGAGAGTGGTTATTAACAAGACTATCGAACGCCTTCACATAGTCCCCTTCAGCAATCCGTCTCTTCATCTTGTCAGCAAATGGGAAGACATAGGGGATCACATCACGGTATAGCCCCGTATTGACGTCATATACCGTCTGGCGTGTTAAGTCGTTCTCATATTTGATTCTCTGATACAGCCCCGCTCCGCTCTTTCGTCCGAGTTTTCCCTCGGCGACAAGTTGAGCTGCAAACGAAGGAAACACAAAGGTGTCATGCGCATAATCGTTCGTGTTTTCGAAGATGTTTTCCACGACAGCCTTGTGGACATCAAGGCCAACAAAGTCCGCAGTAGTCAAGGGGGCCATTGTCCTCCCTGTAAAGGATCCAAGGAGTGCGTCGATATAATCAATTCCGCCGTTATCCCTATACTTCTCTGCGTATTGGAGACCTTCGTTGATAAACTGGAATCCAATGCGGTTTCCTAGGAATGCAGGAGAATCTTTAACCTCTACAACAGTTCTAATCAGTTGTTTGCTCAAGTACTCCTTCAGATCTGCCCGTATAGTTTTATCAGAGAAAACTGTAGGAGTAAGCTCACAGAGCGACATACTATAGGGTGGATTAAACATATGAACACCAAAGAAGTGCTCGCGCAAACCTTCTGGATAGCAATTCGCAATCTCCGTAATGGAAAGACCGGAAGATCCAGTGCAGGATATTGCATGAGGCTGAAGCGTTTTTGCTACCTGTGTTGCAATGTCTTTCTTAACAGTGATATCTTCCTTGGAGCTTTCAAAAACCAAATCAGAATCTGCCACGCACTTCTCCAGCATAGTGAAGTCAGCAGGGATTAAGTTTTTCGCAATCGCATCTGCCTTTACAGACTTAACTATGCGAGGAATAGTCTTCTTTACTTTTTCAATATTGCGTCCGACGCAGTACACTTTTGCGTCTCCAAACGATGCGAAAATGCCCGCAACATTCGTCCCCATTGTGCCTGTTGCGCCAATAATAGTTACTGTTTTGATGTTTAACATTGCAAACCTTCTCACTTCTTTACAAATTTTGCTAAGACAGCAATGCTGAAAGCGCCTAACTTTTCATGAAGCGCCAAACTGGCCGCATTATGAAAATTGACAAATCCAACTCGAGAAATATGCTCGTTGTTAAGGATATGGCATGCGTAGTTTTCTACGTCTCCTGCAAGCCCTCTCCTCCGATAATCAGGGTGGACGATTACGCCACCAACAAGAGCAAACCCGGGAACTTCGCCATATGTGCTACAGGTGGCAACAATTTTTCCATCCATCTTAACGACAAAAAATCTGCTGAAGTTCCCATCAAATCTATCAAATAGTTGTTTGGAAAGCACATTTCTGTCATATACATTGATATACTCAGGATCTGCCATAAGAAGATCTACGATTTGAGGAATATCTTCTCTTTCGGCAATCTGACTTTGATACACCCTGTCCTCCAAGCCGCACTTATCCATATCTATTACATAATTTCGTTCAGAATAATAAGTTTGAAAAGCTCTTTCCACTCTATTGCCAATCTCCCCTTGAAGCATTATAACCTTGTGCGCTGTCTCATCAGCAAAATCAAGCAACTTTTCAATCGGATATCCCTCTAAATCATTCGTATAAAAATGAATACAATCATAATACAGGAGGTAAATCCCATCTATTTGATTATTTTTATTTTTGTCGAACCATGCTACGACATTTTCTGTGCCAAGCCCATACTTCAATATATTTACATACAAGTATGGCGTTGATTTATATCGTTCTCCAATATAGGAAATAGCATCCTTGATCTCTTCAACTGTAGTAATTCTGTTAAGCATTTTCCTGATTCCTCCTAAAATCCTGCATAATACTTACAATTGCTAACGACACATTTCTACTTATATAGTAGTCTGGCATATTGTTTCTGACTGCGTTCGCTAATGCAACCAACTCGTATCGGATTCCTTCTCCGTCAACTTGATAAAAGTACCTTTTATTATTTGCTTGGTTTTCAAATCGTATTTCAAAATACTCTGTTTTCCACCAAGGGGCTGGTATATAGACATATCCTTTTGTTCCAGAAACAATTAGTTCACCTTCCGATTTTACGCCATTACCTACCTTTATTGTTGCGGTTGCGCTTGGATAAGTGAAATTGATTTTAGTAAATGCATCATTGTGCTCCATGCCATTATTAATAGAAAAGATATTCTTGGAAATATAATCTGTCCCTAATATCTGAAACACGGGAAGCATTGTTGTCGGTCCCCAAGCTTCCAACGACCCCCACTGTTTACTCCTTCCAATCTGTTCTGAAGAACTGAGGCTGGTACATGTTGCATCTACAGATACAACTTTTCCGATTTTTCCCCCTTTCAATAGTAAAAGCATCCGGGCATATGCTGTGATATAGGCAGTTCTTGTGGCTTCCATAATGATTAGACGTCTTTGTTGCGCCAAAGCTAACAAATCATTACACTCATCGATGGTCATTGCCAACGGGCTCTCGCACATAACATGTTTGCCTGCCATTAATGCCTTTTTACATAATGAATAGTGCTCTAAAGGATGTGCGTGAATATAAACAGAGTCAACCGTTTCCAAAAGCTTTTCATATTCTGTCGTATAGAATATTTCTGTACCTAAATAGTCAAGAACACCTGCTTCCGGAACACATATTCCTGTCACATCTACGGCATTAACAAACTTTGATTCATAATAGAATTTTCTTAAAAAAGGGGCGTATCCAACCATACCTAGACGCAATGAGGCATTTTTTGCTCTTATCTCTGAACTAGACACACCGTCTGTCCTTGGAAGATATACTACTTTACAATACTCATTTAGATAGTCAAAAACTCCAACCCAATCTGATCCAACTGTAAAGATATCTATACCGTATTTCCTAATATCGTCAATTTTCTGTCCTTCATACTCTTCAATGATTACCTTATCGGCTATACCTGTTGCTTGAACAGCAGCCACACGTTCTTCTAAGCTCTGTTGGACATTAATTTTGCCTCTTATTTTATCAAAATCATCAGCTGTCACACCAACAATCAAATAATCTCCAAGAGCTTTGGCTCTTTCCAAGAGTCTTAAATGGCCGTAGTGAAGAAGATCGTAAGTTCCGTAGGTTATAACCTTAATCATAATTCAATACATCTCCTAAATCATTCCACGTTTCTGCATATCCTTTAGGGCATTAATCAATGTCGTGTTATCTTCAGGCGAAAGATACCCAATATGGCCTACTCTGAATACTGTACTCTTCATATTTCCACCATTCGGGCAGATCCAGATTCCGTATTCATCCTTAAGAATCTCAAAGACTCTATAAGCATCAGCATTTAAGGGATGAACAGAAGTAACGCCATTTGCAGGAGATTCAGAAACAAACTCAAAAGGTAAATCTCGTATTTTTTTTCTAAAGTCCTTTGCCTGGGTTGCCACTCTTGCAATCTCCACATTTGCTCCTCCCATAGCTTCGATTTCCTTCAATCTTGTATTGATTTGACGTAAAATTCCTACGGCTGGCGTAAAAGGAGTCTGCCCACGTTCCATATTTTTTAGTACATCAGCAAGATTGAAATACATGGATTTCACCTTTCGAGAAGTTACTCGTTCGACTGCTCTCGGAGCTAAAATGATAATCGAAATGCCAGGAGGACACGCAAGAACCTTTTGAGAACCCGTAATCATGGCAGCAGCGCCACAATGGGCCATGTCGAAAGGGTCTGCCAAAAAAGCTGAGACGCAGTCGCAAACGTAGAAAATGTTATTCCTTCTGCAGAATTCTCCTATCATCTCTGAATCATAGAGAACTCCAGTAGAGGTCTCATCTATGTTCACCAGCAATCCTGTGAAGCTTTGGCCATTATACTCATAGAGCCGCTCTTTTGTCAGTTTCTGACCATGGTTGAGTTTAAGTACCACATGAGGAACTTCGTGAATCTCGCAAAGCTCAACAAATCGATGACCAAAGCTACCGCCGTCAATAACAAGAACCTTGTCAGATTCTGTAAAACAGTTCATAACAACCGCTTCCATGGAACCAGTAGACGAATTAGTCATGAACGCAACTTTCGAGCCTTCCGGTGCCTTGGCAAACTTCAACATGAGTTTCTCATTCTCAAACATGACTTTAGAAAACTCAGACGTTCTAAAATATGGTACTTGTTCCCCGCCAACTGCCCGAACCTCATCACCGCACATTACCGGACCAACTGTAAAATTTAGCATTTTTATACTCCCTTCAAATCGAATAATTTCTTTTCTATTTTCAATGGGCTTGTGACGTAACCTGTCTCTATAATGATCAAACAGATTATAATTCTACATTGCTATAATCGCCTAAATGATTCCACTGTTTCGGGATCATATAGTTTTCTCCATAGCACATTTTCAAATAATCATCATACTCTTTAATACCAAAGAAGGACTTGCCTTCAAACTCATATGTTGATAGCTTGTCAAGAAACCGCTTGGGCATAAACATTGCATTATCAACACTCATAATGAAACAATCTTTCGATTGTTTGCTCCCAAACAGCACTATCAAGTTTTCTAATAGATGATCTATTTTTAACTGAATACAAGGTGATAGCCTTGTGAAAAAGTAATGTAAATATCTTCTGCTACTTTTTTCAACATATCTATACCTGCAACGATAAGTCTGTAAAACACGTCTCATATTATGTTGCAATCTTCTGCTTAGGGCGCCATTCCCAGCGTTCACATAAGTAATAATATCTATCCATATTCCCTGGTGTATTTCTAGTTTTTCCGTTCCTGGTTCTACCATTCTCGAACCATTTTTTCTCATCTTATATATTACAAATGGCATTTGAATGTCTGTCTCTGGCGTCTGCAAAAAATACTGTTGGCTAAAAAATACTTGTTTCAACTTTTTAAAATCATTAAGAGGCATATAAACATCAATATCATCATCCCAGGGTATAAAGCCCCTATGTCTAACAGCTCCAAGCATTGTTCCGGCAACCAAAAAATACTTTAGATCGTATTTTCTGCAAACTTCATCCAAGAATCCCAGCATTTTGAGTTCTGTGAGTTGAATTTCTCTTATCGTAGCCATACTTAATACTCAACCTTTACTAATCTCTCATTATAAAACCAAACAGGAGTTCCTGCTTCTACATCTGTTATAACCCATGCCTCACTTTTATATATATTATTGAAAATAAACAGCTTTTCTTTGAGCAGTGATTTACTGAGCGCATATTTGCCTATTTCTACAGCTTCCACTGGGCAAAGAATTTCCACCGGAAAATCCTTGCATACTTTACTCACTGATTCGTGAACCAGTTTGTGTGTTGGATGTCCATATTCACCGCTACGGTTATGAGTAATAACAGTATTGTAATTTCCCGTGTTCATACATTCAATGATACAGTTTTCAGTTACTTGCCTTCTGTAACTGTCATTATACGCTCCGCCAGAGACTGTCGCATAAGCTCTGTATCGAACGCCATAGTATCGCATCATCTTAGAAAAATCTAGCAGTCTTTTAATGGACCATCCGGTAAATAGCAACACAACATATGGATGGTTCTCCTTAATATAGCTATGAAAAAATAGAGCGTCATCATCTGGATGCGCAACAAACAGAATGGAAGCGCCTTGAAATCTAGCCAAATGGTCTCTGAATCTCCAATAAATCAACAGTGTTTTGCAAAGCGCTTTCCCCAATTTTTGGTATATTTCATGTACTAAATGCTTCATGTTGAAAGTTTTTCCTTTATCTTCGTATTAAGTAAATGAGCTGGAATAGAAATGATGAATGTGATAGTAATAACTGACAAGCAGTACATTACATCATCATCGATTTGTATGATATTGCCACGTAAAAACCTATAAACTGCGGCGTGCAATAGAAAGAGTTCCAAAGATAATACGCTAATCTGATCCCATAGTCCTTTTTTAATGTTTATCTTTCCCATCCATATAAAAACAAGGATACTAAATAATGGAGCCGACAGAATCCGACAAATTGTGTAGCTTGGACGGTAGATCAAAGGAACTGTCGAAAACATTATAAAAACACACGCAGTAATGAAAAGCACAATCCAATACTTCCGCTTAAGATATGCATAGATTTGATTTTTGAATCCTGCGAGAAAAGCGCCACAGATAAACGCATAATTAGAATATAGCCAGTATCTAGGATAATCTCCAAAGAATAACGCAATTGTGTAGGTCGTAATAAGCAAGCAGAGATTAGTAAGTGCCTTTTTCGTATCTTGATACATTGTAAATGAAAGCCAGAAGAAAACATAGAATATCATTTGCGCTATAAGATACCATGCGCTTCCGGCAATCGTTTCACCGTGCAACAACATCTCAATCGCATCGCCAATTGTAATCTGGTTTCCATCGACAGCGAGTAATAGCCAGTAAAAGGCCGTGACTAGCAAGAATACAATAGCAAAAAACAGAATACGCTTCTTCCAAAAACCTTCTAAATATCTCTTCCCTCTCTTACTGTATTGTATCATCAAGCCATAACCGGAGAACAAAAAGAATACTGCCACTATCAGATATCCCATATGCTGCATCATCGGGAACAGCCTACCGCTTGATGTATGCTCAGAGAGATGGTGCATGATTATCGTAACCGCCATGATTCCGCGCAGACGATTGCTGTTTTCCAGTTTCAAAAAGTCTTCATTTTGCTCGTTCCGTTTCAACGGCCTAATATAAAACAAAACGGAAAACACAAATAGCATAAACAAACAATCCATGAAACCCTCCTCTGTTCAGTATAGATACCTGAGCCAATGGAACCATTTCTTTTCCTGACACCTCAAGATAAAAAGCGTCAAGAGAATCCCGCCGAGTAATGCAAAACCAAATTTCAATAACCATGGAATCGTGACTTTAACAGCCCATTCAACAAACTCACAAAAGAAAAGCAACCAGAACTGTGAGAAAAAGATAACTGTTGATGCGATCCGAAGAAATATTGGTCTCTTCAGTTTGATATTACAATGAAGAATCACTGGAAACAGGAAAAAAATACACGGTAGCAACATGAAGTAGCAATCAGTGGATTTTGCAAGACCGTGCGCGTTAACCAGATACACTTCGGACAAGAGCAGGGCAAGCGAGATTCCTGCCAGTAGACCGAACAGATGAACTTTAGAATAGTATCCGCCTTCAGCCCTGCTCGCGTAATAGCGGCCAAGTGCAAAATAGGGAATGCCGACAATAATGCTACAGTACGGATTAGCAAGGATAAGCTCGTATCCTGCATAAAAAATACTCAAGCCCAGAGGTCCTATCAGCCTTCCATATGCGCTTGTGAATGTGATCCAGAAATAAATGATAGCAGATAACGCAATAGTGACAACTCTGCGCTTACGGTCGTCCAACTTTTCCAGCAAGTAAAAAAACAATGCGCAGAAGACACAGGAGGCAATAAACCAAGAGCCGCTAAAAGTAGATGTAACAAAAAAAGACCGTATAAAGCGAAATATCGTTTCACCCAAGGGATATGGGCTACAAACAAAGCGGTCAAAAATAGTTTTGGGAATTGAAACGATGAACCAAGCCATATATAATGTCAGGAGTCTCTTGCAATACTTTCTAGTTCCTTCCCATATCAGGGGTTTGCGAAAGAAAAAGAACGCCGAGGCTGTGAAGAAAAACGGAACTCCGAGACGAGCAATCCCTTCACATACAATCACGTTGAGAACAGTGTTGATATCATATAAGGCGTTTGCATGTAATGCAACAATAAAGATACATGCTATGAATTTTATTAAATCTATAGAGTCGTAATTCTGTTTCATACTGTATGCTCACAATCTGATCCTACCATCTTGCCGTAATACATGTTTCTGGTTTCTCAAGGAGTATGGCACGCATGACCGCTTGCAATCATTTCTTCTATGCGGTTCATATCAAGAGGGTAGTTTATTTTGTGAACACTATGGGTTTTTCTTTTTTCTAACGGCGGAAGTTCTTTCCACGAACCGTCACTCCACAACTGTTCAATCATGGCGCGATCCTGCTGTACAGCATAGACATAAATGCTTTCAAATGGTAACTTCTTGTAAGAGGAGAATAAATTTTTTCTATACGTAGCTTTGCTATAGTGTTCAATTGAGCCCCAATCGACATAATAATCTGTTGCATGATGTTCCGCTGTCATCGCCCATAACTGGATTCTGTCTACCGTTTTTAAAGGCAATACCTGTGCTATAGCCAACATCAGGTGTTTTACCTTGTTTCGCGGTGCATATTTTTCCATATACGGCGCTATCCTGGAAACTTTATATAGCTTTACTGGTCTAAGCATCCGTATGATTCTATTTTGAACCCAACGAAGTAGCTTATGTTCTGGATTTGTATCGTCTAGAACGAAAACATCAAGCGAGAGCTCACTAAACTCGCAGAAATTATCTCTGAAGCAAATTTTTATATACTCTTCACAAAAAAGAGGATCCGTTTCCCTGCTACGAACAACAACCTCTTGCGGAAGGTATTTTTTGCAGGCGTCAATAAATGCCTGGTAATTCTTCCGCTCTATCATAACATCCACATCATCATCCCAGGGAATGAAACCTCGGTGCCTTAATGCTCCCAGTAAAGTACCCGCGTGGGCATAATATGGAATATTCGCCTCTTCTGAAACATGGTTCAAGCAAACAATTAAGTAAAGTAGTAGTTTATGTACCTCTTCCAGCGACATTAATTCATAATCCATTTACTACCCTTGAACCTTTCTGCTAATAATCTCATTCAATTTGTTCAAAACATCCTTTTGAACAGGAAAAACATTCCCGCAACATAGAAGAAGTCCCACTGAGCAAGCTGTAAAGAGCATCCCTTGCCAGCAAATATCTAAAAACGTATCCGGTTCAGGGATTAGCTTATCAATAAAAACCATACCCAATGCGCTTAAGACTACAAAAAACAAATATAATAAATACCTACTAAAAAAACGTTTTGCACTTCTATTGAGACCATATTTGTACACGATTAATGGATCATACCATAGTACAGTAGTGATATTTGCAATTGCTGTTCCGATAAATGCGCCAATTATATCAATATACCTGATAAGTGCATATGATGCAACACAATTAACAACTACAGTTGCCGCAGGTCTTCTCCATCCTTTTCGATATAACCCCATGGAGTTACGGAAAGTTGAAATGTTTGCGTTTAGCCCCCCCACATAAAAATTGAACAACAAAATATAAACGCAAGCATCTGGCAAGGAATAACCTATCCACCATCTCATGAACGGGCTAACAAATGGAGCTAATACCGCTACGCAAGTACCGTAAAGCAAATACATGATATGAATTGACATATCTAGCACATGTTCAACCCCGTCTCTATTACCCGACGCATTTAAATCACCAATACTGGCGATCATTCCATCATTTAGTGTATCTATAAAATTTGATAAACCTGATGTAATGATTGTTAGACTTCCATAAATTGCAGTCTGCGCAACAGCAATGAATTTTGAAATCAAAAATGTATCAATGGTTACGTTAAGTGTCCTACAGAATTTGAATATGGCTAACGCGCCAATATCTTTGGAAATATCCTTTATTTCATTCTTTGGTATCTTCCTCTTGGAGTTCCAGGATAGATGATATTTTCTATGAGTTACTATACCAAGCAAAATTCCTTCAATTACGGTCGATACGAGGCCAACAACTAAATAGAGGTAAATATTTCTGCATAGAATCAATACGATTATCTGTAGTGCATTCTTTAGAAAAAAGCAGATATACTGAATAATGGTTGATACGTAACGATCCTGCTTGGCTATCAGAAGAATACTTCTAAAATTGATAAAATGACTAGCAACACTTGAGGCCAAAACCAGAATGTATAAACTCCACAGAGGTTCTGGAAATGATGGAGCTTCTTTTATAAAGCCGTCTAAAAATGGAATAAGTAGCAGACCTGCAATTCCAACAATGGTTCCAACGGCATAGCAAATCTTTCTATACACCGTCAGATACATCTCCGTTGCATCGTTGTCATTGTCAGCTATAGTTTTATATAGTTTGAATAAGATCGCATTATTAAAGCCCAAATCTGCAAGGTTTAGAATCTTCAAAATATCCGTGAATAATGAATTTACACCAGAATACTCCAAGCCAAGAAGCTTGATAAACTCTGCACGAAGAACAAAGCTGAGAATATAGTTGACTCCAGTGCATATCAATCCGACGATCGTATTTTTTGCAGTTTTTTTCGTACGCGACATGTCTGAATAAACTCCAAAGCATTATTTACTCAAACCGTGAACGCAAGGACAACAGGTACATTCTATTCGATATGATTCCTGTAACCGCTCCCTGAGCAAGCGTTGTCGCCAGCGACGTCAGCAAATAGATGTAGATACTCTTAAAAAGCAACAGCGTAACAATTTGCAAGGCATTACGAAGGAAAATACAAGCGTATTGAATTATGATGAAAAGATATCTATCTTGTTTTGCAATCAATAATATGCTTTTGTAGTTAATAACATGGTTAGTCACGCCGTTTGCGAGTACAATGACATACAGAGACCATAACGGTTCTTCAAACGTAGGTGGAGAATTAATGAAATTTTCTAGAAAAGGTATAAGGCACAAGCCTACCGCGCCTACAACAAAACCTACTACATAACAAATCTTTTTATATAACGTCAGATAGAGTTCAGTACCTTCATTGTCTCCTTTTGAAATAGTCCGGTACAGTCTAAAAAGTATAGCGTTATTAAAGCCAACGTCTGCAAGATTTAAAACATTAAGGATATCTAAGAACAGAGTATTGACGCCTGCGTATTCCAGCCCGAGCAAATCGATAAAAAGAGCTCGGAGAACAAAACTCAGTATGCTGTTAATTACGGAGCATGTTAACCCAACCAGAGAATTGATCGCTGTCTTATTGGTCCGGGTCATAATGATTAACACTCCTGAGCGTTGCTTATTTTAAAAATTATCTCTTTAATCTTCTGCGACCATGCCGGCATGGAATACTTCTTTTCAATAAGCTCTCTATTTTCCCTTTGAAACTCTTCTGATATCGGAGTCTTTGTGCATTGCACAATTTTATCGGCGAGATCAGTAGCATTGCATGATTCAAAGCAATAAGTCATTTTAAAATCTGATAATATTCTATTGCCAGGAATGTTAGAATAGACTACTGGCAAGCCGGAATACAAGCCCTCAAGATTAGCAAAAGAAAGACCTTCGCTTCTACTTGGACACAGAAGACAATCCGCTTTGTCAAATATCTCTGAAATATTATCAGTCGGAGGAACAAGGGTAAGCCATTCAGGAAGACTTTCCGGATACCGCTTTTTTATATATTCATATGTACGCGCCTGAGCTGACGCCAGAAGCTCATACATGACATAATATTTATTTAATACCTCACATGCATCAAGGGCTATATCAAATCCCTTAATTGTAGGTTGATATGCAAATGTCAGTAGCTTTATAGGTTGTATGTAAGGAAGCGCATCCTTCATATGCAGACGTAAAAGATTGATAGCATTGGGAATCCATACACATTTGTTCTTCACATGCAATGAATTTATTGAATCCACTGTTTTATCCGAAACGGCTATATGGTACGTCTTCCCAAATCCAAGAATCTTATATTTGATCCAATATTTGACTCGACTCTTAATACTTGTAAGATTCAGTCCCATTTCCATATGCCAGATCAACGTGAGTCGGGGCATAGCTAACCTTGCAGTAATGTCCCATCCTGACATGCGGCTATAAAGAAGTACAGCATGCTCATCTAAACATATTTTCTTGATTCGTTTAATATTATCTAACGTATATTGTTGATAAGGAATGAAATAAAGTCTATCTGCGCACTCTTTCATCTCCTCAACCCAAGCGTAATCAGATACAAAATCAGGGAAAACATAGACACTTCTGTATCCAAGCTCTTTTACAACCTCATCATACGCAATAAGTGAAGGAATGAAATTTCCGCCATATGGGCCTCCATAGCTGGCAACCATAACAATTGATTTTTTCATAAGCTCATTAACATCTCTTCTACAGCTTTAACCGTATTCTCTGTTGAAAATTGTGTTCCACGTTCTGATGCCTTCTTTGCATATTCCTTTCTTAGCGTATGATCGTGAATCATTGTCTTAATACCCATATAAAGATCTTCCTCTGTGTTTTCGACGACAAGTCCATATTCATTATGGTATCCGAGCAGTTCATTCGCCCCTGAACAACAGGTACTAACAACAGGCGTTCCAACAATTAAGGATTCCGTAACCGCTGTACTGAAGCCTTCGCGATAACTTGAGCATATGAACAAATCGCTGTTCTTGACGTATTTATACGGATTGTTATGATGTCCAAGTAATGTCACAACATTTTCAAGTTGATTCTTACAAATATATTGTTCATACTCCTTTCTCTTTGGTCCTTCACCAAGAATATACAAACGGAATATTTCGTCTTCTGAACGGAGTTTCTTAGCAATCCGCAACAGTCGGTCAAATCCTTTAACATCTTTCAGTGTACCGACCGATATCAGTTTAATCATATCTTGATCAAAACCATCCACAGATTCAACGCTTCTCTCACGAATATATCTCGAGTCAACTGTGTTATATAGGACGTTGCAAGGATGAGTAATCCTGAATAATCCAGTAAAGTCTTCTTGTACTGTTTTAGAAACGCAAATGGTTTTATCAAAACTATTATAGCAACTTTCAGCTTCCCCATATGTTCTGAAAGAGCGTGCTGCAGTATGTGGCGTCCCCTGCTCCACATGAACCCAGTTTACCGTCCGAGTTTTCGCATTCCTACATCCTGAAATTACTCTTGAAGAAGGTCCTTCCAAATAGGCAATCTCAATGTCATAGTACTCACTAATCAGCATTCTATGAAGTTGCGCTGGCGTCAGCAACTTCATAACATGACTATTTCCCGGAAATGTCTTGCGAAATACTGAGCGGTAGCAAACATGTGGTAGTAGCAATCTCTCATTGGCACCTCCACCAAAGAGTGACATAACAGTGATCTGAAACTTGTTACGATCGATGTTATTAACTAGATTGACTAAAACACGTTCTGCTCCACCATTACCCATATCATGAATGAAGAATAGTACAGATATCATGTTCCACCTCAACAAAATCTATCTTTCCCATATCCAATGGAAAGGAATCAGTCTGGCGCTATGTCCAACTTCATAACATCCAAAAAAAGCGAACACAACAATGAAAACAAATGTGAAGAATTGGCGGTCTTTTTTCAGGTATGACATAAGAGTACTAATTGCCATAACAGCAAATGGCATAGTATATAATGACATTCGAGCCATGTATGCACTCCCAGAAGTTGCAAGCGCGACTGCCGCATGAACCACTAGAAGATTTATATTGAAATCAAGTTTCTCTTTCTCAATTTCGTAAAAAGTCAATTCTTTATATTTGAATAAAAAGAATGCGGCTGGGAATGATTCGAAGACCACTCTTAAAGTATTTACTGACCTAGAAAGATAATTAGTCGAAGTTGCGGAATAATTGAGATAATAAGCTTCCTTATCCATAACTATTCCCATAAAAGAGTAAATACGTGCATACGAATAGAGTAATACTATGGTCCCTGCAATCATGATGATTATATTCTTTTTGTTAACTTTACGATTCACAATGAAATAAAGAGTAATAAATGGAACAACCGACTTATGAAATAGAAAAGCCAGAAATGCTACTAGAAAAAAAGCTTTCAGATTTTTGTTCTTTAGCGAAGCGTAAGCACAAAAGAAAACGGCAACTGCTAGAGCCTGACGAATTCCATTAAAGCTAGTATGCCAAATAACAAACACATAAAGTATGAGACTCAGGCATAAATCATCACTAAACTTGTAGAATGTTCGAATTAAGAGAATAACGGTTAGTGCTGCAGCTAGAAAAATGCATACGGCAGGATCATCCTTGAACAATGTAGCAATCCAGAAGACCAATGGTACCCCTGGTTCATCAAGTGAGATCAATCTTTGATAGAAAATTGATGCATATTGCTTATAATCTGCATAGTATGGACTGTAATCCGAACCGACATAGTACCTGCAGCCACCAATAAAAGATAATACTAACGCTATGAATATAACAAATAATTTCGTGTTAAAACCTCGGATAATGGATCCGGATTGCACAATGCTGTATGACCTATCGGTTCTGCTAATAACAAGAGCAGATAGTAATACAGTTATGTATGCCAAGAAATAAGCTACCACTTTTTCTCCTCTTCAATTCATCCTAAAAAAGTAATCCGAGAAACTTCTTATTCTATGATTCTCCGAAATTACGTTCAAAATCCACGATCAGAGGATGATGCTTAATTCTTCTTTCGTCTTCAGGAGGCAGTTTCATATAGTCTCCATAACATGTGAGTAAAAACGACTCATACTCTGCTGTACACATGTACTTTTTCCCGCAAAATTCTATCTCTGTCATCCTATCAAATAGATTTGACTGGAAGTAAAGTCTCGCATTATCTATAGTGCTTGCGTTTACTATTTTTCCACCAGTATAATCCCACCTTTGCATACGTTTCTCTGCCCAAGATCGGATTTTTAGTCGTATGCTCCTAGGGACCTTTAACAAAATGCTTTCAAGCTTACTGCTTTCGCTACCGCTTGTATATTCGCGGGAATATAGGAGATTAATGGCAAAAAGAATAAACTGAATTTTTCTCGTTAATTGAGTAGGCGCTACTCGATCACCTGGAAAAATATCAACAAATATGCCGGTATGATAAGATACATTTTTCTCAAACTCATACTGAAGAAAAGTCGTGTGATCTTTGCGGATTTTTGTAAAGCACTGTGTATAATCATTATTTGTTCGTTTGTTCTGTAGAATAAAACCCGGAACTGTCCAGTGTGTTACAAAATACTCGTAATCCTTACGCGGCATTAAGATATCCACATCATCATCCCAAGGAATAAATCCACCGTGCCTAACAGCTCCCAACAATGTACCAAATGCAAGGGAATATTTCAGTTCCTCTTTTCGACAAAATTTATCAATACTATCCAAAATCTCAAGCTCTGCGGCCCATGTCTTTTCAAGATTCTTTTCTTGATCATATATTTCTAAATTCTGCATTTTTTCAAGTTCAAGACAGCTTTCAGGAAGATTTTCGTAGTTCTTTGAGGAGTATTTTATATAGTTCTTCGTTTATGTAATTATGGCCGTTAGCAAACTCGTTGTTTCTATGTTGGACCCGATAGGTGTTTCTGATAGTCGAAATCTACCAATCCGTTATAGGTCTTAAAGCCGTCTGTATGGATCGTTGAATCCAGACTGACTTTGGAAACAATGATGGGATGAAGTTCGTTCACGGAACAATTTGAAACAATCCGAGTATATACGTTTCTACATCGTTTAATCAGACCAAACACGATTGTTTTCCGCTTGCTCCACGACCACGTTTACCACGGACTCGCTTCGCGCCAAAGTAGCTTTCGTCAAACTCAATACATCCCTGTTCAAAGACGCTTTCTTCTTCGCAGAGAAAAACAATGCGCTCATGGAAAGCAGTCAGGACACGATTGATCGTCTGGCGACTAATTCCTGTCAACGATGCGATCTTTTTCGCTTCAAAATCGAGGGAAAAGTACTTTAAAATAGCACATGTTTGACGTTTTGAAATGGCGTTTTTTATGTATTTGTTGAACATTGGTCCAGTATAACTTAGGCGACAATAATGTCAATTAAAGTTGTCTTGAACCTTTCTCTGTTCCCCCAACAAACTTCATTTGCTTCAATTTCTTCCGCTCATTCAGGCTCCTCTTCTTTTTCGTATCCCCCTCCGCATTCTTTCTGGAATTAGCCCGACTATCATGGGCAAAAATGACAATAGATAGCTTTTTATTCCCAAATGCATCATTTGACAGCCTTTCAATCTGATGATTGTACTGTTTATTCGATATCTGTACTTTCTCCGCTGGAACGCATTTCTGTCATCGCGCATTGAATATAATGCTTCCTGTAAATTATAGCAACGATAACCCGCATAGTATAATCTGATCCATAAATCAACATCTTCAACCCGTAAGGTGTTGCTGCTTGTAGAATAGCCTCCAATAGATTCAAGCGCTTCTCTTCTAATCATCACAGGGGCATGATGAATCGGTGCTCCTGTCACAACATCTTCTTTACTTGGCTGTTCTTTGAGTTTGGTTCTCCCCCATTCACCTGTTTCATCGAAAAGAATCATCGGGGTACTACAGATCGCAAATTCCGTATGCCCTGACATGAATTCGAGCTGTTTCTGTAGTCTAACAGGACTACAGCGATCATCTCCGTCCATGCGAGCAATATAGACACCTGTTGCTTGTTTGAGGCATTGGTTGAGTGCGTATCCCAAGCCATAATTATGTTCATTCTGGACAAGAGAAATGCGTGAGTCAGAAGCCGCTAGTGTTTTAGCAAGCTCAAATGTGCCGTCAGTGGAGCCATCATCGCACATTATTAATTCCCACTCACTAATTGATTGTTGTAAAATGCTCTCGACAGCTTCACGCAACGTATCTTCACAATTGTATATTCCCATTATAACAGATATCAATGGAGGTTTATTTGATGGCGTTGACATACAATTGTCCCCTATATGCACATGTAGTCTTGAGAGATTCTTTCATCCCTCCTCAAATCACACGCTACCCACTTAGGCTTACGGCATCTCAAGTCAATTACGCAAATTATCTGAAAGTTGCCTTAATGCGCCTTGGTGTGATGATTCTTCTTTCTAGGTTCAAAACAACCTTAAGGGAGATTTTCGTAGTTCTTTGAGGAGTATTTTTTGTAGATCTTCGTTTCTATGATTGAATCGAGATTCGCATCCTTTCAAATGCAAATAGAAGGTCTTTTTGGATATTCCTCTGAACTTCGTGAGCCTAATTCTAGCCCGCCCCCAAAAGCTTTCAATGCCGTTTATGTGACTATGGCCGTTAACGAACTCGTTGTTTCCATGTTGGACCCGATAGGTGTTTTTGATAGTCGAAATCTACCAATCCGACACAGGCCTTAAAGCCGTCTGTATAGATCGTTGAATCCAGACTGACTTTGGAAACAATGATGGGATAAAGTTCGTTCACGGAACAATTTGAAACGGCTTTGTTAATAAATCGGTCATGTTTTAAATCCTTGAACCGCACAAGTACGAAAAACGCGCGGCAATGAAGTTAATTAATCGTTTTACGTAAAACAAAGACTTACGATTAGTACTTATGTCAAAATTTAAGTTTTCATTTTATGCAAGTCTTTTAACAACATTGAAAATGAATTGTTCAACACAGCCATTTGAAACAATCCGAGTATATACGTTTCCACCTCGTTTAATCAGATCAAACACGATATGTTTTCCGCTTGCTCCACGACCGCGTTTACCACGGACTCGCTTCGCGCCAAAGTAGCTTTTGTCAAACTCAATGCTTCCCTGTTCAAAGACACTTTCTTCTTCGCAGAGAGAAACAATGCGCCCACGGAGAGCAGTCAGGATACGATTGATCGTCTGGCGACTGATTCCTATCAACGAGGCGATTATTTCGCTTCAAAATCGAGGGAAAAGCACTTTAAAATAGCACGCGTTTGACGTTCTGAAATGTGTGAGCTTTTTATGTATTTGTTGACCGTTAGTACGGTATAACTTAGATGACGATAATGTCAATTAAAGTTGTCTTGAAACTTTTTCTGTATCAAATTACATATATTTGTTACAGATCAATCATTCTAAGGAATGTTCCCCATTTCTATCCTTCTTTCCCTAAGTCGGCATCTTAATCCTGCTTTTCTACTTATTAATCGCTCTTATTGTCTTTTTCACTACATCACACTTATCAAAAGATTGTTCCATTTTTTCTCTTCCACGTTTACCCATCGCAACACGTTCTTCATTGTTTAAGAGAATGAACTTCTCCATTGCATCCTGGAGACTTGTCGCGTCCTTTTTTTTGCAAAGAAATCCGGTTGTCCCGTTCTCAACAGCCTCTCGACATCCGGGGACGTCAGAGCATATTAAAGGGCGCCCTATGGCGGCTGCTTCCAAAAGCACATTGCTCATCCCTTCGTGATAAGAAGGAAGTACTACGCAATGCGACGAAACATAAAAAGACGTCGGATCCTTTTGAAATCCATGAAAGTCGATCAGCTTATTTCGACTCATCGAATTAATTGTTTCTTTGTATTCATCCTCGAAAAAACCGACCATATCAAACTTAATTAAACTTCCATACTTTGCTTTCAAATGTCTTATCGCTTCAAGGAGTTCGTCTATCCCTTTTTCTTTCATGATACGACCAAGGTAAAGGAAACGAATTCCGTCGACGTCCTTTGGATATTCGCTGTACCGAAACGTATCGAGGTTAACGCCAGCGCCGTTTAACACCTTTGTTACTGAACTTTTTATAATTCCACGTTCAAGGAACTCGCTTGCATTTGCATGATTTTCAAAAAAGACAACCTTTGCTTCTTTCAAGGCAACCTTGTACATAGCGGTAACGATCGGCGCTAACCATTTTTTTTCAAATGCAGTCCCCAATCCTTGAACGTTTACGCAGTAGGGAACTCCAAGCTTTCGACAAGCATATCCTCCGTAGATGTTGGGTTTGATAGAATATGTTACAACGACGTCGGGACGTTCAGTCGAAATCAGTTTTTTATAGAAACAATAAAGCAAATAATCTTTGATTGGATTGACGCTACGTCTGTCTATGGTTGTTTCAATGCAACGATACTTTTTTAAAAAATCTTCTTCGTGCCCGTTAAATGGCGTACTGATGACAACTTCGCCTGTTGTCGCCAGTTTCTCAATAAGTTCCCTGCGAAACTGCCACAACATATAGGAATGGTTTGTTAATATCAGATACTTCATTTTTTCAGCTTTGCTCCGCAGAAACTTCCTTGTCCCGTTGCGCGATTTTTCCCGTTCCGCCTTCTACGACTCCTTCCGATTTAGCAACGCTCTTAATGGTTCCAAAGAAACAACTGACGTCCATCCACAGACTAACGTTATTAGCGTACTCCCCGTCAAGTTTCGCTTTGTCTACAATCTCCAATTCGTCGCGTCCATTGATTTGCGCCCAGCCTGTCAGTCCGGGAATTAGATCGTTGGCGGCGTATTTCTCTCTTTCCGCAATTAAATCCGCCTGATTCCAAAGCGCCGGCCTCGGACCGATAACGCTCATCTTTCCGCGAAAGATATCCCAAATCTGTGGGAGTTCGTCCAACGAAAATTTGCGAAGAAACCGTCCAGCCCTTGTAAGATACACGTCAGGATTCGCAAGCATATGCGTGGGCATATCGCGAGGAGTCGACGTTTTCATCGTTCGAAATTTATGCAACGCAAAGAACGTTTTTTCTTTGCCCACTCGTTTCTGAACGAAAAAAACAGAACCAGGATCATCGACTTTGATCCAGAGTGATATGATCAAAAAAATCGGCCCCAAAAGGGCAAGGCCAAAAAAAGAGAGAACAGAATCAAGGAACCGCTTCAAGACTAATTCATAAAACCCTACTTTCCGACTTCCTTTCTTCGGAATCTGAATCAGGCGCATATTTTCTGGCAAGACGTCTTTTTTACCAGGATGAAGATACGGATTGTCATCGTTAATAGAAGCAGATTCAGAGTACAGAAAGGCAATAAGGCGCAGAAAGAGATAAAGGCAGGCAAGCACCAAAAACAAAACCAAGAAAGGATACATAGTTAATCATCCTATTGCCAAAACCTGCGTCACGACATCCTTAAAAGCCGAATCATAACACACAACTATTCGTCGCTCGTTTCAAGCCGTCGAAATTAGGCAACACGATTTGCCAAGTACAAACGGCGCTCATTCTCGTCTTGACAAACGCGCCTTCGTTTCGCAAGTGAAGGGAGCGCAACGAAACGCCTCGCACATCCCTGCGTCGTCAATAACTTCCAAAGACGCACACGAACTGGACAACCTTCTTTGGTTGCAAATTTCTTAACCGCATGGAAGTAAAACTAAAAAAGTCCGCAGTCGCTCAACAGCAGCGCCGTGCCAAGCAAAGATGGTGCCCCGCCAATCCACACCGCACCAAAAGCTTCATCCGCGTCTTCCACAATCTAAGCGATACGCTTATCGAAAAACTGCCGAGGCTCTTCATCTTGCTAGGCGTACCGTAAAGATGCGCAATCACAACCAGCATGACGTCGGGATAAAGTTCAAACGCCTTTTCAATCACTTCCGGGGACTTATTCCACGTTTCGCGCTCCGTGTCAATGAGAACAACCTCGCCGTCCTCGTACGCGACGGGATTAATGCTCGCGTCGAAAGGAAAGTCAAAACGGAAGACTTTACGTCCTTGGAGCGTCCTTCGTTCGGCCGTGCCTGCCCGTATGGCCTTTCGGCGGCGAGTTTCGTCGCCAAGTGAAGCGCGCCATGCCCGCCGACAGCGCGACCGCATATTCGACGCCGATAAACTCAGCAAGTTGTTTTTCGATCTCGTTAATGTTAGCGCCGACCGTCGAAACCCAGTTGGTTTGGGTGGCGTCGTCAACCCATTTCTGCTCGTCGCCGTGCATCGTTGGGACTGGACAGCCATACTTTCGACTCAAACGGCTCGTTCCCTGCAAATCGAGAGTCGGACAAAAACTTGTTGTTCGCGCTTGACTTCATTTCTTTGAGGCAGGACAACTCGCGCCGACATAGTGTCTCTTCAGCGACGAACCTACGTCCTTTACAATTCCGAATCGGGAAAACTGCATTGTTCACGGATTCGTTAACGCCCCGCCGCTACCGCATATTTTACCCCCAATTTCCTTAATCGTCAATAACCTACTTGTAGTTGAAACGCCTATTTTGATAATCGGGGTATCCAAATATCAGTTTTATGGATTATGCCTGTTTTTTTGATAAACATTGAGTTTTTGAGTCTCTCATTGGGACGACGCCAACTGCATAGTGAGACCAAGTCGCCGATGAGTTGCTCTTCTTATGCGCGCTCTTGTTTGCGGCCTAAATTTCAGGTTTGGACGTCTCGATCGGACCTTGTTTTTCCATTTCCTTTCTGATATCATAACCTCTGCGTCAAGCGCTTCGCCTTTTTCCGGGGCGTTTTGACCGTTGTACCCGCCGTTTGTTCTGTGAGGATGAAATCATGTCGCGAAGAATTATTTCCGCTTGCGTTTGGGCGTTTTTTTTGGCTTCCGCCTTTGCGTTTGCCGACGAATCGAAGACGATGTTCCCGTTCGTTATTGAAAAGGGGGCGCCGGACAATATCACGAACGTCCAGACTTGGGATTCGCCCGCTCCTGTCGCCGGGACGGCGGGGTTTCTTGTCGACTCCAAGGGCGAATTTGCGTCCGCGTCGGGCAAAACGCGGCTACTCGGCACGAATTTCTGTTTTGGCGCGAGTTTTACAACCAAAGAAAAAGCCGAGCGCGTCGCCGATTCGCTCGCGCGGTTCGGAGTCGGGGTCGTGCGCCTTCATCACATGGATTCGCGCGACATTTGGGGCAAGAATTTTGACAAAGGCACGACCGAAATCGACCCCGATCAGCTCGATCGACTTGACTACGTGATCTATTGTCTCGAGCAAAAAGGGATCTATGTCAATATCAACCTCCACGTTTCCCGCGCGTTCAAAGAAATCGACGGGTTCCCCAACGCCGCTCAGCTCCCGACGCAAAACAAAGGCGTCGACAATTTCGATCGGAAAATGATCGAGTATCAAAAGAAATACGCCAAAGACTTGCTCACGCACGTCAACCCGTACACGGGCAAGTCGTATGCGGACGACCCCGGCGTCGCGGTCGTCGAAATCAATAACGAAAACTCGGTCGTCGCGAGCTGGTCGTGGGGACAGCTGGACGACTTGCCGGAGCCGTATTGCGACGAATTCCGCGCGTTGTGGAACAAGTGGCTGCTGAAAAAATACGGGTCGACCGCCAACTTGCGCAAGGCGTGGGACTGCAAGTCGATTCCTTTTGGCGAGAACAAAATCGCCGCGATCGGTGAAAACTTCAAGTTTGACGCCGGCTGGCGACTCGAGTCGGACGCCAATGCGAAATACAGCTATAAAATCGTGCCCGCGTCCGAGACGGGAATCGGCTCGCCCGCGCTTCAGTTCAGCGTCGAACAGATCGGGGACGTGGCGTGGCATCCGCAATTCAACTTCTCCGGGCTGAAAATCCAAAAAGGAACGCCGTATCTTTTGGAATTCAAGTTGCGCGTAAAAGCCGGGGAAGCGCCGAACGTCGGGCATTCTCAGGCGCACGATCCCTGGCATGGACTCGGATTCAGCATGCGTCCAAAAGCGTCCGACGAATGGACGACGGTCAAGGCGGCGTTCATCGCGCCGGAAGACGACGACATGACGCGAATTTCGTTCAGCGGATTCAACGCCGGCGACGTCTTTGAAATCGCCGACGTCACGTTCCGCGAAGGGGGCGATCTGGGCTTCGCCGAAGATCAAACGATCGAAGACGGAACGGTTCCCGTCGCGAAGAAAAAGGGCGAGCCGACGCTGTTCGGCGAAAAAGGACTCGCCGACTTCTCCGATTTCCTGCACGATCTGGAAAATTCGTATTGGCAGGAAATGTACAAGTACGTCAAGTCGCTCGGCGTCAAATCGCTCGTTACCGGGACGCAGCTCCAATACGGGTTCTGGCACAATCAGGCGCGGCTCGACTACTGCGACATTCACGCGTACTGGAACCATCCGAACTTTCCGCGCCGTCAATGGGACGGCAACGACTGGCTCGTGAAAAACACGTGTCTGGCGAATTCGCCCGATACAGGAACGCTCTCGAATTTGTCGGCGGTTCGCGTGATCGGTCGACCGTTCACCTGCTCCGAGTACGACCATCCGTATCCGAACCAATATTGCGCCGAGGGGAACGTCATGCTCGCCGCCGTCGCCGCGTTCCAGGACTGGTCGGCGACGTTCCAATTCGCGTGGTCGCACGGGGACGAATTCGACCGCGACGCGTGCGGCTCGTTCTTTGACGAATGCTCGCAGACGGTCAAGATCGCGCACCTGCCCGCGTGCTACGGGATGTTCGTTCGCGGCGACGTTCAGTCGGGGCCGGGCGAATTCTATTACGCGCCGTCGATGACCGAACAAAAAGAACAGGAAATCATGGGCGGACTGCTCAGCGACTATCACCGTCCGCTCGTTCGTGGCCTGGGAATCGATCCGTCGCTGTCGCTTGCCGTTTTCTCCGGGGTCGAATTGCCCGACTTGAATCTTGCGAAATCGGACGCGCTCAAAAACGCGAAAAAAATCGACGCGTGGAGCGACTTGCCCGAGCGATTCGGATCGGCGGAAAAGAAAGAGATCGTCAACGACTTCGGCGAGATCAAGTGGAACTATCAGGAAAAAGACAAGAGCTTCTTTACCGTCGACACGGCGAATACGAAAGTCTTCAGCGGTTTTGTCGGCGCGCCGCAACAATTTGACGGCGTGACGCTCGATATTGGCGAAACGGAGCTCGGCTGGGCGACCGTTTCGCTCGTGAAAGCCAAAAACGCCGTTAAAGGCGCGAAGAAATCGGGCAAATTGACGCAAGGCTCCTACTTGCTCACGGCGACCGGACTCATGCACAACACGGACGCGAAAATGGTCGAAGTCGACGACAATAACGTGACGACCGCCGGACATTTCGGCGGCTCGCCCGGTCGCGCGCCGATTCTTTGCGAGGGCGTTCCGGCGACGGTTGCGCTCGCCGGCGTTTCCGCGAGCGACGTCGAAGTCTACGCGCTGAACAATCGCGGCGATCGCGCCGAAAAGCTGACGGTCAAAGCGAACGGCGACGGGTGCAAGTTCAGTTTCGGTCCGGAACAAAAGACGATCTGGTACGAAATTGTCGTCAAATAACGCGGCGGATAAGAACGAAATGACGTCTGTTTTATCAAAAAGCGACTTGATCGGCGCGACGACGACGCTTCGCGCGGCGCTGGAACGCGCCGACGTCGCCGCGCAATCGGAGATTCCGGTCTCGCTCTGGGGCGAGGTCGGAGTCGGCAAGGAGACGTTCGCGCGCCTGATCGCATCGACGCCCGTCGTCAAACTCGACTGCGCGCGGCTTTCGGCGCGGCGCTGGAACGCGCTGTTGGCGGAAAACGAATTGAGCGCGCTCGTCGCGGACGCGTTGGGAACGCTCTATTTGACGAACGTCGAAACGATCCCGAAGCCGATTCAACGCCGCCTGGCGCGCGCGATCCGCGACGAACGCGTCAAGGCGCGGTTCCTGCTCGGCTCGTCGAAACCGTATCTGGAGTCGCGAGAAAACGAACTTTGGGATTCGGAATTCGACGCAATACTTCAGTCGTATCCAATTAAAGCGCCCGCGCTGCGCGAACGAACGAACGACTTTGCGGAACTGGCGCAGGCTTTTTTTCGCGAGGCTCAGTCGGAAATCGGAGCGTATCCGCGGTCGCTGACGAATAAAGAGCTAAGCGCGTTGAACGATCTGGATTACCCCGAGAATCTGGACGACCTGCGGCGTCGGGTCGCCTACGTCGCGGAAAACGACGCGGTTCCGCAACAGGTCGTGACGCCGGTCGTATTTAGCGTCGCCGCGCCGCAGCCGACTCCAAATCGCGCGGAAAAACCCGTCGATCGAGACGCGCCGTTCCAGAGTCTGGACGCGGCGATTATCGCGCATATTGAGGAAGCGCTTCAACTCAGCGGAGGAATTGTCGACGGAGAAAAGGGCGCCGCCGAATTGCTCGACGTCAACCCGCACACGCTGCGATCGAAAATGCGCAAGTTTAAAATCGACGTGAAGAAATTCCGCGACTGACCAAAAGGAGGAACGAAACATGGGGTTTTTCAAAAAGAAAAGCGAAAAAAAGAAACCGCGCGTTACGAATGAAATAGAGAACAAACAACTCAAAGAGAATATCGCCGACGCCGCGTTGGCGATTCTGACTCAAGGCGAAGATTATCAAGACCTGGTTAATACCATAGTCAAGTTTGGCTATTTGTACGACGTCGAAAGTCGCGGAACGGAGGCTCTGTTCAAAGTCGTAACCGACAAGACGACCGTTTATTTCGCGGTTCAATTTGACAAGTTGTTGCGCCTCGATTTTACGGAAGAAGCGTTCAATGACACGGTCGCTCGTATGAAAGAAGCGCACGGTTGAAATTGCGCGCGCTTCAAATCTTCGAAAAGACTTCCCGCGATCAACAACAGGGCCGGCGAAATGAGTTTTTTCAAAAAGAAAAGCGAAAAAAAGAAACCGCGCGAAACAAACGAGCTCGAGAATAGTCAACTAAAAGAAAGGCTCGCCGACGCCGCGCTGGGGCTTTTAAGTCTGGGCGAAGACTATGGCGAGTTGAATCGTACGAAGGTCCGGTTCGGCTATTTGTTCCAGGTAGAAGATCGCGGAATACAGGCCATGTTCAAAATCATGACCGACAAGACGACCGCTTATTTTATCGCACAGGGGTCCAGCCTGTCCCGTATGAATTTTACCGAGGAAACGTACAAATCGCTCGTTGAACAAACCTTGGAGTTGCATCGATAATTATGGAACGAAAATATTTAATCTTTCTGGCGTCCCTGACCCTCTGTCTGCCGTTGTTCGTCCGTCCGACCGCAAGCGCCGACGAGCCGACGCAATCTGAAACGAAACGGCTGGAGCCGAATTACATACGTCCCGGCGCGGATCCGTGGGTGATCGAATTTAACGGCAAATACTATTGGAGCCAGTCGAACAACCCCGCCCAGTCGATTTGCGTCTGGGAATCGGAGACGCCCGACAATCCGGGCGAACGCCATACGATCTGGCGCGCGCCGCGACGTGGCCCGTATTCGCGCGAACTCTGGGCGCCGGAGATTCATCACTATAACGGAAAGTTCTACGTCCTCTTTGCCGCCGACGACGGCCAGAACAAGAATCACCGAACGTACGTTCTCGTTTCGGAAAGCGACGATCCGTTCTCCAAATACGAGTTGCACGGCCCTGTCTATACGGGCGACTCCGAAGACGGCCAGTCGGACAATCATTGGGCGATCGACTCGACGATCTTCCCGTACAAGGACAAGTTCTATTTGATCTGGTCCGGCTGGGAAGACGATCAGGACGTCCAGTATCTCTACATCGCGCCGTTAAAAGAGAACTTGACGGAAACCGCCGGCCCGCGCGTTAAAATTTGCCATAACGCCGATTATCTCTGGGAACGCGTGGAAGAACGGCTCGGAACGCGCGGACTCGCCGAAGGCCCGGAAATTTTGGAAGCGCCGAACGGCCGGATTTTCCTGACGTATTCGTGCGGAGCGAGCTGGCTTCCGACGTACAAAATCGGAATTCTGGAGCTTGTCGGGGACGATCCGATGAAGTCCGAGTCGTGGAAGAAATTCGACAAGCCGTGGTTCCAAAGCGACGAGTTCCAGTTCGGCGTCGGGCACGGCTCGTTCATTCGCGACAAAGACGGCCAAACGAGGTACGTCTACCACGCAAAAACAGATCGCAACGGCGGCTGGGGCGACCGCGCCGTCTTCTGGCGTTACGTCGATTTTGACGAAGACGGAACGCCGTCGATCCGGTATTAAACGTTCGCGCGGCGTCGTTAAAAAACGCGTTCGACTCGATTGGGTCGAACGCGATTTTTGAAGGGTCAATGCGTTAACTAACGATCATTGATAAACGCGGACGTAGTCGATTTTGAATTCGGTCGGGCAAATCCCGTCGGCGATTTCTCCGCCCCAGGAGCCGCCGATGGCGGTGTTGAGAATGATATAGAATTTCTGATCGAAGGGCCAAATTGAAGTTTTCGACTCTTCTTCGGCTTTGTTGAACTCGAGCACGACCTGGTCGTCGACGAGAATCAGCATCTTTTCAGGGGTCCATTCGAGCGTATAGACGTAGAACTGTTCTTCGGGGCGATCGAGTTCGACTTTGTTTCCTTTGCTGACGTTTTGCCAGCGTTCGCCGCCCTTTCGGCGCATGTGGATCGTGCCGTGCGACGTGCGAGGCGTGTGCCCGACGTATTCCATAATATCGATTTCGCCGCAGCCGGGCCAGCCGACTCGTCTGATGTTGTCGCCCATCATCCAGATCGCGGGCCAAATCCCCTTGCCAGTCGGCAGCTGCGCGCGCACTTCGACGCGGCCGTACTGCCACGAGACTTTGCCCAGCGTCTCGATCGCGGCGGAGGTGTAGTCCGCTTCTTTTTTGCCCTGCGAGCCGGGCTTTCCTTCAATCGGGTATTTCTCTTTGATCGTCTTGATCGTCAGACAGCCGTCTTTCTGAAAGATATTCTCGACGCGCGCGTCGGTGTAATACTGCTGTTCGTTGTTGCGGACGTATCCGACTTCGTAGCTCCATTTGGACGCGTCGGGCAGCCCCGTCCCGTTAAATTCGTCTTGCCAAACGAGTTTCAACGTCCGTCCGTCGGTCGTTTTGACGGTCTGCGGCGCGTCGGAATCCGAGACGCTGACTTTCACACGCGCGGGATCAAGGGGTTCGTCGGCAAAAGCGGCCGGGCAAATAAAAGACGCCGCCAATGCGACGGCGAAGAAAAGACGATATTTCGACATGTCGATTTCCTTTATCTGGTAAAAGGCGGGTTATAGAAATCGCGCGTCCTCAGACGCGCGTGTAATTGCGGAAAAACGCGAGTCGTCCTTTTGCGACTTGCTCGTCCTTGGAGAACGACGGCGCGACGCACAAAATCATTGATAGACGCGAACGTAATCGATTTTGAATTCGGTCGGACAGGTATCGTCGGCGATTTCGCCGCCCCAGGAACCGCCAAGCGCCGTATTAATGAGCATATAGCATTTCTGATCGAACGGCCATTCTTCCGTTTTCGGCTCTTCTTCGGCTCTGTTGAATTCGAGAACGACCCGGTCGTCGACGAGAATGATCATTTTCTCGGCCGTCCATTCGAGCGTATAGACGTAGAACTGCTCTTCGGGTCGATCGAGCAGAACGTCGCCGCCCTTGCTGACGACTTCCGATCGTCGGCCGCCCTTTTTGTGCAAGTGGATCGTGCCGTAAGCGCGGTGCGGCGTGTGCCCGACATATTCCATGACGTCGATTTCCCCGCAAAAAGGATGTCCGACGGTTGAGGAGTTGTCGCCCATCATCCAGATCGCGGGCCAAATACCCTTCCCTTTGGGCAGCTGGGCGCGCACTTCGATACGCCCGCATTGCCAGGAGGCTTTTCCGCGCGTTTCAATCGCCGCGGAGGTGTAGTCGGCTTCTTTCCTGCCTCTGGAACCGGGTTTGCCCTCGATCGGATACTTTTCTTTGATCGTTCGGATCGTCAAACTCCCGTCTTTCTGGAAGATATTTTCCAGACGAGCCCTTGTGTAGAACTGTTTTTCGTTGTTGCGGACGTACCCTTCCTCGTAGATCCATTTGGACTCGTCGGGGAGACCCGTCCCGTTGAACTCGTCTTGCCAAACGAGTTTCAACGTTCGCCCGTCGGTCGTCGTGACCGTCTGGGGCGCGTCGGAATCCGAAGCGCTGACTTTCAAACGCGCCGGATCGAGCGGCTCGTCGGAAAATACGGCGGGGCAAACAAAAGAGACCGCCAGCGCGGCGGCAAAAACGATACGAAAACCTGACATGTCGATTCCTCCACTCTCATGACTCTTAAACGACGGGACGTTCGCCTACTGTAAAAACGCGAGCCGTTCCCGCGCGGCGCGTTCCATTTCCGCGACGACTTGTTCGATCGACTTGCCGTCCGAATCGACGCGAATCGCGTCTTCCGGCTCGCGCAGCGGGCCGACTTCGCGCTCCATGTCGCTTTTGTCGCGCGCGATTATTTGTTCCAAAATGCGATCCAACGGCTCGTCTTCGCCCCGACTTCGCAATTCGCCGAGTCGGCGCCGCGCGCGTTCCTCGGGGGACGCGGTCAGGTAGAACTTGCAGCGCGCGTCCGGAAAGACGACGGAGCCTTGATCGCGTCCTTCGGTGGCGATTGGACGTTCGAGCCCGATACGACGCTGCGCTTCGACGAGAATCGCGCGCACGGACGGCGCGTTGGCCGGATAGCGAACCGCCTGCGATATTTCCTGCGCGCGCACCGCGTCGGTGACGTCTTCGCCGTTAAGGAACGTACGCCCCTCGCGCGACTCCAGCGTCGATTCCTTCGCGACGCGCTCAAGCGCGTCGACGTCTTCAAGATTCAGGCCGAGCCGAATCGCTTGCAGCGCGATCGCGCGATACATCGCCCCGGTGTTGAGATACTCGATTCCCAAACGCGCCGCCAATTCGCGCGTCGTCGCGCTTTTGCCCGCGCCGGCGGGCCCGTCTACCGTCACTACGTCGATTAATTCCACCGCGAAGTCTCCTGGAAACAACGTTCGCGAACGTCGATAAAATTTCGATTTCAACATACGCGTTCGCGAACTACTTGACGCAATTGTACTCAAAAGAAATAGAAAACTCCATAGCCGGAGCAAGTTTTTTGTCCGCGAACGGTTCTAATAATATTGATTATAGGAGAAGAGCCAATTAAACAGTTTCAGTAAAAACAAGAAAATGGTGAATTCGCCAATTTTTTAGTTGAAAAGATAGAAAAAGTACATAGAATACGGAAGATTTTTTTAAGGCGTTCTTTCCAAAATTTTCGCAGCCTTGATTTCGGCGGCTCGCGGGCGCGAGCGAACAGGCGAATTTAGCGGTTGGAACGAGCTTTTGGGGCGGCGTTTGAAGGACTTGTTTTTTTCGCTGCCGAGTTGACGTCGGTTTAGCGAAACTTTTTTGATTATATTCAAACACGTTTTTTATCAATCGAATCAGACGACGGGTTATAGCAGTTATTTGTATTTAAGGCTTTTTCGCAAACGTTACAAATGCGACTATTAAAGCGGCGTAAGCTTCTCAAGTCTTCTTATTGTTTGACCTAAAGAGGTTGAGGCTTTATTGGACAACGCCGATAAGAAATCAAGCGGGCGTGCGAAAAAGGGGTTCGTATTTCTTGGGACGATCTTATTAAGGGATACGAGATTCGCGTTTTTTCGCCTGGTCGGCGCAAGTCGACGACGCGCGTTCGACTCCTTTTGTTTTGCCGACTGATTGCGCAAGGCTAAGAATACGAATACTATGCGACGAACAGGAGCGCCGTTTTCAATGAAACGCGACTTTGACGATTTCGATAGAGAAGAGAGTTTCGATTCGTCTTATCTTGATCCGGAACGCTATGTAAACGAATCGTCGTATCTTGACGACTTCGGCTTTGACGACGAACAGCTTTACTACGACGAGCGGCGCGAGTATTCCGACGAAATGGACGACTCCGAATACGACATGCGTCGCCCCGATTCTATTGTCGACGACGACTACTCCTCCGATTTCTACGACGATCCTATTCGAATTTATCTCGTGCAGATGGGCGACATTCCCATGCTCACGCGCGAACAGGAACGCAGCGCGGCCAACGAAATCGAGCGCACGCGCCGTCAGTTCCGAAAAGTCGTTCTTCGACTCGACGTCGTCGTTCGCGACCTCATTCAACTTCTGGAAAAAATACGCAAAGGGCGCGCGAGGCTCGACCGCACGATCGACGTCTCCGTCTCCGATCTCCACGCGAAACGCCGCTTCCTCGCGCTGCTGGACCCGACGCTTCGCACGTTGAAGAAGATGCTCGCGAAGAATCGCGAGGACTTCCGCGCCATTCGGTCCAAAAGGCTCTCGCCCGAAGAACGCGCGAAACTCCGCCGGGCCGTCTACAGTCGACGCGTGCGCGCGTCCCGACTTCTCAACGAGCTCGATTTGCGCACGCAGTCTTTTCTGCCGATCTTCGACAAAGCGATACGCCGTCAGGAGAAAGTTCGCGAACGTCTGGCGCGCGCCAGAGAGCTTCACGATCTCCTCGCGCGGCACGACGCGGAAACGCGCGCGTTGGGCCAGACGCGTCTCGCCGCCGAAGAAGCGAGCGAATACGACGACTTCTGGACGATGGAAGGGGGCTGGAAAAAACGCGACGTTTTCGATACTCCGCCGGCGTCGGGAACCGAATCGCGACGCGTGGAAACGCAGGAGCTCTCCATGGATCGCCGTTCCGTCTCCTATCGCGCGGAAAGCCGGGTCGAAGCCAACGATCCCGCCGCGCCGACTCAGGAAGACGCCGAGCCGAATTGGGAAGTTTTGCGCGAAGAATATCGCCGCCTCGCGTCGTATCTCCGCCGTCAGCGACTTGCGATCGCCGACTCCTTTTCCGCGTATGAAAAAGAACTCGAGCTTGTTACGAAACGTCGACGCGAATTTGAGGCGGCCAAACGCGCGTTTTCCGCGGGCAACCTGCGTCTGGTCGTGAGCATCGCCAAGCGCTACCGCAATCGCGGGCTGAGTTTTCTCGACCTCATCCAGGAAGGAAACACGGGGCTCATGCGCGCCGTGGACAAATTCGAATATCGACGCGGCTTCAAATTCTCGACCTACGCGACGTGGTGGATTCGTCAGGCGATTTCCAAAGCGCTCGCCGAACAATGCCGCGCCATTCGCATACCGAATCATCTGCTGGAAACGATCAAAACCGTCCGCAAGGCGACGCGCGAACTGTCGCGCTATTCTCAAGTCGCTCCGACCCCGCAGGAAATCGCGGAATCTTCCGGGCTGACGCTCAGCGAAATTCGCGCGGCGATTCAGGCGTCGCGTCCTCCTCTTTCTTTGGACCGTCCGGTCGAAGGAAGCGAAGAGAGCTTCTTCGGCGACTTCCTCGAGGATCCCAAAAAGAACGATCCGCTCGTCGAAATCAATCGTTCGGCGCTGCGGGAACGGCTGGACGAAGCGCTTTCCGCGCTGTCGTTCCGCGAACGCGAAATTGTCCGGCTTCGTTTCGGACTTGCCGACGGATACGCGTATACGCTTGAAGAAGTAGGGCAGATTTTCAAAGTGACGCGCGAGCGCGTGCGCCAAATCGAAGCGAAAGCGGTCAACAAACTCCGCCATCCGATCCGCTCCAATTCCTTGCGCAGCTTCTTTGAAGGAACGGGCGAACGCCAGACGAATTCCGGCTCTTCGAGAACGGACGCGGAATCGAGCGCGTCGTCCGAACGATCGAAGAACGCCGCGGAGTCGACGATCAACGCCGGTTCAAAAGTTGAAAAAGACGTTCAAACCTCTTACGCTCCGACGTTTAACTCGCCGACGGTCGGCGCGGCCCCGATAGTGTCGATGGAATCGTCGGTCTACATGAGCGCGACGTCCAGCTTCGGCTCGTAATAATCCAAAAGCGTCGCAGACCTTTTGCGGAAACGTCGAGAGATCGTTCTCTCGGCGTTTTTTTATTGTCCCGACAAAGTCGCGCCGACGCGAACGCGGCGAAAAACTCGTTCTTTTTCTATTTTTTTTCGACGGCTCGACTTGTAAAAACGCTCGGGCGTCGTCATAATAACGAAGTTGGGGCGCGTCGGCGCGCCGTTATGCGTTACGGGATTCGAGAGGAGCGTTCGACGTTATGAGCAGTCGAAGGATCGAAATCGAAAAAAGCGAGTCGAAGTTGCAAATGACTTCGATGATCGACGTGGTCTTTTTATTACTCGCGTTTTTTGTCGTCACCTATAAAACGCCGGAAGTCGAGGGCGACTTCAATATTCGCATGCCCGCGAACGCGCAGTCAAACGCCGCGCCGGAACTCGACGAACTCGCGCCCGTCACGGTCAAATTGACGTCCGACGCCGACGGCAAGTTAAACGGAATTATCTTTGGCGAAAACAAGCTGGAAGATATGAAATCGCTCCGCGCCGCGGTTTTTCGCTACGTAATTCGCAACAATCTTTCGTTTCAGGACGCGTACGACGGCGCGACGCCCGAGTTTCGGGACGATCTTGAAATCGAGCTCGACTGCGATCCAAATTTGCGCTACGAATACGCGGTCGAGGCGATAACGGCGGTAACGGGGTACCTCAACGCCGAAGACCAGGTCGTCAAAATGGTCGAGAAGGTGAAATTCACTCCGCCGAAATAGCGAGTCCTTTTACAATACCAAGCGGCGCTTGAAATCAGGAAGCGCGTCGTTTCCTCGTCACGGTGAGAATCGCCCAAAATCAACGTTTTTGGAGCAGCTATGAGTTCAACGAAACGATTCGGCCCGTTCATTTTGGAACGCATGATCGGTCGCGGCGGCATGGGCGCGGTCTATCGCGCGCGCCGCGAGGACACGGGCGAGATCGTCGCGGTCAAAGCGCTCCTGCTCCCGTTAGAGCAGGAACGCGAGCGATTCTCGGCGGAAATCGCGACGATGAAATTGCTGCGTCACGACAACATCGTTCGTCTCTACGGGTTCGGTCAGGAAGACGGGGTTCTCTATTACGCGATGGAATACGTCGACGGGCCGAGTTTGTCGACGTTGCTCAAGCGCGGCCGGCGATTTACGTGGGAAGAAGTCGTCTATATCGGCGAGTCGATTTGCCGCGCGCTCAAACACGCGCACGATCGCGGAGTCGTTCACCGCGACATTAAGCCCGCGAATATCCTGCTCCTTGACGACGGGGTCGTTAAAGTTTCCGACTACGGAATTGCGCAATACTTTGGCAGTTCTCGACTTACCGGCGTCAATCAGGTGGTCGGCACGATCGAATACATGGCGCCGGAACAAGCCCAGGCGGGGGCGTTGACGCCTCATACGGACATGTACTCGCTGGGCGCGTTGATGTACGTCCTCCTCACGGGCAAGCCGCCCTACCCCGCGCGCGATCTTACGCAACTCCTTCAAAAGTATCGACAAGGGCCGCCCGAGCCCGTGCGCGCAACGCGTCCGGAAATTCCTAAAGTCGTCGACGAGGTTATCTTCGATCTTCTCCAGATTCAGACGATCAAGCGCCCCGGCGACGCGCGCGTCATCGGGCGCCGACTCGAAGCGATTCTCAAGACGTCGTCCAACTGCCCGGACGGCAATCCGTTCAAAGGCCAGAAATTCTCGCTCGAACGCAAGCCGGATCCGGAAGAAGTCGAGAGTTCGCGCGTCGATTTGGAAAATCCAAGCAAGACGACGCTGCGCGAATCCGAGCCGAATTTTGACGAGCCTGCGCCCGATTTCCCGTATTGTCCCGTCTCCGACGAGGAGCCGGAGGTCACGTCCCCGTTTGACAAAACGACCGAGGCCTCGCCGGAATCGTTCGTCGACGAACGCAACGGTCGAAAAACCGACCCGCGCGAGAGCGATTTTTCTCTGGACGGAGAAACGTTTCCCACGAATTTGCCGCACGTTCAGACGTCGACCGCGTTAAGCGGCGACGCGGCGCCTTCGACGACGTCGACCAAAGCGGGAGAAGGATCCGACGCGAGCGAAGCCGACTTTACCCTTTCGAGTTCGGACGCGAACGCCGACGAGTCTTTGCCGACGCGAACGGTCGCGTCAAAACCCGGCTCTCCCGGCGGTTCGCGCGCGCCGCTGGCCAAACACAACGCCCCGACGATCGTCGAGGAGCGTCCGTCGAACGTCGAAACTCCTTCCGAGCCCGCCCCGGAACCGACAACGCCCGAGCAGCCTTCCGACGACGCAAGCTCGACGGGAACGACGCAATCGACCGACGAAATGGAAGTCGTGCCGCTTGAGAAATTCAAACGTTCCCAATTCACCCAGGTCGACGAAACGGAACTCGACCGCCTGCCCAGAGAGCATGACGACGAAGAAACGAAATATCGTTGGATTCGCGTGCCGATCATGCTCCTGATCCTGGCGGGGATCGTCCTGCTTGTCGCCGATTTGTTCAAGACGCCAAGTCCGGACAAGTTGTATCAGCGTTTCGATCGAAAATTGCAGTCTTGTCGTCCGGCAGATTTTGAAAACACGCTCCGCCGCATGGAAAAGGACATGCAGAAATTCGTCGACATGTATCCCGAAGACAGTCGCGTCGACCGCGTGAACTACTTCCTGAGCGAATTGGAAATTGAAGAACTCGAGCTTCGACTTGAACGTCAGGTTCAAAACACGGGACGCGGCGGGGCGAAACTGCCGGTCGAACGCGCGTATCTCGAGGCGTGCCGCGCGGCGTCGACCGATCGGGACAAGGGGCTTGAACAACTGCGCGCGTTCATTATCCTGTTTGGAACGGCGACTCCTGAAGAACTCGCCGCTTTCGAGGCGTCGCTCGACGCCGACGCCGTCGACGCTCAAACCGCCGACTTCTATCAGTACGGCCGCCTGTCCGACGACGCGTCCAAAGGCAGACGCCCGGAAGACAATATGTGGCGCAAATGGAACGGGCAACGCCGCTCGGCGATGACGATTCAGCAACAGCTGGTTTATATCGCAAAACGTCGGCTCGTAACGCAACGCAAAGAAATCAAAAAGACGAATTTAGCCGACTTGGCGCTCCTCAACGATCGACTTGGAGACATTGCGGCGATCGCGCAGGAAAACCCCGACCGCGCAAAAAGTATGTACGAAGCCGCCGTAACCCTGTATGGGGAACAGGAATGGGCGCAAGGCGCGCTGGAGTCGTTCCGCAAGAAACTGGAGTCGCCGCAAGAAGCGGTCGACGAAGACGGGGAAAACAAGGGCTCGCCGGAACATAGCGTGGAAATCGAAACGCCCGACGACGGCGAGTAGCGGCGGCGACAGCGACGGTTCGCGCTACCGCGCGGAAAAAAACGAAACGACGGTTTTATAGGATGCGGCTTGCCGTGTCAGAAGACATGGCGCCAATCAGGTGAAACCTATGATTTTTTTGTTAGACGCCGTTCGCCATATTTGGCGTCGGGGCTTGATCTTTCAACGTTTCTTCTTGCGAAGGAGCGTCTTTTCCTAACGTCTGACGAATAAAAAACTCTCGCGGAACCGGGGTTTCCAGTTCTATGATCTCCTTAGGCGGAATGCAGTCAAACATGGGGGAACTGTAATAAACGAGCTTGCCGTTGTTGATCGTATAACCGTTTTGTTCGATCATAACCTGTGTCATGCCCATTCCAAAAGGCCAGAAACATTTCCACGTTTTAACGGATCGAAGAATGATTTTTTGCAACTTGCCGTCTTTTAGCCGATAAACGTTTCTGTTTCCAACAAATTCGCATTCTTTCTTAAGTGAATCAGGCTTCGATTTCCACGTTTCAAATTCTGAAATATCTTCGGGGCAGGAACTGTTATGATTGTGGTAATAAACCCCTATTTCATCTTTTAAGTCAGATAACAGCATATCGAAGTCTCGTCCCCATTCGTGAACAGCTTTATTTTTCAGTTGCATACCAGCGAGAACTGCTAATAATATGAACAACACGAAAAGATTACGTTTTGCCACTCTTTCCGTCATGGCGTCTCCTTGATTATTCGTTTTTATGAACGTCTGCATATAGCGTCGTCAACTTCAATCATTACGCCAAGCGAATTCAAGCGACCCGATTCTCAACTTTCAGATCGAAGGAGCGGATTGAGTACGTTCGGATTTTTTGCCAA
>JAFZNK010000077.1 GCA_017550965.1 Thermoguttaceae bacterium
GACCTGTATCTCTTCCGCGCCGCCGACGTGCCCATGTGCGAATTCTGGGCGAAAGGATACGGCTTTGAAACGACGTTCAGCGTAATCGAAGCGGTTTCGAGCGCGCATACGACCGGGAAATCCGTCGTCGGCGCGGAATCGTTCACGACCGCGAACGACCGCTGGCGACAGCACCCCGGAATCATGAAACGCCAGGCGGACTGGGCGTTTTGTCTTGGCGTGAACCGTCTCGTCTTCCACCGTATGTGCGCGCAGCCAAACGACGACGCGCCCGGCTTTTCGCTGGGAATTCACGGAACGCATTTCGACCGAACCGAGACGTGGTTTCCCCTCGTCGGCGATTTCTGCGCGTTTGTCGGTCGAACGCAGGCGCTCCTGCAACGCGGCAAGCCGTCCGCCGACGTTCTTTTCCTCGACCGCGAAGGAGCGCCGCAAGTCTTCGTCGCGCCGTCGTCCGCGCTGACGTCCGGCGAATTCAAAGACAAGCGCGAATACAACTTCGACGCGTGTTGCCCCCAGGTCCTTATCGAAACGGCACACGCGGAAAACGGCAAAGTCGTCTTCCCGGACGGAACCGCCTATTCGCTCCTCGTTCTGCCCAATACGACCGAAATGACGCTCGACCTTGCGCGCAAGCTCCGGGAGCTTGTCGACGCGGGCGTTCCCATGATCGGCGCCGCGCCGTTGCGAACGCCGACCCTCGTCGACTATCCTCAGGCGGACGCCGAGCTGCAATCGATCGTCGACGCGATCTGGTCGGGTAAAAACGCCCCGTTCGATCCCGGAGCGATTGCGAGCGCGAACGTAGACCGTCGCAAAGCGCTCGTCGACTCGCAATGGATCTGGTCGAGCGCCGATTACAACGCGCAAGCGAACGAACGACGCGTCTTTACAAAAACGTTCGAACTGCCCGAAGATTTCCGACCGAACGCCGACGCGTTCGTCTGCGCGACCGCCGACAACTCCTATTCGATCTTAATTAACGGCGTCAAAGTCGCGTCCGGCGACAATTTCCACGTTGTCGACGTCAATACGATCCCGACCGAAGCGCTCAAGCCGGGCGTCAACGTCGTTACGCTCGACGTGTTCAACGGCGGCGACGCCCCCAACCCCGCCGGGGCGATCGCTTGTCTGCAACTCTCCGATTCGCTCCAGATCGCGACCGACGCGTCCTGGATTAACGAAGACGGCTCAAACGTCGCGGCGCTCGGACCTTACAACATGGCTCCGTGGAACGTCAAACTTAGCGATGAGTTTAACGCCAACGCGACGTATCCGACCTGGAACGTCGTCGAAAACAAACTGCGCGAACTAAACATAGCGCCCGAGTTCGAGTCGACCGGCGACGTCCGCTGGATTCGCCGTATTGACGGCGACGTCGACTTGTTCTACGTCGGCAATCGTCTCGACAAACCGCAAACGACCGAATGCGCGTTTCGCGTAACCGGAAAAGAAGTCGAGATTTGGGATCCCGTTTCCTGCCGCCGTTACGTCGTCGACGACGCGCGCGAAGATAACGGTCGAACGATCGTCCCCATTAACTTTGAAGAATCGCAAAGTTTCTTCGTGGTTTTCACGCCCCAAAGCGACAAGACGCTTCCGACGTCCTCAGCGCTCTTCGCTCCGAAACGCTCGGAGCTCGTCGTCGATTTGTCCGACGACTGGCACGTTGCGTTCGATCAAAACGCGTCGACCAATCGCGATTTTGAGGAGGGACGCCCGAAAACGGTCGCTTTTGGCTCGCTGACCGACTGGTCGAAGAGCGACGACGCGTATCTCCGCTACTATTCGGGACTTGCCGTCTACGAAAAGACGTTCGACGTCGACGCCGATCTTGACGCCAACGGAGTCTACGCGCTGGAATTCGACGACGTTCAAGTCATGGCGCGCGTCGAACTCAACGGCGTCGATCTTGGCGTCGCGTGGCAAAAGCCCTGGCGCGTGGAAGTCCCCGCGAATTTGATTCGCAAACAGGGCGACGAGTTGAAAATCACCGTCGCCAACTTGTGGTGCAACCGTCTTATCGGCGACGCGAGTCGACCCGCGGAGGAGCGCTTCACGCGAACGTCCAATCCGATGTGGGGTCCCGGCGACTTCCAGCTCTTGCCCTCCGGTCTCATTGGCAAAGCCGCGCTGGTTCGACGCGTCGAAGAATAAGAGAGGAACCGTCGGTGTATTTCGGGAAATTCTTTCGTAAGAACGCGTTGAGTCGTCCAAAAGAACGCGCGCCGCAGACGCGACGCTTAGTCGTCGAGACGCTCGAGGATCGTTTCGCGCTCGACGCGTCCCCTTACGCCGCGCCGGAATTCCCCGCCTGCGCGGCCGAAATCGAAGAACCGCTCGTTTCTCCGATCGCCGTCATAGGTCAGGAACGATACTACGTTCAGGAAAACTGCTCCGTTTGCGTTTCCGGCGCCGATTCGGTCGGCGACGACCTGCGCTACTTTTGGCGGCTCGGAACGCAACCGTCGAATTCGCCGGACTCTTTTGTCGAACTGGGCGATCGTTTCGAACTCTCCGCGCTCGACCTCAAACTCGCGACGGGCGACTATTGTCTCCAGCTCTTCGTAAAAACGCCCGACGGAACAGCCAGCGAAACGACGCAAAGCGTTTTGACGGTAACCCCTTCCGGACCGACGTTTACCGTCGACGCCGATTCTTCTCTTGGAAACGGCGCGCTCGTGTTGAACGTTCAGGCGTACGCGTATTGCCCGATCGCGACGTGGACGATCGACTGGGGCGACGGTTCGACCACGCAAACGGACGCGCTCGGCTACGAGCTCTCGACCGCGCATTTCTATCCCGAACGCTACGAAGACGTCGTCTATCCGATAACGCTTACCGTCGTCGACTCGCTGGGACGCGGCGAAGAAGAAGTTTACGAACTCGCGGTCGTCGACGTCCCCGCCGCCGATCCGATCTCGTCGTTTGTCGTCGACGCTCTTTACGACGCCGAAAAAGGAAGCTACACGCAGTCGCAAATATGCTGGGCGGCGGGAACGGCCAACGTTCTCTGTTATACGGGCTGGGCCAATTCGGAAATTAGCGTCTACGTAGGAGGTTACAAACTTTCGCTCAACGACGAAGACGACGTCTACGAATACATGGCGCAGACTTTCGACAATATCGGCAGTTCCGCGCTTTACGGATACCAATGGTTTATCACGGGCGAATATCAGGCGGAGGGCGTCGCGGGCTGGGCGCAGCCGGAACCGGGCACGGGCGGATTCTATCCTGATCTCGAAAATTTCTGGTCGCTCGTAAAATACTGTTCTTACGCGAATTCGCAAAACCCAACTTCAATTCTGCCGCTAATAGAAGATCTGATTCGGCAAGGTTACGGCTCCACCGCGTCTCTTGGATTCTACGTCAACAACCCCGGTTCAAGACTGACGTTAGCGCACACGATAACGCTCTGGGGGTTCGAAACCGACGCCAGATACGAGCCGACCGATCCAAGACATTACGTCGCGCTCTATATCAGCGATTCCGACAACGACGCTTACAAAGGCCGCAACGCGCCCAACACCATGCAAAAAGTCCACGTTCAATGGGACGCCGACTACAACAGATACAAACTAACCGACTACCGTTCCGGAATTTGCTGGCTGGAAGAATTCATCGCGCTCGCGCCGATAACCGTCGCAAACCTTGACGCGTAAAGACAAGGCGCTAATCAAATAAACAACGCGTCAAACCCGTTTACAAAGAGAGGAGCGCCGCTTATGTTTTCCGTAGTAATCGACGAGACGTCCGCAATAGGGGCGCTAATTATTTTGGCTATACTTTTTCTTCTGTTGATTGCGGCGGTTTATATCGGTCTGCGAACGTTCCTGAGCAACTGCCTGTTCTATTTGAGAGAAAGACGCCGCAACCGTAAGGATAAAAAGTAGAAACGGCGACGATTTCTTTTCGTCGAGGTCCAAAACGACGACCTCAATAAAAAAAAAGCGGAACGACGAAAAAACGCGCGTTCCGCTTCAACGACTTTGTCGACGACGTATCGCGTCGATCAGGTCGTGTAATCGGCGTTGAGATGCACGTATTCGACGGTCAGGTCGGACGTCCAGAACCGAATCGACGCGTCTCCTTCCTGGAAGAACAGTTCGAAACTCGTGTCGCGATTATTGCGAATCGAGTCGGAGACGACCTGTTTGTCGAACGCGACGGGAGTTCCGTTTTCGTAAAGCAGGAACCCGTTGACCTTTAACGACACTTTGGACGGATCGTACGGAACGCCGCATCGCCCGGTTGCGGAAACGATTCGGCCCCAGTTCGGGTCGGCGCCGCAAATCGCCGTTTTGACGAGCGCGTCGTTGGCGACCGTCTGCGCGAGTTTCTTGGCGGACTCCCGGTCGGGCGCGCCGTAGACGTCGATCGTAATGAGGTGCGAAACGCCCTCGCCGTCGTTGGGGATCATCGGCGCAAGTTCTTTGCACATATCGAGCAACGTCTCGGCAAAGACGTCGAGATCTTCCCCTTTCAGCGGAGTCGAATCGACCGCGCCGTTGGCCATGAGCAAAACCGTGTCGCTGGTGCTCGTGTGCCCCTCGACGCTAATGCAGTTGAACGTGTCTTCGACGGACGCGCGGAGAATCTTCTGCGCGTCCTCGGGCTCCAACATCGCGTCGGTAATGAGCGACGCGAGCATCGTCGCCATGTTCGGCCCGATCATCGCGGCGCCTTTGCACATCCCCGCGATTCGAATCGTCTTGCCGTTAGGCAGCGTCTTTTCGCGCGAGACGATTTTGATTTTCGTGTCGGTCGTCGTCATCGCGGTCGCGGCTTTTTCGAAATCGTGAAACGTCGTTCCCAATTTCGCGGCGGCCTTTTCCGCGCCGATGGCGATACGGTTCATCGGCAGTTGGACGCCGATCACGCCGGTGGACATAACGAGCGTCTGATCGCCGGTCGCGCCGACCGCTTCGCCGGCGTATTCGGCCATTTTACGCGCGTTAAACAGCCCGACTCTGCCGGTGCACGCGTTGGCGACGCCCGAGTCGGTCGCGATCACGTGAAAGCCTCTTCCGGGGGTGCGCTCGCGGTCGTAAATTACAGGCGCGCCGCAATTTAAATTCTGCGTATAAACGCCCGCGACCGTCGCCGGCTTATCGGAGACGATCAGGGAAAAATCCAATTTTGTAGAGTTCGGCTTGATCGCGCAATTCACGCCCGCAAACCGATAGCCTTGAGGAATGTAAAATTCTTTGTCCATAACAAATCGCCGTTAAAAAGATTTTGAAAAGGGCTTCTCACAGGATGAAGCGCGATTGTCTACCAAATTTCCAACTCTCGTTCTAATTCGACTTGCGCGCGTTCTCGCGCTTGTTTTTCGACGAGCGCCAAAAGACGCTTGACGTCGTCGCTCGTGCAATTTGGCCCGGCGACGACAAGATTCGGATCGACTTCGCTGACGTACGCGCCGCCAATCCCCGCGCCGACGAGCCCGATCTCTTCGACCAGGTCGGCGGCGCGCTGACCTCGCGGATCTTTAAACATTCTCGCGAATCCGCCCTTGTCGAGTTCCGGATGGTATTTCTGGCGCACAATCCAGATTTTTTGCAGTCTTTTGGCGAGCTCTTCGGCCAGGTCGGACTCAAATTTGAACGTTACGCTCGTTACGATCGCGGCGCTCAAGTTGCTCGAACGACGCCCAAACACAATTTCGTCTTTGCTCAATTCGACGACTTCGCCCGCGTAGGTGACGACGCGCGCCGATTCGACGTATTGTTCGAGCGCCGCGTCGGGCGTCGTCACGTTCGACGCGACCGCCGCGCCGACCGTGCCCGGTATGCCCGCCATGCATTCGAGTCCGCCAAGTCCCGCGCTCGCCGTCGTCGTCGCCAGGCGGCTGAGTTTAACGCCAGCGCCGGCCTTCACATAGGGCGCGTCGATTTCAACGTTGCAAAACGCCTCGTCCGACAGTCGAATCGCCATGCCGGGCGCGCCGACGTCGGAGCCCAACACGCTCGCGCCGTCGCCGAGAGCGCGCGCTTCCACGCCGTCCGACGCGCACGCCTGTAAAAGCCCGACGAGTTCCGATTCCGAGCGGGGAACGGCGTAATATTCGATCGGACCGCCGAGCCTTAACCAGGTCAGCTCCGACGCCGGAACGCCCGCTCGTACGATCTCGTGAAACTTGTCAATTTTACCCATCGTCGACGCCTCGCAGGTCAATCGTTGATCATGTTGTGAAGAGCTTCGGAAAAATCCTTAGCGGTTGAAAATTTATGATATACGCTCGCAAAACGAACGTAGGCGATTTCGTCTAATTTACGCAGGAGCGCCATCGTTCTTTCGCCGATTTCTCTGGATTCGACTTCCGTCTCTCCTTCGAGCGACGTTTCAAGCTCGGCGACAAGCTCCGTAATTTGCGAGTCGCGCACGGGCCGTTTCCAACATGCGCGCTCGACGCCCTGTCGAACCTTGTCGCGGTCAAACGGAACGCGCGTGCCGTCGCGCTTAATGACGCGAACGTTGCCGACTTCAATGCGTTCGTACGTGGTAAAACGACGGTCGCAGGAGTTGCACGAACGTCGGCGACGAATAATAAAACCGTCTTCGCTCATGCGCGTTTCGACGACGCGGTCGTTGTCTTCATGGCAAAACGGACACTTCATCGGAAGACCTCCTTGTTCAAATTCTCGATAGTTGGGAAAAACAAGCCTAAACGCGGACGTTCAGTCGTCGATTTGCTTCCACGGAGGAAGAACCGGAAGGTGAGAATCGAAGTCGTCGAGCAACTCCTGTTGATACGCGCCCGCAAACTCTTCGTTGAGGAACTTTTCCGCGCCCTCGTCGAAGAATCGCTTCCAGCTCGCTTCTTCTTCGCCGGGGTTGATAGGGAAGAACAAAGCACCGTTGGCCAGCGCGGCCCTGTAGTCGCCCGGCGCGTCGCCGATCATGAGCGTATGGTTCGCCGGATAGAGCTTTGCGAGCTCCAGCTGTTCTTTTTTCGTGCCGCGCTCCTGTCCGCAAATCGTTTTGACGTACTGCGCTAAGCCCTGATTCGCCCACTCTTTTTCAAGCGCCGCCTGCGGGGTCGCGGAAACGACGAGAATATCGGCGCGGCCCTGGAGTTTTTGCATCGATTCGCGAACCATTGGGAACGGCGGAACCCCTTCTCCGACGATTCGATCGATCGTCTCGTTGACCTCGATCGACCATGCGAGCGCTTTTTTCATCAACGGGTCGTTCGTCTTGTCGACGTACGCCTGCAGCGCGGGGTTGCCTAATTTCGTCTCCTGATTCATCCAGTCGACAAGGACTTGCGGAATATCGATTTTCGCGCCGCGCGCGATTACCTCCGGACGACGTTGAAGCAAACGAAAGACCTCGACAAGAGCCGGAAATCGATTGACGCCGCGATTTTTGGAATACAAGTTGACGAATTCGGCGGCTTCGCGCGCGTATTTGCTCACCCCTTTAAGACCCCAATGACAGATGATATTCGGAATGAAGCATTCCTTATGTTTGAGCTCCATCGTGTCGAACGCGCATCCGTCGGAATCGATCCCGACAAGAAAGTCGTTTGTTTTCGTAAAATCGATTGTCATGAATTGGAATCTCCGTCTTTGTTCTTCACGTCGTCGTTCTCGCTTACGCCGAGCGAAAAGACGCTCGACCGCTACTTGAAAATTCTAACTTTATCAGGTCGAAAATCAAGGGGGGAAATTAAAAACTCGGGGGTCCCCGACTTGAAATTCGAGTCTGAACAAACTGCCGATTTAACCCATTTTTTAAGCGTCAACCGAAATTTACAACGTCCTCCAAACCTTGACAACATACGATCTTGAGATATACTCCCCGAGATTGGACGCGACAGAAACGCCCTAAGCGTCCCCCTTATAGCGTCGACGATTCGTTTGCGTCGACAATCGCTCTCGTCGTTCGCGCGTCGACGCGAACGACGCAAAGAGCGACAGGAAGTTTCCCGCTAAGAAGCGGCCACTTAAGAAGCGCGAATTCCGTTCGCACGGTCGTCGGCTCGAAGTGCGACGCGCTTCTCAACAAGAAGACAAATGAAAATGAAATTTCACCGATCTTACTTAGCGCTCGCGGCCGTTATTGTCTGCGGCGCCGTCTACGGAACATACTCCTCTCGTTCGACCGCGCCGTCCCCCGCTCTCGCCTCCGCGCAGACGGAGGAAGACGCGCAGGAACCCGCGCCCGCCCCCGAGCCCCAGGCGGCGATCGTCGCCGTCGAAAAGGCGACGTCTCTCACGACGCTTCAACCTCGTCAATACGCCGGTCGGCTCGTTTCGATCGAAGAAGTCAACATTGTGCCGCGCGTTACCGGCTGGATTCAGAAGATCAATTTTGAAGAAGGCCAGGACGTTCAAGCGGGCGACGTCCTCTTTGAAATAGAAGACACGACCTATCAGGCGGCGTACAAAAAAGCTCAGGCGAGTCTTGAACAAGCCAACGCCGTGTTGAAAAACGCGGAAACGACCTTCCGTCGCGCGGGCGACCTGCTCGAACGCAACGCGGGTTCTCAGGCGGACTTCGACAACGCGGAACAGGGACTCGCGCAGGCTCA
>JAFZNK010000078.1 GCA_017550965.1 Thermoguttaceae bacterium
CAGAACGTTCTGCGACGCGTCGCGCCGAGAATTGCCGCCGCTTCTTCGTATTGAACGTCGATCTTCTCTAATACGGGCTGAACCGAACGAACAACGAAAGGAATTCCTATAAAGACAAGCGCGACGACAATCCCCAGAGGCGTGTACGCAATCCGAATATTAAAAAAGTCAAAAAAGAGTTTGCCAACCCATCCGTTTACTGTCGTCATGTGCGTGAGCGCAATCCCGGCGACCGCCGTCGGGAGCGCGAAAGGCAATTCGATTATCCCGTCGACAAATCGTTTGCCGGGAAATTCATAGCGCACGAGAATCCATGCGAGCGCCAAGCCCATAAATGCGTTCACAACAGACGCGACAAAGGAACAAGCAATGCTAATCCAATAGCTCTTTAAAACTCGCGGCGTCGCTATTGTATGAAGGAATTCAGCCGGACTCAATTGCGCCGAGAAGACAACGAGCGAGCATAATGGAATTAGAACGACGACGCTCAATATCGTCATTGTTATTCCAAATGTCAGTCCGAATCCTGGAATAACGCTTTTACGTTTTGTCTTTCTCATTCTTTCACCCCATTTCAATACAAACGCCGCGCTAGAAAACGCGCTACGACATGCCGTCTCGACTTCGGAGTCCAAATCTACTTCTCATAAATCTGGTCAAAATTAGCGCCTTCGGCAAAGTGATCTTTGCGAGCTTTTGCACAACCTCCGAAATGACTAATATCGATCTTTTTAACCGAGTCGTTAATCCATTTGCCGTCTGATGGAATCGCCGTTATTGTCGAGTTATCGTTTTCGGAGACGTACCTAGCATAGATCTCAGGCGAACTAGGACGATAGAAGTTCTGGGCCTCGATCTCCTGAGCTTCGTCAGAATATAGATACTGCAAATATTCCGTCGCCGCTTCTTCGGCGCCATGCCGTTTCGCTACTTTATCGACCACCGCGACCGTCGGCTGGCACAAGATCGAAACCGAGGGAACAACAATCTCATATTGACCCGGATACTCGCGCAATGATAGAAACGCCTCGTTTTCCCATGCGACTAACACGTCCCCTTGACCGTTGTTCACAAAGGACGTCGTTGCGCCGCGCGCGCCAGAATCCAGAACGAGCACATTCTTATATAGCTTCGCTATCGACTCCTTTATTTCTGACTCCGTCTGCCCAGATTCTTCGAAATAATACCATGCGGCAAGATAATTCCACATCGCGCCGCCCGAAGTCTTGGGGTTTGGCGTGATCACGCCTACGCCGTCGCGAATAAGATCGTTCCAATCGTGAATATTCTTCGGATTACCGGAGCGAACGAGGAAAACGATCGTCGACGTATACGGGGAACTATCGCGCGGAAATTCTTCCAGAAACCCCGGCTCAATGAGACCTGCGTCGGCAACGACCTGCACGTCGCCTTCGAGCGCGAGCGTAACCACGTCCGCGCGAAGACCGTTCGCAACCTCGATCGCTTGTTTGCCGGATCCTCCGTGCGACTGAGTTACGTGAATCGGAGCGCCCGTCAACTCTGCGTAATGCTTCTCAAAAAGCTGATTGTACGCCTGATAAAGCTCGCGCGTCGGATCGTACGAGACGTTCACAATTTCCAAATCGCGCGCGCCGCCGCCTCCGCACCCCAGCATAGTCGATAAAACCATCAGAATTATTATTAGGCTCCCTACTGACCGATTTTGATACTTAGTCATCGATTTCACCTCCCCAAAGGCTAAACTTGAATCTCTTCTCCAGACGCTCGCGCTCGACGTCCACAAAGAACGATCGAACATGGTCGCGAGACCGAGGAAAAACGCCTTTCATAACTCTTACCAAATTACTAGACGTTTGGACTGCGCAGATTATAACGCGCTTTTTTACCTTGTCAAACGCCAAAATTACTATTGCCAGCTATCGAGAAAAACGATTACGGAAAAGTTCTACAAATGTTGAGTCGAACGAAAAAAGCCCAGACGCTATGAAAACGCCTGGGCGAAAGATGAAAAGAACGCATTTGTGCGACTTCCGCGTGAATTATTCATCGAGACTGAAATCGAAGACGTTCGGAGCCGGATCGTTC
>JAFZNK010000079.1 GCA_017550965.1 Thermoguttaceae bacterium
ACCGACTGCTGGTGGACGGAAGTTTCGAATCTGTATACGTGCGACGGGGAAGGACGCTTTCTGCGTCGCGTTTCCGTCGATCAGGTTACGGTGAACTATCCGAAGCCGCTCGACGACGGACGCGTCGTCTACACGCGCTGGGACTACAACGATCGCGGCCACGTCTACGTTCAGCCGCTCTTTCAGATGAACGCCGACGGCACGGGTCAGACGGAGTTCTACGGCAACAACTCGTACTTTCCGACGTCGCTTCTGCATCCAAAAGGAGTTCCAGGAACCGACAAGGTCGTTGCGATCGCTTCCGGACATCATACCTATCAGCAGGGAAAGCTTATTCTGATCGACCGCTCCAAAGGAACGCAAGCGAATCTCGGCGCGACGCTTATCGCGCCTACTCGCGAGACTGCTAACGAAGAGAAAGTCGATCGGTACGGTCAAGAGGGCGAGCTCTTCCAATACCCTCATCCGCTCGACGAATCCTCGCTCCTCTGCGCATACTTGCCCGAAGGATCGCAGGAGCGGACCTACGCGATTCCTTACGGCGTCTACTGGTTCGATTTCGACGGACGGCGCGAACTCCTTGCGTACGATCCCGCGATCAGTTGCGGTCAGCCCGCGCCCCTCGTTCCGCGCGAGATTCCAACCCTGCGCGCGTCGCAAGTCGATTTAGCCAAAACGACGGGTACTTATTACGTACAGGACGTTTACGAAGGACCAGGACTGACGGGAATCGAACGTGGAACGATTAAACGTCTGCGCGTCGTCGAGCTTCTCTTCCGGCCTTTTGGCGTCGGGTGGAATTGGAACTGGGGCGAGGCGGGCGACTCGATCGTAACGTCGCCAATTTCAATTGGGAACGGAACTTGGGACGCTAAACGCGTTTTAGGCGAGGTTCCCGTCGAAGAGGACGGTTCCGCTTATTTCGAGGTTCCCGCAATGACGCCCGTCTACTTCCAACTCCTCGACGAGAACGGGGACGTCGCGCAAACGATGCGCAGCTGGTCGACGCTCCAGCCGGGCGAGACCTTTGGCTGCGTCGGTTGTCACGAGCCGAAGGGGAGCGTAATCGAGAACGTGGCGGCGACGGGCGCAACAACGGCCGCGTTGCGCAAGGGAGTTGCGAAGCTAACGCCGGTTCTGTCGCCGCCTCCTGGGAAATATCAGAACGCCGGGTTCGATTACGTTCGCGACGTGCAACCGATCTTGGATCATTACTGCGTCTCGTGCCATACGGGCGGGGAACTTGAAGACGGACGCCCTGCGCCCTTCAGTCTGCTCGGGAATGAAGAGAAGGAGCCCTCGGAAGAACGTAAAGAGATTTATGACGTTGAACAGCGTCGACTTAGCGAGTCTTATCTGAATCTGACGCAGAACGGTCGGCACGAGGGGCGTTGGGTTCGCTGGCTCGGGATTCAGGATCGACCGTCGATGCTGGAACCGTACCATTGGGGCGCGGCGAAGAGTCCTCTCATTACGATGTTTAGGGACGAGAACGGGGTCGCCGGAGGTCAAGACGAGAATCATCGCG
>JAFZNK010000080.1 GCA_017550965.1 Thermoguttaceae bacterium
ATAATTCGATTGAGTATTGTAACTTTTATTCTTGTTTCGACGACTTGTGAATCGATGTTACAACCTCTGGTAACATATTAGCCAAATCAAGCCGTCAAATCCCGATGATTTTGACATAAAGGCTCGACTTTCCTTCATTCTATTTCGTCCTAACCTAGCAGTCAATAACCCGGATGTATTCTTTCCGGATCCCTCTTGACTTTGTCACGTCAAAAGCGCACATTTAGGGCATGAGAACGACAATTCCTTCCCCAAAACTTACCGAGCTCCTATCGAGCGCTTTAACCGAAGAAGAAGCATTGGAAATATATGATCAGGGCAAAGACGCTGTCGTTTGGGCGCTCCTCTCGTTGCAAAAGCGAGTGGACGAACTTTCGCGCGTTAATGCTCCTGGGGAAGCTATGCCTTCAGCGCCTTCTTCTACGATTCCTCCTTATTTAAAGCCTCAAAGTAAACGCAAATCGAAGCGTTCTGGCGCTCGTCCAGGGCACGTTGGTCATCGACGTTCAACGCCTGAACCAGACGAAATTGTCGACTTGACGTTACCCTGTTGTCCCGAATGTGGCGGCGAGGTTACGAAATGTCGTTCTTCTAAATCAACCCGAACTCGGATTGTTGAGGACATTTCACCGGCTCCGAATGTCAAGATTACCCAGTATGATATTCATGGCTATTGGCGTCTCACACTGTGGAAAAGTCGTCGAACCGAAAGTAACGGCGGCGTTGCCGTCCAACCGAACCGGTAATCGGACGATTGCGCTGACGGCTTGGTTGCATTATGGCCTTGGCAATACGATAGCTCAAATTCTCGACGTTCTCAATTATCACCTCTCCATAACGGTAACGTCCGGCGGTCTTCTTCACCTTTGGAACAGAGCCGCCGAGATTCTCGCGCCATGGTACGAAGAGATTCGAACCTCATGTCTTGAATCCGGCGTTCTCCACGCAGACGAGAGCGGTTGGCGAGTCGACGGTCAGACGGAATGGCTTTGGCGTCATGCAACGCCAAAGGAAACAAACTACCTGATTCATCCGACGCGAAGCGAACAGGCGTTGAACGAGTTCTTCAAGGACTATTTTGACGGGGCGTCTGTCTCGGACTTTTATGCGGCGTACAATAGCGTTGAATGTTTGACCTCTCAAAAATGCCTGGCACACTTGTTGCGCGAGTTGGAAAAGATCGAGCTTTACAAGGATACCAGCGATAATTGGAACAAATTTAAGGCGCAATTAAAGCGGTTAATTCGCGATTCGATCAAACTCAAATCGACCAAGGCTGAACTTGTTCCCCACGATTTTGAACGAAAAAGTTCGCGCCTATTTAAACGCCTCGACGAACTTCTCGACTTTACTTCGGAAAACGAAGAAGTCATTCGACTGGTTAAGAGACTCGACAAATACCGCGATCATATCTTAACCTTCCTCGACTACGGCGACGTTCCTCCCGACAATAACCTTGCGGAACGAAGTATTCGTCCTGCCGTGTTAATGAGGAAAACTCAATTCGGGAACAGAAGCGAAAGCGGCGCCGAGACTCAGGCTCTCCTCATGAGCGTTTTTCGTTCTTTGAAGCAACGTGGGATCAACCCGTCCGACGCTGTTAGGGTCGCGTTGTGTCAATATGCGCTCTCTGAAACTATCCCCTCTCTAAGCGAAGTTGCAAATCTCATCGAAGCCGAATAGATGCACTCTAAGTATTAGGCAATGAAGGAATCGTGTTTACGGGCGCTTCACTTGTTTGGCTGATATGTTACCGATTTTCTTCTTCCATGTGAACACTATCCTTACTATATTTACGTATCCATTTTGCTCGTGGTTTAACGATTTCATTGATGGCCATCGTTGCGGTTCGTCGGTATTTCCTGTTTGTACAACGTTGATTACCATATTTCTTTCCCATTTTCATAATGATAGTGTTCTAAGTATGGTGATGAGAATTTTTGAATGAAACTGGGTTCCTTTTGATAATCTTTTTTTGGCGTAAACCAACCGTTTGATATAGCATAATCATAGACCAGTGCATCGATAGGATATTTCGTCAATGTTCCTGATAATTTATTGCTTTGTATACAGCATTCTGCGAGTTCTAACGTATCGAAGACTCCAGATGGGAATCCCGCGATTCCCTTTGATGTACAACCGTTAAAAACCCAAACAAAATCCTCTGATGAGCTATTGATCATCTTTTTGGGTACCTCTAAAAACTACGTCTTATTAACAGCTGGCGCCATACAACTGCATAGACTGCCAATATTAACAGACGCTTGAACTAAAATTGAC
>JAFZNK010000081.1 GCA_017550965.1 Thermoguttaceae bacterium
GACAGACAGACAACTGTAAGCGTCAACAGGCTTGACGAGACAAAATTGCTCCAGTACGTGTTTGGATACGCCGTTGTCGCGCTTGACGACATAATTGTATCGCTCAATACGGGATTAAATCCGAGACAATTTTTCCGGCTCAACACCGAAGACGCTGAAAACTACTACATAACGATTAGGGAGATTCAAAACGGACATATCGTCCCGTCAGAAAAGACAGATCGCATGAACGACGAAGCGTTAAGACTTTGCAATAAACGATCTAACCTTGAAAAAGGAGACGTCCTTTTCTCGGGCACAGGAACGATAGGAGAAACGGCAGTTATTAAAGAGCGTCCCGACAACTGGAACATTAAAGAGGGCGTTTACACAATTAAACCGAATCAAGAATACTTAATTCCGGAATACCTGCGTTACCTGTTGATGACAGGTCCTGTGAAAAACGCGTATATGAAAAAAGTCGCCGGAGGAACAGTCAAAAGTATTCCCATGAAAGACTTGAGAACGCTTCAAATACCGCTTCCCACGCTCGAAACACAAAAGAAACTAGTCGACGTTATTTCACGTTTTGACGAACTATGCAACGACCTGACCTCGGGCCTCCCCGCCGAGATCGAAGCGCGACGAAAACAATACGAATACTACCGGGATCAATTATTAACCTTCAAGGCGTTATAAGATGTTGGAACACAAACTGGTAATCAATTCGAGCGAAAGCACGGTGATGGCGAAATACGAGCGTTCGCCGCGCCGTTCGGACGCGTATCAGACCGAAGCGCAACTGGAGCGGAGCTTTATCGAACTGTTGCGGGAACAGGGATACGAATACGTCCCGGTCAAAAACCGCGAAGGATTGCTCGCCAACTTGCGCCGCCAACTCGAAGCGTTGAACGCGCTCGTCTTTACCGACGCCGAATGGGAACGCCTGCTGAAAACGGAGATCGCCAAGCCGAACGAGGGAATCGAGGAGAAGACGACGAAGATTCAGGAGGATCCCGTCCGACCCTTTACGCGCGACGACGGATCGCTCGTCAACGTCAAATTGATCGACCGCGAAACGATTCACAACAACAAATTGCAGGTCATCAATCAGTACGTCGAAAACGAGGGCGCGTATAAGAACCGGTACGACGTTACGGTTCTGGTCAACGGTCTGCCCCTCGTCCACGTCGAACTCAAGAAGCGCGGAGGATCGCTGCGCGAGGCGTTCAATCAAATCGAACGGTATCAGCGCGAATCGTTCTGGGCGGATTTGGGTCTGTACGAATACGTTCAGATTTTCGTGATCTCCAACGGAACGCAGACGAAATACTATTCGAACACGACCCGACGCGCCGCCGTCAAGGAAAATGGAAACAGGTCGTCCAAAACGCCGAGAAAGACGACGAGCGCGACGTTCGAATTCACGTCGTACTGGGCTGACGAAACGAACGAGCCGATTTACGACCTGATCGACTTCGCCAAGACTTTTTTCGCGCGCAACACGATCTTAAACGTCCTGACGCGATACTGCGTCTTCACCGTCGATAAAAACCTGCTCGTCATGCGTCCGTACCAAATCGCGGCGACCGAACGGATTTTGACGCGAATCATTACGTCGACAAATCAGAAACGCTGGTCTGGTCCCGACGCGGGCGGCTATATCTGGCACACGACCGGAAGCGGCAAAACGCTCACGTCGTTCAAAACGGCTCAACTCGCCAGCCGCATGCCCGAAATCGACAAAGTTCTCTTCGTCGTCGATCGGAAAGATCTCGACTATCAAACGATGAGGGAATACGACAAATTCCAGAAGGGCGCGGCAAACGGCAACAAAAGCGCGAAAATCCTTCAATTACAACTTGAAGACAAAGACGAAAAAGGACGTCCCAAAGAGTCGCGAATCATTGTTACGACGATTCAAAAGCTGCAGATTTTCGTCAGTAATTTCAAAAAATCGGGTCATCCCATATTCGACAAACACGTCGTGTTGATTTTCGACGAATGTCATCGCTCTCAATTCGGCGATATGCACAGGGATATCGCCAAAGCGTTTAAAAAACGCCATATCTTCGGCTTTACGGGCACGCCGATCTTTGCGAAAAACGCGTCGACGGGTCGTTGCGCCAATTTCCGCACGACCGAGCAGGTCTTCGGCGACAAACTCCACGCCTACACGATTGTCGACGCCATCCGCGACGCCAACGTTCTGGAATTCCACGTCGATTACGTCAATACGATCAAACCGAAAGACGACGTCGACGAAGACGAAGAAATCAATCCGATCGACCGCGAAAAGGTCATGCTCGCCCCGGAACGCGTCGCCAACGTCGTCGGGTATATCCTCGAAAAATTCGACGCCAAAACAAAACGTAACGAGGGATATTCGATCTCAAAGCTCCTCAATATCGAAGAGATCGCCAAAGCGAAAAGGGACGTCGAACAGACGAGAACCGTCGTTCGCTTAAAGGGGTTCAATTCAATTTTCGCGACGGCGTCCGTCAAAGCCGCCAAAACGTATTACAACGAATTCAAAAAACAGCTTGGCGATCGTTTTGGAACGTCGTTAAAAGTCGCGACGATATTTAGTTACGCGCCTAACGAAGACGTCTCCAACGATTTTACGGGCGGTTTCGACGACGAGAATTCGGACAGCGCAGACGGACTTCCGCCGGAGTCGCGAGAGTTTCTCGACGGCGCAATCGCCGACTATAACGCAATGTTCGGCACAAGTTACGACACAAGCGCCGAGAAGTTCGCCAACTATTACAAAGATTTGTCGATGCGCGTGAAGAATCGCGAAATCGACTTGCTGATCGTCGTCAATATGTTTCTGACGGGATTCGACGCGCCGACGCTCAACACGCTCTGGGTCGATAAGAACCTGCGTATGCACGGGTTGCTTCAGGCGTTTTCGCGAACGAACCGGATTCTGAATTCGGTCAAAAAATGCGGAAACATTATCTGTTTTCTCCCGTTGCAGAAGGCGGTGGAAGAATCGATCGCGCTCTTTGGCGACAAAGACGCCTGCGGGATCGTGTTAATGCGTCCGTACGACGACTACTATTACGGCTATACCGACGACGAAGGAAATCACGTCGACGGGTATGTCGAGCTTGTCGTCGAGTTTCAGGAACTCTTTCCGGTCGGAACCATGCCGGTCGGAGAAAAAGAAGAACACGACTTTATCGAGAAGTTCGGCGCGATCCTGCGTTTGCGCAACATTTTGACGACGTTCGACGAGTTTTCCGACCCGATGCTCGTCGGGGACATGCAGGACTATACAAGCGTCTACAACGACCTGCACGACAAGTATCGCGTCAACGTCGAAAAAGAGGATATCGTCGACGACCTTGTCTTCGAAATGGAGCTTGTGAAACAGGTTCAGTTCAGCATTGACTATATTCTGGCGCTCGTCGCGAAATATAAAGAGGGGCATTGCGACGACAAGGAGATTCTCGCCACGATCGACAAGGCGGTCAATTCGAGTCCCGAACTGCGCCCGAAAGGGGATCTTATCAGGGCGTTTATTAAAACGGTTACGGAAGAAACGGACGTTCAGGAAGAATGGAGGCAGTTTGTCGACGACCGCAAAGAACGGGAACTCCAGCAGATCATTCAGGAAGAACGGCTCAACCCCGAAAAGACGCGCGAGTTCATCGACAACGCGTTTGAAGTCGGAACTGTCGAGACGAGCGGAACGCAAATCGACGCGTTCATGCCGTCCAGCTCGCGTTTTTCCGTAGGGAAAGACGGCGAAACAAGACAGGTCAAAAAGGAACGGATCGTCGGAAAGATCAAAAAGTTCTTCGAACGCTTCTTCGGCGTTTAGACGATAGTTTGACGACGGTCCGACGTGAACGCCAAGAGCCGCAAGCGGCAGGCGGCGAAGTCCGCCGAACGCTACAGGCAAACAGGGCGACGTCCAAGCGCAAATTCCCCACGCCAAAAAAGAGGCTCTCAAACGTCGTTTCCGCGCCTTTCCCACGTCGTCTGGAAATCGTCAACAAATTGTTGACGATTTCCAGAAGGGCAGGAAAACTTCAGCCGCGCTCTGACAATCGCGACGCCAGCGGCGTTCTCTACTACCATGAATCGATTCTCCATAAGAAACGCCGTCAATTGACGCGCGGCGTTCCGTCTGGTATGATGAGGAAAGAGTCGCGTTTGTCGGTAAAGGACGCGACTGTCGTAGAGGTCAATTATGAGAATCAAGTCGCTGGAACTAAAAAATTTTCGTTGTTTTTCCGATTTCCGCGTCGATTTCTGTCTCGACGAGGGACAAGTCGGCGGCTTGACGGTTTTCGTCGCCAAAAACGGCGAGGGTAAAACGGCGGTTCTCGACGCGATCAATATCGCGTGGGGAACGTTTGTCGGCGCAATGCCTAACTCGCGTGGAGCCGGATTCAAAAGCGGCGACGCGCGCGCCGTCTTCGTCGACGGTCAACTTGTCGAGACGGGACGTCCGGAACTGACGGCGACGTTCGCCGATTTGGAAAGCGGTTTTTTACAAGGACTCGACGGAACGGTCCAAAGAACGCTGACAAGCTCTGAAAAAAAGAAGACGACGACGGTAAAAGACGCGCGCGTTCTTTCCAATTACGCTAAATTTCTCTTAGCCAAACAGGAAGAACGACTTTGGCCAATTCTGGCGTATTACGGAGACAGTCGGCTTTGGGCCAATATAAAACAGACTCGCGCTCACGCCAAAGCTTATCTTTCCACGTCCCGCAAGTACGGCTACGCCGACGCGACCAATCCCAGTTCCGGATACAAGGAATTCAGCCTTTGGTTCCAATCGCTCTGCTTTTGGATCTACACGGAACGTTTTCGCCGCGACCAGTCGGATCCGTCTTTCGACGCCGACGAGTTGGAACGTTACGAGACTTTTCATAAGGTCGTTCAAAAGGCGCTCGACGTCGCGCTCGAACCGGCGGGATGGGGCGGCGTTGATTTGGACTCGAAGGGCGTTTTCGCGCGAAATCTCGAAACGCGCGAAAAAATTCAGGTCGACCGACTCAGCGCGGGCGTTCGAATTGTTCTTGGAACCGTCGCCGATATCGCCTATAGGTGTTGCAAACTCAACCCAATGTTAGGCAGGGAAGCAGCTCTGAAAACGCCGGGAATCGTTCTCATCGACGAGATTGAACTGCATCTTCACCCAGTCTGGCAACAGAAGATTTTGCCGATTCTTCGCAAGGTCTTCCCAAGTATTCAATTTATCGTTACGACTCATAGTCCGCAGGTCGTCTCGTCGGTTCCCAAAGAGTCGATTCGGACCCTGAAGAACGGAAAAGCGGAACAAATCGACACGGAAACGCAAGGAGTCGAAGCGCAAAACATTCTCTGCGACGTCTTTGGAACAAATCCCGCGCCTGAAAACGACGAATACGTTCAAAAACTCGATCAATACGCCAAGATGCAGTCTCACGGTTTAGCGGATTCCATCGAAGGGTCTCGACTGTACGAGGAATTGAACGCTCACTACGGAGAGACTTATCCCCCGCTAAACAGAATCGTTGCGCTCAAACGTCTCGCTAATCGTCTTAAACAGTGAAAGGGCGCGACATGCGCAAATTTGAACGCGGCGCCGCGCCCGAATCGTTGGCAAAGGCTCGACGAGAAAGAAAAAGCTGGGATCAATTCGCTCATACCGACGCTCATAAGGAACTTCGCGACAGGTTGTATGAAGCGCAGGGAGAGCGTTGCGCCTACTGTGAAACGAATATCAAATCGTCCAACGGCGATATCAACGGACATATTGAACATTTGATCCGTCGCAACGACGCGCCGGAGAAAACTTTCGACTGGAACAACTTGTTCTTTTCCTGCAATCATGACGAATCCTGCGGTCGCTATAAAGACAATCCAAAAAACAAGATAACGTTTAACGGCGAGGATATCGTCGATCCGTCGCGGGAAAAACCGTCGGAATTTTTTACCTACGACGCCAACGGAAAAATTGTCGAACGAGGCGACGTCTCGGAAACGGCGAAACGACGCGCGTTAGAAACGATTCGCGTCTTCAATTTGAATTTGCCGAAACTGCAAAACGCAAGAAAAATGGCGGCGGAAATCGTCGCCAACCTTTTTAATCACGGCCTTCTTAACTCGGAAAAGGAAATAGACGAGTTTTTGACGGATCAACAAAACTCCCCTTACCTGTCGGTCTATTACGCGCTATGCGGACGCGAACTTGAGGAATAAAACAGAAAGGAACCAACGGGATGAAAGTCGTCGAAACCAAAAACGCGCCCGGCGCTATTGGGCCGTATTCGCAAGCCGTCGTCGTCGGCGGATTGGTTTACACGTCCGGTCAGATTCCAATCGATCCCGTCTCCGGAAAAATCGAAGCGGAAGGGATCGAAGAGCAGACAAGACGAATTATCAAGAACCTCGCCGCCGTTCTCGAAGCGGCCGGCAGCGGGCTGGACAAGGTCGTCAAAACGACCTGTTTCCTCGCGAATATGGACGATTTCGCAGCGTTCAACGAAGTTTACGCCGAATACTTTATCGGCAAGCCGGCGAGGAGCTGCGTCGAGGTCGCCAGATTACCCAAGGGCGCGTTGGCGGAAATCGAAGTCGTCGCCGTCGTCGAAGCGTAAAGAAAAAAAATAGTTCGGATTGCCGTCGGCGAAACGCGACGGTTGAAATAGTCGTTCGCCGCGTCGTCGTAAACCCGAAAAAGGAAGCAACACTATGAAATCTCAAAACAGAATTATCGCGTTATTGGCGCTCGCGCTGGCGGCGTTCCCGTTCTCCTGGTCGGAAACAAAAACGAGCTCGACGCCTGCGGCGGAAGAAAACGCGCTCGTTTCGGAAGGCGTCGACACGAAATGCGAAATAACCGGGTACGCGCCGCGTCAAGGCGCGCCGGACTCTTATTTCCTCAACGAGGGGGACAAAGTCGCGGTGATTTCGCCGTCGGCGATTCCAAGTCAAAAACAAGTCGACGCGACGATCGAAGGACTCAAGAAATGGGGATACGTCCCCGTCGAGGGAAAACACGTCTGTCCGTCGGTTCGAACGATCGACGATATTCTTGAGGATCTCCAATGGGCGTTGAACGATCCCGAAATCAAAGCGATCTTTTGCGTTCGCGGCGGTTACGGCGCTTCGGAAGCGATGGATATCCTTGGAGTAGACGCGATACGCGACGCGAAAAAGCCGATTATCGGGTACAGCGATATCACCGTCTATCATTCGGCGTGGACGTCGGCGGGTCTTCCGTCGATTCACGCGAGTATGAGCGCGACGTTTACGAGCCTTCCCGACGTCTGCCGCGAGGCGCAAGCGCGTATGCTCAAAGGGGATATTCCCTCCTACAAATTTGAAGCGTCGCCTTTGTGCGTCGAAGGGGAAGCGACGGGGATCCTCGTCGGGGGCAATTTATCGACGTTCACGTCGACGCTCAATACGGAGTTCGAGTGTTCAAAAACGGACAAGCCCTATATTCTGTTCTTTGAGGACGTTGAGGAAGATATTCAGCACATTCATCGGTACCTGATCATTTTGAAACACCTTGGCGTTTTGGACAAAGCCGCCGGGTTCGTCTTTGGCGAGTGGACCGATCTTCCAACCGACGGAACGGGCAACTTCGGCGCCGATCGGGGCGGATTGTTCGACTCGGTCGCCGACATGATTCGTCGGCAATTTCCGGAACTCGCGAACGTTCCCGTCGCGTTTGGGTTCCCTTCCGGACACGGAAGCGCGAATTATCCGCTGCTCATGGGCGCGAAAGTCACGCTTCGCGTCGCCGACGGAAACTGCTTCCTTGACTGGAAAGAATAGAGTCAACGACGTCGAATGATTCGAGTCGTCGAAAAGTAAAAAGGTTTCTTTTAAACAGCGTTGGACACCGTAACAGTTTGAAAGTATGGGGAATGAATCTATGAGCGCAAGAAAAAAAGCTTACGAGATTTTTTCAAGATTGAATGAAAAACAATTGGAGGGGTTTATCGCCATGTTTGGAACTTATTTTACTGAGCTTGACGACGGCGACGACCAGGAAGGACAGGACGACGATTTAGAGCGAAGAACTCGCGCCTTTAATAAGATCAACAGCATGACTCGTCCAATTCCCGATTTGGACGAGGACAAAGAATTGAGGGAATACTTTGAGGAGAAATACAAGATATGAGAGTGTTAATCGACACAAACGTCATGCTTGACTATCTCGCGCAAAGACCTTCTTTTTACGCCGAAGCCTATTTGATCATGGACATGTGCAGAACGCGCAAAATAGAGGGATTCGTCGCGGCACACTCCGTCATGAACGCGTATTATATACTCAGAAAGTCCTATTCGGAAAACGAAAGGCGAGACGTTCTCTTAAATTTTTTAGAACTGGCCTCTATTGTAAAAATCGACCAGAAGTCCGTAACGGCGGCATTGTCGCAAAAACAGTTTAAAGACGTCGAAGACTGTCTTCAGGTTGAGTGCGCGTTAGCTTGCGACGCGAAGTATATAGTAACCAGAAATTTGAACGATTTCCAACAAAGTATTATTAAGGCTATTACGCCGGGCGATTTTATCAAGAGCGTCTTAAACGGAAACATGCGGCAAGCTGAAAACGAAACGCTTTAGAATAACGCGGACGCAAACAAGATTAATGCGTTCGACGCCCTACGGAATCGTTTTCGTCTCAACTGCTTTTTGATTCGCCTTTTCAATAATTTCGGACGTAACGATTTCTGGCAACCGACCCGAAAAGAGTTTCGCAAAGGCGTATGAAGACCGACGAATAATCGTTCGTTGGCTGACGTCTGAAAGACATAAAACAACAAGGTCTATGATGAAAACAACATTGAGGAACCGGACGTTATTGGCGTTCATCATGGCGGCGTTCCTGTCGTTATGGTCCGGACCAAACGCAAACTCGCAGTCCGGACCCGAAGACGACGCCTATTATTCGGAAGGCGTCGACACGAAGTGCGAAATTACCGGGTATAAGCCGTATCAGGGCGCGCCCGACTCCTATTTTCTCAAGGAGGGAGACAAAATCGCCGTGATCTCGCCGTCGGCAATTCCAAGTCAGGCGCAAGTCGACGCGACGGTCGAGGGGCTTAAGAAATGGGGATACGTCCCCGTCAAGGGAAAGTACGTCTGTCCCGATGTTCGAACGCTCGACGAACTGCTCGACGACGTCCGATGGGCGCTGAGCGATCCGGAAATCAAAGCGATCTTTTGCGTTCGCGGCGGTTACGGCGCTTCGGAAGCAATGGATCGACTGGGCTTAGACGCGATACGCGACGCGAAAAAGCCGATTGTCGGCTACAGCGATATCACCGTCTATCATTCGGCGTGGACGTCGGCGGGGTTTCCGTCGATTCACTCGAGTATGAGCGCGGCGTTTATGGGAATACCCGAAGTTTGCACAAAGGCGCAGGAACACGCGCTCAGGGGAGAAATTCCTACCTACAAATTTGAAGCGTCGCCTTTATGCGTCGAAGGAGAAGCGACCGGAATTCTTATCGGGGGAAATTTGACGACGTTCTCGTCCATTCTCGGAACCGCGTTCGACTGTTCCCAAACGAACGAGCCTTATATCCTCTACCTCGAGGAAGTCGGGGGCGACTATCAGGACGTCCATCGTTATCTTATGTTTTTGAAACATCTTGGCGTTTTGGATAAAGCGGCGGGGTTCGTCTTTGGCGAATGGACCGAAATCCCGCCGGACAGATCGCGCGACTTCGGCGCGGATCGGGGTGGAAAATACAAGTCAATCGCCGATATGATCCGTCGGCAGTTCCTACAAGACGCAAAAGTTCCCGTAGCTTTTGGATTCCCCGCCGGACACGGAGACGTTAATTATCCGCTGCTCATGGGCGCGAAAGTCAAGCTTCGCGTCGCCGACGGAAACTGCTTCCTCGAATGGGGAGAATAGAGTCGATCCCTATTCAAAAGAGCTTTGTTTATTCTGACGAAACGTCGACAATAATTTGGAGAACCTCTGCAAAACGATAAGATTTGCAGAGGTTCTTTTGACTCTTGCCCCGAAACTGCCGTCGCGAAGTAGATCGACACGCTCGGGCGCTATTCTGAAACAACAATTATCTCGTGAATTGGAACGGCGTCGATTGTCAATTGGACGCGTCCGTCTTCCCAACTCCAGTCGACGTTACGATCGCCGGGCTGTAAAACGACCTGTTTCGGCTTCGCTTTGGTCGCAACAGAGACGTCGATCGCGTCGGTCGGCTCGATCGTTTCAATGATTCCGGCGGTACGATGCGGACCGCTCGTATTCACAAGATGAACGGCAAGATCGCCCGAGACGGTTCGCATCACGGAAACGTCGACGTCGCGACTTCCCTCGACGGTTACGACGGGATCGGGGAACAACTCGCGAACGACGGCGCCGACGAAATCGCGAACGACAGGATTGGGATCGCCGCGATACGCGTCGGTAATCGGCTGGTCGATCGTCGCGATTCGGCCTTTTTCGAGCGCGTAAAATTCGCAACTCATCCCGTCGGGAACGATTCCGTCAGCCAACGCCCCGCTCTCTTGTTTCGCTTCGTCAAGCGTTTGCTGAAAAAGCGCTTTGGTTTGCGCGCCGACGATGAGAACGCGCCCGCCGTTTTTGACGTATTCGACAAGTTGTTCGCAAAGTTCCGTTTCCAGAGAATCCCATTCGGCGACGACGATCAGCGGAAATTCGTTCATTCGTTCCATTAAGCGGCGCGTTACAAGCACGGAAACCGCCTGTTGATTCTCCAGCAGACACGAAACGATTCCTTCCTGACGACGATCCCACCAAAACAACGCGGTATTGGCGGCGTCCCAACGGTCGTACGTCCCCTGCGTTGAAAGAAGAACGGCGATTTGAGGAACGTGCTTCGCTTTGAAGCAGTACTCCTTTCGCTCGCGACAGAAATCGGAAACGCTCGCAAAGACTTTGACTTTCTCAATATCGACGCTTCCGTCGCGTTTCGGGGGAACGCCGGCGCCCGCCTGCGAGAAGACCGCCTGGTATCCGCCTCCCTGTGAAATAACGCACGCGGCTTCGCGCATGAGCTGAATCGACGTCTTGCGCGTTTCCGGAGGATCCAGCGACCCGATTTGCCACTGGTAAAAACTCCAGGACATAAGATCCCAAGGGATTTCCTGCGTCATAAAGAGCCTTGAAACCATTCTGGAAACGTTGACGCAATCGACTCCGCAAATATCCCCGGAAATAAAGTCGACGCCGTCGAAGGGAACCTCGGGCATATGGGGCGAGAACGACCAGTTGCTGCAAAATTGAAAATCGGGAAGTTCTTTTTTGACGGAGGTTATGTATCGTTTAACATATTCGCGGAACAAATCGCGTTGAAAGGCGCGCCATTCTTTCCAATACGGTTCGGAAGGGTTCGTCGGAACTTTTTCCGCGCCTGTTTCTTTTTGAAAACGTTCCCGAACTTTCGGGGAATAGTCGACGACCGCGCCCCAGACGTCGCCGTCGACCCAGGCGCCGTCAAAAGAATAATCGCGTCCTATTTCCAACAATTGGGGAATTAACAGAGAATCTTCGTAAGGTCCGAGGAGCGACATTCTCCCGCCGATCGCGTTTCCGTTCGTATCAAGCGCCGCCCAGTCCGGATGAAGTTCGAAAGCGCGGTCGTCCAGTATTCCGGAATAGTGCGCGTAGAGCGCGACGCCGCGTTTCGCCGTCTCGTCGCGCCAGACTTTTAGCGGATCGCCGACGAAACGCCCCGCGCTGTTCCCGACTTTCGTCGGATAGCTCGAAACGCCCGGATGCCCCTTCGAATCGACTTCAAAATAGTCCGGACGGGCGATATCGATTAACGCGTCGATCATTTCCGGCGTCGTCGCTCCTCCGACCGGCGGATCGGTCATGAGCGCGTGATAGTCGAAATGAACGCCGAAGAACGAGTCCTTACGCAACGGACGAGGGGGATCGGACGAAGCGCCTTCGTCCGCGAAGACGTCTGGAGTCAACGACGTCGGCAAGCCCAAAAGACACGCCAGAACAATAAAACAAACGCGCGAAAAAACGGGATTTTTCATCGGGAAATCTCTCTAACACAGTCAATTATCAGGTAATGTCGGAAACGCTATTTCGAAAGGACGACAATCTCGTAAATGGGAACGGAGTCAATTCTCAATTGAACGCGTCCGTCTTCCCAACGCCAGTCGACGGCTCTATCGCCCGGCTGCAACGCGACTTGTTTCGGCTTTTCCTCCGTCGCGACAGAAACGTCGATCGCGTCGGTTGGCTCAATTGCGTCGATCACCCCGGCAGTTCGGTGCGGACCGCTTGTGTTCACAAAATGAACGGCCAAGTCGCCCGACTTCGTTCGCATGACGGAAACGTCGACGTCGCGACTTCCCTCGACGGTTACGATCGGATCGGGAAACAGCTCATGGACGACGGCGCCGACGAAATCGCGAACGGCCGGATTGGGATCGGTTCGATACGCGTCTGAAATCGGTTGGTCGATCGTCGCGATTCGGCCCTTTTCAAGCGCGTAAAACTCGCAACTCATGCCGTCGGGAACGATTCCTTCGGCTAAAACGACTTCTTCCCGTTTCGCTTCGTCGAGGGTCTGTTGGAAAAGCGCTTTGGTCGACGCGCCGACGATAAGAACGCATCCGCCGTTTTTAACATATTCGACGAGTTGATCGCAGAGCTCGGGCTCCAGCGCGTCCCACTCGGCGACGACGATCAGCGGAAAATCGCTCATACGTTCCATTAGGCGTTGCGTAACAAGGACGGCAACCGCCTGTTGATTCTCCAACAGACACGCGACAATTCCTTCCTGACGTCGATCCCACCAGAATAATCCGGTGTTCGCGGCGTCCCAACGGTCGTAGGTTCCCTGCGTTGAAAGCAAAAACGCGATTTGAGGAACATAGGTCGCTTTAAAGCAATACTCCTGTCGCTCGCGGCAAAATTGGGAAACGTCGCTAAGAACCTTGACTCTTTCAATATCGACGCCACCGTCGCGCACAGGCGGATCGCCGGCGGAAACTTGCGAAATCCCCGCCTGATACCCGCCCCCCTGCGCGATAACGCAGGCGGCTTCGCGTTTGAGTTGAATCGGAGTCTTGAACAAGTTGGGAGAATCGGTCGATCCAAAGGCCCATCGACAAAAGGTCGCGGACATGAGATCCCAGGGAATCTCCTGCGTCATGAAAAGTCTTGACGTCGTTCTGGAAACGTTGACGCAGTCGTAGGCTCCGAGATCGCCGGAAATATAATCGACGCCTTCAAGGGGCGGCTCGGGCATATGCGTCGAGAACGACCAATTCGTGCAAAATTGGAAATTGGGAAGTTCTTTTTTAACGGCGGTTATATATCGCCGAACGTACTCGCGGAACAATTGGCGCTGGAAAGCGCGCCATTCTTTCCAGTACGGTTCGGAAGGGTTCGTCGGAGCGGTTTCGGCGCCCGTCTCTTCTTTAAATCGTTCCCGGACTTTTGGCGAGTAGTCGACGACGGCGGCCCAAACTTCCCCGTCGACCCAGGCGCCGTCTACAGAATAATCGCGCCCAAGTTCAAGCAGTTGCGGGATCATCAGGGTATCGACGTAAGAACTCAAAACCGAAGTCTTGCCGCCCGCGGCGTTTCCGTTCGGATCATGAGCCGCCCATTCCGGATGAAGCTCGACCGCGCGATCGTCCCAAATACCGGAATAATGCGCGTAGAGCGCGACGCCTCTTTTCGCCGTCCCTTCGCGCCAGACTTTCAACGGATCGCCGACAAAACGCCCCGCGCTGTTCCCGACTTTCGTCGGATAGCTCGAAACGCCCGGATGCCCTTTTGAATCGGTTTCAAAATAATCGGGGTTCGTAAGATCGATTAGCGCGTCGATCAGCTCCGGCGTCGTCGCGCCTCCTATTACGGGATCAAGCATATTCGCGTGAAAATCGAAGTGAACGCCAAAGAACGAATCCTTACGCAACGGACGCGGAGGATTTGAGGAAGCGTCGTCTTCGGCGAAAGCGTTTGGAGACGGCGTCAACAAACACAAAAGACACGCCAGAACTATAAAACGAACGAGCGAAGGAACGGGACTTTTCATCGGGAAGTCTCTCTAAGGCAAGTAAATATCGGGCATTATTGGAAACGCTACTCTGAAAGGACGACGATCTCGTGAATCGGAACGGACTCGATTCTCAACTTGACGCGACCGTCTTCCCAGTTCCAGTCGACGGCGCGGTCGCCGGGCTGTAGGACGACTTGTTTCGGTTTCTTCTCGGTCGCGACAGTAACGTCGATCGGGTCGGTCGGATCGATCGTTTCAATGATTCCGGCGATTCGGTGCGGACCGCTCGCGTTCACCAACTGAACGGTCAGGTCGCCCGAGACGGTTCGCATGACGGAAACGTCGACGTCGCGACTTCCCTCGACCGTTACGATCGGGTTGGGAAACAGCTCATGGACGACGGCGCCGACAAAATCGCGAACGGCGGGATTGGGATCGGTTCGATACGCGTCGGTAATCGGCTGGTCGATCGTCGCGATTCGGCCTTTTTCAAGCGCGTAAAACGCGCAATTCATGCCGTCGGGAACGGTTCCTTCGACCGGCGTCGCCTTCTCTTGTTCCGCCTCGTCGAGGGCCTGTTGAAAAAGAGCTTTGGTCGACGCGCCGACGATAAGAACGTTTCCGCCGTTTTTGACGTATTGGACAAGTTGATCGCAAAGATCCTTTTCCAACGAATCCCATTCGGCGACGACGATTAGCGGAAAATCGTTCATACGCTCCGTCAACCGTCGCGTCACAAGAACGGCGACAGACTGTTGATTCTCCAATAAGCACGAGACAATTCCTTCCTGGCGACGATCCCACCAATACAAGCCGGTATTGGCGGCGTCCCAGCGGTCGTAAGTTCCCTGCGTCGAAAGAAGAACGGCAATTTGAGGAACGTATTTCGTTTTGAAGCAATACTCTTGACGTTGACGGCAAAAATCGGAGACGCTTCCAAAAACTTTAACTAATTCGATATCGACGCCTCCGTCGCGTATGGGAGGTTTGCCTGCGGAGACTTGCGGGAACCCCGCCTGATATCCGCCCCCTTGCGCGATGACGCAAGCGGCTTCGCGCATGAGTTGAACCGACGTCTTACCCAAATTCGGCGGATCGGTCGCTCCGATTCCCCAGCGGCAAAAACTTGCGGACATGAGATCCCAGGGAACGCCCTGCGTCATAAAGAGTCTTGACGTCATTCGGGAAATATTGACGCAATCGTAGCCGCCGAGATCGCCGGAAATAAAATCGATTCCTTCAAAGGGCGGCTCGGGCATATGCGTTGAGAACGACCAGTTCGTGCAAAATTTGAAATTGGGAAGTTCTTTTTTAACGGCGGTTATATATCTTCCGACGTACTCGCGAAACAAGCCGCGTTGAAAGGCGCGCCATTCGTTCCAATACGGTTCGGAAGAGTTCGTCGGAACAGTTTCCACGCCCGTCTCTTTTTTGAATCGTTCCTGAGCTTTTGGCGAATAGTCGACGACGTCCGCCCAGACGTCCCCGTCGACCCACGCGCCGTCTAAAGAGTAATCGCGAGCGATTTCGAGCAGTTGCGGGATCATCAGAGAATCGACGTATGGACCGACGACCGACGCTCTGCCCCCGATCGCGTTTCCGTTTGGATCACGAGCGGCCCAATCGGGATGAAGTTCGATCGCCCGATCGTCCCAAATTCCGGAATAATGCGCGTAGAGCGCGACGCCTCGCCTGGCCGTCTCGTCGCGCCAGACTTTCAGAGGATCGCCGACAAAACGTCCGGCGCTGTTCCCGACTCTCGTCGGATAGCTCGAAACGCCCGGATGACCTTTTGAATCGGTTTCAAAATAATCGGGGTTCGTCAAATCGATCAACGAGTCGATTAGCTCGGGAGTCGTCGCGCCTCCGATCGCGGGGTCGGTCATGGTCGCGTGAAAATCGAAATGAACGCCGAAAAACGAATCGTCGCGCGACGGACGAGTCGGATTAGACGAAGCGTCTCCGTCGGCAAAAACAGACGCCGTCGCCAACGGCGTCAACGAACACGAAAGGACGATAAGGCGAGCGAGCAAAGGAACGATTTTTTTCATCGGAACGTCTTTCCCAACGTAAAAACAACGGAAACAAACCGTTTTTTCGACGTCGTTAGCGATAAAACGGTTTCTTTAAAGCGGCGATCATGATTTCCTGTCGGTTGAATTGCAACTGACGCGCTTTCACATGATTGAATCCCCACGATTTGACTCGGGCGATATATTCGGGGATATTGTCGGCAAGTTTCCACTCGAAGAATTTCAGCGTGAAAAGGAGCCCTCGCGCGGCGATATCGTCTCTATTGACAATCTCTTCAAGCGCGTCGAGCGTATAGTCGGGCGCGACGTTCATGTCGGTCAGGAACCAGCGCGATTTCCTAAAGAGTTTACGCTTGAGCTGATTGATTTTTCCGCGCAGATGCGTGAAATTCGGATTGACCAATACTCTCGGATCGATCTCGGCGGGATCGACGCCCAGCACTTCCGCGCCCCTTGCCAACAGAGCCTGTGAACCGCCGCCAGGAGACGCGCCAATATCGACGCACCGCGAACCGATTCCAATAGGAAAGTCGGCCCAGCGCAGTCCTTCCTCAAATTTGAGAAACGCGCGCGACGCCGCGTCGGTCGGGAGCGCAAGGGGAAAGAGCCCGCCGGGATAGCGCGAATGCGCGTCGGAAACGCGGTGAAATCCGACGTGAAACTCGTTTCTTTCGACAATCGCAACGTCAAGACAAACTTCGCCGGGGTCGCCGGGCGCGTCGAGACGATCGGCGTTCGGCCCAAACGACGATCGAAAAGAATCGTGAGCCGCGCCGTACAGCGCGCGATGAACTTCAAACGCGTAATCGGTCAGGCCGGGCTCAAATCCGCGCGTTCCGACGTCGAATCGATCGCGCTCGTAGACGTGAAGCCGCGCGATTTTCGGCGCGTCCCGCGTCTCAAACGCCGCGCGAGCGAGTTCCCAAACGCGCTCGACCGCGCGATTAAGATCGAATTCGTTCGGATCGGCGTTTTTGTCGGCGACGCGCCCTATCGAATGAGCGCACGAGCGCGCGAAGATCGCGCCGAGCGCGCGCACGTCGAGCGCAAGTCTATCTTCCGTCGACATAAGCCGCGGAAGTTTGAACGTAACGAAACCGGGTCGCGAATAGGAAAAGCGAAAATCGGGACGACGTTTCGCCATTTCCTTTTTTAAGGCGGGTTCCGCGCCGCGCTGACAGGTAAGGCAAATAAATTGGGCGTTCGGAGCGGCGGAATTAGACTCGGGCGTCTGCACGGAAAAACCTCTTAAAGAAAGTCGACGTTGTTTTTTAAAAATTTTACCGACAACCGCAAATTTTTGGCGGTATCCGTATCGTCGAACCGCGTTTTTTGTTATATAATAAGGGCGGTTACGCCTATCGACGGTCGACGTCGAGGTCGGCTAACATGATGATACATGAGAAACAATCAAGGGTCAAGAAGTCGACGAGTCGACTTCTTACTAATTTTCAATACGGGCGCGTCGTTTTTTACGAAACGCGCGTCTTAGACAGAGGATAGTAGATGGATTCTGTTAAAGTCGGTTTGTTGGGATTTGGAACGATAGGCGGGGGAGTCGCCGAAATTTTACTTGGCAAGTCGGAGCAAATCGCCCGCGCGACGGGCAAAAAGATCGAATTGGTCAAAATTTGCGACAAAGATCTCACGTCCGATCGGGGCGTCTCCATTCCGGACGGTATCTTGACCGACAATCTTGCCGAGATCATGGACGACCCCGAGATTTCGATCGTTATCGAACTCATCGGCGGAATCGAGCCGGCGCGCTCCTTTGTGCTTCGCGCGCTCGAGTCGGGCAAAGACGTCGTGACCGCCAACAAGGCGCTGCTTGCCAACTGCGGGCCGGAGCTCTTTGCGAAAGCGCGCGAATTGGGACGAACGATCGGATTCGAAGCGTCCGTATGCGGGGGCGTTCCGGTGCTGGCGTCGATTCAAACGTCGTTGCAGGCTAACGAAATCGAATCGATCAAAGCGATCGTCAACGGGACGTGCAACTTCATTTTGTCCGAAATGGAGTCGAAAGGCTCCGCGTACGCGGACGTCTTAAAAGAAGCGCAACGTCTGGGGTTCGCCGAAGCGAATCCGACGCTGGACGTCGACGGTTCCGACTCTACGCAGAAGCTCTGCATTTTGGCGCAGCTTGCGTTTGGCGCCGTTACCGACTGGAAAGCGATTTCGCGCGTCGGAGTCGACGTCGTCGATTCGATCGACGTGAAATTTGCCAGAGAGCTCGGGCGTAAAATTCGCTTGCTCGCCGTCGCCGAACGTTCCAACGAAGGACTTGTTTTGCAGGTGTGTCCGACGCTCATTCCCGAGGATTCGGCGCTTGCGAAAGTAACCAACGCGTACAACGGAATCGAAATCGTCGGCGATTTCGTCGGCTCGGTCTTCTATCAAGGTTGGGGCGCCGGTCGTCGTCCCACGGCTTCCGCCGTTTGCAGCGACGTTATCGACTCGGCGCTCGGGCGCACGAAGATTACGTTTGATTCGCTGCGGCTTTGGAGCGATCAGCGCGAGGGAGTTCCGGTCATGGATTCGAAGAAGATTCGCGGACGCGCCTATTTGAGGCTCGGCGTCGAAGACAAGCCGGGCGTCATGGCGAAGGTCGCCGAAACGCTCGCGAAACGCGACGTCTCCATCGAATCGATGTTGCAGCCGCCGAAGGCGCGCCCGGACGATCCGATCGCGTCGCTCATTATCCTGACTCACGAGACGTCCAGCGAAGCGCTCGACGACGCCGTCGCCGAATTGAACGCTTCTTCTTTCATTCGCGGCAAGACGATTCGCCTGGCCGTTCGCGATTAAGCGCGTTTGCGGACGCGACGCCGCCTGCGACGCCAACGTGCGGCGTTCTTTGGCTAAACGCTTTGTTTCGTCGTTTTTTAGGAGAGTTTCCTATGTTCGTTTCAACTTCGTCCAATTGGCGTTCGTCGACGCGACGCGTCAAAAAATATTTCGTTTGCGCGCTAGTCGTTCTTTGCGCGTTCGCCGTAAGCGGCGCGGCGTTTAGTCAACCTCCCAGACCAGGCGGGGACCGATCCGGCTGGAATAATCGCGGAGGTCGGCCCGGCGGCGACAATCGCGGCGGACGGTCGGGCGATAATCGCGGCGGTCGGCCCGACAGAAACGCCGGCGGCGAACGACCGCAAAACGGTCCGCAAGAAGGCGACTTCCAGGAACAGGGGATCCCCGGTCAGGAAGGCGAATTTCAGGACGAAGGTCAACAGCAGGAGGGCTGGGTCGACGAGGATCCTCAACAGCAAGATGGCTGGGGGCAAGAAGGGCCTCAACAGCAGGAAGGCTGGGGCGATCCGCGTAATCAAGGCGGGGAACAAGGCGGCGATCCGCGCGCCCAAGGAAGAAATCGGGAACCGAAAGTCTCTTTGGAAGACGCGCTTAAAAACGCCGACGGCGTAACGCCGATCCAACTCAATCAGAACGATTTCACCGCCTCGGACGGCGTTCGTCTGACCGGCGTCTACTTCAAAGGCAAAGGGGATCAGGACACGCCCGTCGTCATTCTGCTTCATGACCTCAAAGGCAAAAGCGATTCGTACATGCCAATAGCGCAGCTTCTTGCTCAACAAGGCTTTGGCGTTCTTATTCCAAATCTTCGCGGCGAGGGCGGAAGCGGCGCGTTGCAAAGGGGGCCGGGCAACAACAATCCTCCGAACGATCGACCGCAAGCGCAACAACAGATTTCTCAGCGCGATATTATGGCGATGATCAACAGCGATCGCGAGGTGTGGTTTACGTTCCTTGCGTATTTGAACAATTTGCAATATTGCAACGTCAAAAAGACGGTGATCGTCGGATCAGGTTTTGGCGCCGCGTTGGCCTCTTCTTGGGCGAAGAACGATTGGATTTCCAAAGGAACCGTCGCTCAAAACGTCGTCGGGCTTGTTCTCTTAAGCCCTGACGCCGACAACGGCGAGGGCAAATACAATTCGCTGATTTCCCTCGAAGCGGTAAAGAAGCGCGCTAAGTTCCCGACGCTCGGCTATTTGATCTTCGTCGGCAAAATGGACGAGGGAAAATTCAAAGACGCGCAGGAAATTCAGCAAAAGATGGGCGGAAAAGTCGCCGACGAGTCGACGCCGATGGAAGACCGCGCGTGCCCGCTCGTCGCGCTTCAAACGGAACTTCAGGGCGACGAACTCCTTGGATTCGAGTCGTTTGGCGTGGCGAAGACGATCGTGCAGTACGTCGCGCTTCGCATGAAGAAGCTGCCGAAGAAACGAGACAAGTGGGAAGAGATCGTCGAAAAGAAATCGCGCCGCAACTGACGACGCTTTTACCGACGAATAGAGACGAACTCCCTCCGGCGCGGCGTGTCGGAGGGAGTTTTTTTATTAGCCTAAGCGATTCAATTTGAACAGCAGCAACGTCTGATCGTCGGACGGCTCGGCGTTGTTCGTGAAGCGGTCGACGGCGGCAAACAACGCGTTTGCCGTCTTTTTAGCGGACGTCTTTTCATCGACCTTGTTGAGCGCGTCGAGCGCGCGGTCAGTCTCGAAAAGATCGATATCGGGCGCGGTCGCTTCGGTGATTCCGTCGGTGTAGAGCAAAAATTCGTCGCCGGGTTCCAGTTGAATTTCAGCGCTTTCGTAAGGCGCGTAGGAACCGATTCCCAACAACAGGTTAATGCGCGGTTCGAACACTTCGTATTTTCCGCCTTTGCGACGCAAAAACGGAGGATTGTGCCCCGCGTTGACGTACGTCAGAACGCCCGTCTTTAAGTCGAGGACGCAGAAAAATCCGGTTACGAACATCGACGAGTTATTTTCCGAAAGGTATTCGTTCGTAAGCGTTATCACTTCCGGAAGCCGTTTTTTCGAAAGCGCGAGATTTTTGACGAGCGCCATCGTCTTCATCATGACCAGCGCGGCGGGCACGCCGTGCCCCGATACGTCCGCGACATAGAACATGACCCTGTCGTCGTTGAGGAAGAAAAAGTCGTACATGTCTCCGCCAATTCGATGCATCGGACGATTGGCGCCGTACACGTCGAACCGCTCTTCCTGAGCAAATCTCTTTTCCAGGTCGGGCAACGCGTCCGCCTGAATTTTCTGAGCGACCGCCAGTTCCTCTTCTACGCGTTTGGTAATTTCTTCAGTGGCGCTCTTCAACGCGTCGACGGTCATGTTGACGCCGTTGGACAGATCGGTGAATTCCTTGGACGTCGTCACGTCGACGCGTTCGTCTAAATCGCCGTTGGTGATCTTTTCGAGCGACCCGTTGATCTTATAGACGCTCTCGACGATAAACTTCCTAATCAGGAACGAAATCAAAAAGAAGATCACGAAGAAAATAAAGAAGTTGGCGATTATGAGCAGCGCGACCGTCAGCAGTCGGGCTCGAATCAGCGACCTCAACTTGGAGGCGTAGACGTAAGTCAGGTCGTCGCTTTGCCGCGCGAGAACGAGATAAGTCCGACCGTCGAGCTTAACGCTTTCGATTTTGTCGTGTTTCAGATTGAAAAGATCGATTCTGGAAAGCGACTCGTCCCCCACTTCGAATCCGCGCGCCGCGCTGAAAACGGCGAAAAGAACGTCCTGATCGGGCGACGGCTCGATAAAGTTGACGAGATCGCCCAGCTTAAAGAACCTTTCGAGCGGATCCGCTTCAAGCCCAACCTGAACGAACCCCGGCTGATCAAGACGTCGGGCGCCCGCGTACATTCGAAAATCGTTCGGATCGTTCACATTGGGCCGTATCTCCTGTACGACCGGTTCGTTCGAATCGAGCAACTGGAGAAATTCGTCCAGCGGAGGATTATGAAAATCGACTCCAATATTGCTGGACGGATACCCGGCGATCACGATCCCTTCCGGACCGACGACGGAAATTTCGGTCAGGCCGACGCGGTTCATCATTAGGCCAAGTCCGGCTTTCCCTTCGTCGCTTTCTTTCGGATCGACGTTCAGAATCCCCGGATTCTCGGCGATAACCTCGGCGAGCAGCGTCGCGAATCGTCCCGCCGTTTTCTTTGCCTGACGCTTGAGCGCGTCGCTCGTGCCTCTCGACCGATTGGCGTGCGATTGGAGCTCGTTGATTCTCGCGCGGGATACGTTGAAGAAGTCGCCGTTAATTTCGCGTATGTCGAAACTAATCGACACGACGACCGAAAAAATAAGGGACAGGAACGCGCACCATGCCAGCATTCTCAAAAAGAACACTCGAATTGGCACGTCGCTCGACGTCTTTCGCGACTTGAATAAAAAGCCGACTATCTTTGAAATTGACATTATTGAACAGCGTTCTTGCGTGGTTGATAAAAAGCCTGATTCGCGTCGCAACGCGCGTAACTACTCCCTGCGCCGTCAAAACGAAACAAGGCGCCGTCGTTCGAGACGAACAAACAACAACCCCAATTGCCAGTATTTGGTTTTGATTACGTCTCTCTTGTTCGTCATAGAGTCGCTCCCTGATCCAGACGATTCAATTTGAACAATAACAGCGTTTGATCGTCGGACGGCTCGGCGGAGTCGGTAAAGCGGTCGATCGCTTCAAACAGTTTTTTCGCCGCCGTCTTAGCGGACGCGTTTTCATCAACCCCGTTGAGCGCTTCAAGCGCGCGAGACGTCTCGAATAGATCGATATCGGACGCTGTCGCCTCGGTAATTCCGTCGGTATAGAGCGCCAACTCGTCGCCGGGCTCCAGTTTCAATTCCGCGCTTTCGTAAGGCGCGTGATTCCCTATGCCGAGCAAAAGATTAACCGTCGGCTTGATCTCCTCGAACTTTCCGCCTTTTCGTCGTAAAAACGGCGGATTATGCCCCGCGTTGACGTAGGTTGTCACGCCGGTTTTTAAATCGATCACGCAGAAAAAGCCCGTAACAAACATCGACGAGTTGTTTTCTGAAAGATATTCGTTCGTAAGCGTTACGACTGTGGCAATATCTTTTTTGGAGAGCGCGAGATTCTTAACGAGCGCCATCGTCTTCATCATGACAAGCGCGGCGGGAACGCCGTGTCCCGATACGTCCGCGACATAAAACATGGCGCGTCTGTCGTTAATGAAGAAGAAGTCGTACATATCGCCGCCAATTCGATGCATGGGACGGTTGATTCCAAAGACTTCAAAACGATCTTCTTCGGAAAAACGTTCCGCCAAATCGGGCAACGCTTCCGCCTGAATTTTCTGCGCGACGGCAAGTTCTTCTTCGACGCGTTTTGTAACTTCTTCGTTGGCGTTTTTCAACGCGTCGACCGTCATATTGACGCCGTTGGACAAATCGGCAAACTCCTTGGAAGTCGTTACGTCGACTCGCTCGTTTAAATCGCCGTTTGTTATTTTCTCAAGGGATCCGTTGATTTTATAGACGTTCTCGACGACACATCTCTTGATTAGATAAGAGATTAAGAAGAATACCAGGAAAAAGATGAAGAAATTCGCGACAATGAGCGACGCAATCATCATGAAACGCGACTTCATCAACGATCTGAGATTGGAAGAGACGACATAAATCAGATCGTCGTGCTGTCGCGCGAAAACAAGGTACGTTTTGCCGTTAAGTCTGGCGTGTTGGAGTTCGTTCAACTTGATTTGATCAAGATTGAGTTTTGCGAGGACGTCGTCGCCAACTTCAAAAGATTTAGAACGATTAAAAACGGCAAACAATCTGTCGGTTTCTACGGAAGGTTCGATAAAGTTGGCAAGACTCCCCAATTGGTAAATCTTCTCAACACGATTAGCCTCGAGACCTAACTGGACGACGCCGGGCTGATCAAGTCTACGCACGCCGACGTACATTCTTGACATATCGTCCGGATTGTTGAAATTAGGTCGGATTTCCTGAACGATTGGCTCGGGCGACTCCCTGAGTTTAAGAAATTCGTCAAGCGGAGGTTGATTAAAATCGACGCCTATGTTCACCGAAGGATACGCCGCGATTACGATTCCGCGCTCGTCGACCACCGACATTTCCGACAGTTTAAGCCGATTCATCACCAGTCCCAAACCGGCTTTTCCAGCGTCGCTATCCTTGATATCCTCGTTCAGGATATCGGGGTCGGCGGCAATGATTTCAGAAAGCATATTCGCGTATCTAATCGCCGATTCTCGAGTCTGCCGTTTAAGTTCGTCTCCCGTGTTCTGAGAACGATCGACGTGAGCTTTTAATTCCCGGATTTTCACGTCCGCATACGCGCAAAAGGCTCTGTCTATTTCATGCATGTCAAAATCAATTGACACGACGATCGACAGGAGAAGAGAAATCAACGCGCACAGACACAACATCCGCCGGAAAAAAACGCGAATGGGAACGTCGCTCGTCGTTCTCTGCGCCCCATAAAAATATTCGACGATTTTAAGAAGACACGTCATTCTCTAAAATTCTTTATATAACCGCGCTAAGGCGCAAAGCGCCTAAACGAACAGTCGCGTTCGCGCCGACGTCGAACGCGACTTCGTTCTGAAACGTCGGGATTAAAACTTTTTCGCGCGTTCGCGTTCAATCTCCTCGAGCGAATACAATTTTCCCTGAGGATTGTCGCAACCTTTGCAATGTTTCGCGGCGCGTTTCCACGAGCCGGGTCGGTCGAGATTCGAGTCCCAAAAAGGCCACGTCCGGCACTGAGTCGGCCGCGATTCGTAGACCAAACAGCGCCTTTTTTTAGAGTCAAGCAAGACGCAGTCGCCGTTGGGTCGCTCCGTAAGACTCTTTTTCTTGCCGCGAATGAGTCGAACAAACGCGGCGACAAAATCTGACTCGGACATACTCAGTTCGTTCGCCATCGCGGCGATTTCCTCGTTGGTAACCCAGACGTAGCCGGGCGCTCCGCCGCAACAGCCGCCGCATTGTTTGCACCCAAAACGTAAGCCGTCCGCATACCAAGGTTGCGATTCCAAATTAAAGCCTCGTCTATAAAAAGCGTTTACTTGCCGGGCTCCCGAACTTTGATTTTCGGTCCGGAACCGTCGGCTGGATTAGCGTAAATTTTCTCCTGGGAAGGCGCGTCGTACGCGTCGTCGTCTTTTCCAAAGGGATCGAACGGACCGGGTCTCCGCACAACCGGCGCGGTTTCCAGACGCGGCGCGACGGACAGCCATTCGCTACCCTGGAATTTCGGATCCGGTAGATTGTGAATATCGTCGGTTCCCATGTAAGGACACATCGCGTCGACCCAGCAAATCATGCGCAGCATTTCGACGGGATCGAGTTCGACGCCGTAATGCTCCTTAACGCAATATTTGTTAATGAGCCGACTTGCGTAAGAGAGCTTCTCCATCGGCTTAGGCGTGGCGTACGCTTCCAGATCGGTCGTCGTGTACGCTTCCACCTGAATGGTGTCGGCGATTCCGAATCCCGGAGGCGGTTCGGGAAGTTCTTCTTCAGGAGAGCCCGCCCACGCGGTTCGACTTCCAGATCGATAGATTTTCGGAGGCGCCGCCCAACTGGGATTGCCGATGAGCGTAATGTACGGCTCCTTGAAGTGGATGAAACCGGGTCGAAGCGTCGTGTCGAAGATTTCGCGCGCCTCGCCGTCTCCGGAATGGCATTCTCCGCAATGCTTGTCGAGGGTCGGCTGAACGTAACGTTCGTAACTGACGGAAATATCGTCCCACGGCGGGGGCTGAATCGTCGACGGTTCGCGCAACGACGCGATTGAGCGCGTTTGAATACCGGACGTCGCCACCTGCGACTCGTGGCACCCGACGCATCCCCGGCGTTCGCCGGGCATAACGCCCGTAAACGAACGCATCGTTTGCAGGCACTTGTGATTCTCGTCGAGAAGTTGGAAATGCAACGCGACGCCCGAGGGCGCGTAGAACGAAACGCTTCCGTCTTCCTCGATCGGCACGGTTCCCAGAACGCGCTTAACGCCCTCGGACTGAACCATCGAGACGGCGGGCCCTGTGGAGATGTACGGACGCGAATCCCAAAGAGTGTACGTCTTCGGCTCGATGTTCATGACGCGCAGGTATTTCGCTTTTCCGCGCAGAATTTCGGGCGCGCCTTCGTAGACGTCGGAACTGTAAATAACGCCCGGCTTGGGATTGGAACGCTCTTCCCACGTCGGCCAGTCGACGCGGTCGACGATCGCGGGGGGAACGGGCCGTTCTCGTATCGGCTGGGCGTAAAAGACGTTGTATGTTCCTTCGCAAATCAATTCGCGGTCGCCGTCGACGTTCATGAGCAACAAGACGTATTTGTCGCCGCGCCAGGCGGAAACGAGGAAGTCGCGTTCGCTCAGCGGATAGGGAGAGTCGTACGCCTGATATTTGCCGGAAACATGGTAGAACGGCGATTCGATCGGATCGACGGGACCGTTGCCGCACTCGGGCCACATAACGTCGGCGGTTACTTTGGTAAGGCCGTCGGGGAAATTGAGTCCCTGAGTCGGGTCGACGATTCCAATCGAGCCCGCGAACCAGTCGTGGTGCGCGCTACCTGTAAACATAACCCTTGAACTGTTAGGAATTTGACGCGCGTCTTTGGGAAGGTCAGGCCATACGGTCTGATTGCCCCAGAGAACTTGAGTTTGCGTTCCGTCGGGATTCATCGTCCAGAGACTCACGCAACGCCACAACGGCTTGTCGGTATATTCCCAACGACTAAAAAGAACGCGTCCGTCCGACAAAACCGACGGCAGGTAATCCGGCTCGTTGTTGCGCGAAATCAGATACAAGTTGGTTGAATCTAACTTCATGCGCGCCAGAACAAACGCGTTGGTCGGCGGCATGCAGCGCACGTACGAATAGCCGCGCGTGGTCGAAAAGACGATGTTCTCGCCGTCGGGCAAATAGATCGGGTCGAAGTCGTCGAACGCGCCCGACGTCAGTTGACGCAACCCCTGCCCGTCGATTCCGATCTCATAGAGATGAAACGCCTTTTCGTTATGGGGTTTAAAGCAGAACAGAACTTTCGTCGCGTCGTAGGAGAGATCGGGACGCCAGAACGAGCCCGAGAGGGGTTCGGACGGCGCGAGCATCGTCTGTTTGCCTTGCGGCGACAAACCTTTGCGCGTCATCAGCCTACCGCCGGGCACGGCCATGTAGCCGAGTCGGTGTCTGGTTTCGTGGCGCCATTCGCTCCCCTGCGGGAACGGCGAGTCGATATAGAGAACCGAGTCGAAATCGACGACAGGATTGCGCATGAAAACTTCGCGTTTGAACGCGCGGACTTTTAAATACAGCGCGCGAACCGCCTCCTGATCGGCGCCGTTTGTTCGGTTCGCTTCGGCGACAAGTCGAACGAGCTCGCCCTTTTCGGCGGCAAATTCGTCGTCTTCTTCATATTCGTCGATAAGGGAAGCGGCGCGGTCGAGTTCAAAATGAACGCGTTCGAGCGTCGGCGCGCCGTCGCACTGGAAAAGCCATTCGCGTTCGAGTTGCACGCGCGCTTCGTCCGGCGTAAGATCGACGACAGGCGGCGTTTCCGGCTTGACGTAAGGCGCGACCGCTTCGTGCTGATAGGGACGTTCCTGAACTTCCCGAGCCGTTTCGAACGCAAGTTCCAGCCATTCGCCCTCGTCGACGGAATCTGGATTGGCGAGCGCGTCGTCAAGACGTTTCGCGACTTCCTTCACATGCGTCCAACGCTTGTTTTCTTCGGGGGTCAGGAGAGCCCACTGTTCGTCGGTCAACGGC
>JAFZNK010000082.1 GCA_017550965.1 Thermoguttaceae bacterium
GGCTTGAGCTTGGTCTTGTACACCTTCTCACCACGAGAGCGCGCCCTCGCGCAGTACGTAATTGTAAAGTAAGTTATTGACCGGAATCGTAATCGTCTGCACGACGATAACGGCGATTCCCAGTCCGATCGCGGCGTTCACCTTTTTGGAGACCGCCAGGAAAGTGCACATACCCAAGAAGAGCGACAACGCAAGGTTCTGCGTGAACACCCCTTGAATGAACATTGTAAGCGCGTGTTCCATTTCGATTTATCCTTATCGAATAAGTCGTTCGCAAGTCGGCTGCGCCGAACTCGCCGACTCTTATTCGGCGTCTTGCAGTTTCTTGTTGTAGGTTTTCAGTATCCAAATGATTCCGCCGATCAGGAAGAACGCCGCCGGCGCCGTTACCATAAGCCCGTTGGGAACGTACCAGCCGCCGTTCTGAACCGTCTTAAAGACGACGAAACCAAAGATCTTCCCGAAACCAAAGAGCTCGCGGAAGAACGCCACCACGATGAGAACGAGGCCGTATCCGAGTCCGTTCCCGATTCCGTCCATCAGACTCTCGCACGGTCCGTTTTTAATTGCGAACGCTTCCGCACGACCCATAACGATGCAGTTCGTAATAATGAGGCCGACGTAGACCGAAAGCTGCTTGCTCAAGTCGTAAGAAAACGCCTTAATCAGTTGATCGACCAGGATGACGAGCGTCGCAATAATGACCATCTCAACGATCATGCGGATCGACCCTGGGATCGCCTTTCGGATCAGCGAGACCCCGACGTTAGAGAACGCCGTAACGAACGTTACCGCGAGCGCCATCGTTACCGCCGACCGAAGACTCGTCGTTACCGCCAACGCGGAACATATGCCCAAAATCTGTACGAAAACCGGATTGTTATTAAACAACGGTTCGAGAAGATTCTTCTTTTGTGTGTCGTTAAGTTTCATCTTGACCCGTCCTTTCAGTTTTCGTTCGCGTCCGCAGGCGACGTTTCAGAGGAGGTCGACGCGAGCGGCTCGCCGTTGCGCAGTCTCGATAGGAAAGGACGATAGCCCTTATAATCGAGCCAAAACGTTACCGTATTCGTTACGCCCTTGCCCGTGAGCGTCGCGCCCGAAATGCCGTCGACCGCGTTCGCTGGATCCTCGGCGTTCTCCGCCGATCCCTTAACGACGTGAATTACCGGATTACCCGATTCGTCGACCGCCGTTTTGCCTTCCCAATTCTTTGTCCATACAGGATTCGAAATCTCGCCGCCCAGACCCGGCGTCTCGCCGTGATCGTAGAAGACGATGTGCGCTACCGTTTTCAGATCCCCGTTGAGCGCGAGAAAACCGTGCAACGTCGACCATAAGCCTTGACCGACGATCGGCAGCACGACCGTCTTAATCGCGCCCTGTTCGTCTTTAAAGACATAGACGACCGCATATTTGTTAATCGTCTTGATTCCCGCGACGTCGTCTTCTCCCGCGAGTTCAAGAAGGTTCGTTTTATCCGATTCGACAATAGCCGGATCAAGATCGACGACGTCGCCGGTCGTCAGATCGACGACGACCGTCTCCGCGTTCGCAAAGAGACTCGCCGCCTCCTCTGCGGATACTTTTGCGCCCGGCTCGACGAGACCGGCGGCGCTGAGAATATTTACTTGTTTGTCGAGCGCCTTATTGCGCAACTGCGTTTCCTTCAGCATAACGTCTGAGAGGGAAACGATAATGGCGCACACGACGCACA
>JAFZNK010000006.1 GCA_017550965.1 Thermoguttaceae bacterium
CCGCCGCTTTAGTGTAGATGCCGCCGCCGACGCGCGCGAAGAGCGCTTGCGACGACGCGCCCATGCCGAAGCAGAGCATAACGACGGTAATTTCAGTCAGGTCCATCGTCCAGCCGCACGCGGGGAAGATCCAGTACAGCGCGCCGAACCAGAGAACGACGTCGAGCAAGCCGAGCCCGACGACCGTCAGGCCCATGACCGCGCCCGAACGGAACGCGACTTGCAGACCCTGATTCAAAGAACGTTGCGCGCCGGCGGCCGTGCGCGAGGACGCCCACGTCGCCGTCTTCATGCCGAACCAGCCGGCCAGACCGGAGAAGAAACCGCCCGTCAAAAACGCCCACGGGACGATTTTGTTTTGAACGCCGACGCCCCACGCGAGGAACATCAGGAACGCCCAGATCACGACGAAGAAGATCGCGACGACTTTATATTGCTGTTTCAAATACGCGTTGGCGCCTTTACGAACGGCGGCGGCGATTTTGATCATTTCGGGGGAGCCTTCGTCCTCTTTCATCATCGCCTTGAAGAATTTCACGGCGTAGACGAGCGAAGCGATCGCGCCGGCGAGCGCGAGAAGCCAGAGATAGCCAAAACGAGAAGTGAAGAATCCCAAACGAGCCGCTTTTCTGGACCCGGACTCGGCTTCCTGTTCGTCTGCGGCGTTTTCGACGGCCGCGTCGGCTTTAACGTCGTTCGGAACGACCGCGTCGGCGACGGGCTCGGCGACTGACGCCGTCTCGACCGCGGCGGGCTGATTGTCTTGCGCCAGCGCGCAGACTGAAGAAGAAGTCGTCGTCAGGCCCAACGTCAGGGCGAGCGCGACGACGACCGCGCTAAATACTCGTTTGCGAATCTTCATTGTGAAGAAGCTCCTATGTCTAGTTTTTCAGGCACTTATAGCCGACGTCCAACGCGCGGGTTCTCCGATCGTTCGCACGCGATCCCCGTTGGATCGCGCCGCCGCGCCGTCGGCGGAATAAACGTTTACACACATTTTCGTAGATTATGACAAACGTTCAATTTTTGTCAACCCGGCCCGTCGGCGTCGGAACGCCGGCTCTCCGCACGAGCCGTCGCCGACGCCAGCCTCGCTTGACGGCGCGCGAGTCGGACGTTATAATAGCGGTGAAGGGAGTTCGCGTTATGGCTCAGTTTTTCTCCGCGTCTCACGACGTGGTTTTTAAAGCGTTGTTCGTTCGTAATCCGCTGCTTCTCAAGGGATTTCTCAGCGACACGCTGGATTTGGGACTAACGGACGACGACTACGTTCAGATTTTTAATCCGGAAATGGTTCCCGACAAGGCTCAGGGCAAGACGAACCGTCTTGATATTCGCGTCCAAACGCCGAATCGGAAATATAACGTCGAAATGCAGGCGCGAAAAAGCGGGTTCAGTCCAGATCGCGTCCTACATTACTGGTCTCGTCTATACGCCGCGGATATCGAGGCCGGCGAAAAATATGAAAAACTCGAACCGACGTATTCCGTCAACGTTCTCGGCTTCGAATATTTCGACTGCGAGGATTGTCATTCGTCCTTTTCTATATTGGAAAACAAACGAAGCGAACGTTTCACCGACAAGTTGTCGATTCATATTTTCGAATTGCCAAAAATCAAAAACGAAACGTCGTTGAGCAAACAGGCTCTTGAATGGTTGAAAATCATTCAAGCGGAGAGCGAGGAGGAATTGAAGATGATAAAAGAAAATACGGACGCTCCAATGATTGGTCAGGCGGTGGACGCAGTTCTTGAATTGAACGCGGACGAAAAGCTTCGCCAACAAGTGATCGACTGCCAAAACGCGCTCAACGAC
>JAFZNK010000083.1 GCA_017550965.1 Thermoguttaceae bacterium
ATCTGAGGATTCCGATCCAGAAGAGGACGTTTGAAAAACTGGGACGCAGAGAACGACTAACAGTAAAACGAACGAGTAAACTTGTCTCATTAAAGATACCTTTTGTTTGCAAATTGCGTCGGTTGACCAACCAATCTCTCGCTCTATTCTACCGATTCCTGGAGACTCTTCAAGAATTATGTGCAAGAGAACGCCTTACGCCGACAACAAAAAAGGTCGGGAACAGAGCCCCGACCTCATATATTAAGAAACGTGAAAACAATCGGTTTTACACGCTACGTTTCATTCGCCAAAGAAGCGTTTAAGCAATCCGGCGAAACCGGCGCCGTGGCGCGCCTCGTCTTTCGCCATTTCATGGACTGTGTCATGGATTGCGTCGTAGCCGAGTTCCTTAGCGCGTTTGGCCAAATCGAACTTGCCTGCGCAAGCTCCGGCTTCCGCGTCGGCGCGCATTTGCAGATTGGTTTTCGTGCAGGGGACGACGACTTCGCCGAGCAGCTCCGCGAATTTGGCGGCGTGTTCGGCTTCTTCAAAAGCGTAACGCTTGAACGCGTCGGCAATTTCCGGATAGCCTTCGCGCTCCGCTTGTCTGCTCATCGCGAGGTACATGCCGACTTCGGAGCATTCGCCGTTGAAGTTGGCGCGAAGCCCTTCCATAATTTCGGCGTCTTCGACTTTACCGTCGCCGATCGAATGAACGGTGGCGTAAACGACGGGACCGTCGCTAATCTTTTCATCGAATTTGTCCGCCGCGGCGCCGCATTGGGGACAACGTTCGGGCGGGGTCGCGCCTTCATGAACATAACCGCAAATTCTGCAAATAAACATTTTAACGCTACTCATTGTAATATCCTTTCTCGCAAATATCGCCAATAAAACGCGCTCGTTTATAGGCGGTTTCGGCGTCCTAACGGTTTTAACCCGCGTCGGTCGCCAACGTTAAAGAGGGTTAACCTATTGATTTGAATTCAATTCTTTGTCGAGACAATCCCGACAAATACCCGACGCTCGCGCCTCGATTCGGTCGACTCTGCCAAACTGACTCAGTTTATTTCTGACAATTCCGTCAACCTCGTCTACGTTGAAGTCGGTAATTTTACCGCATCGAAGACAATAGAAGTGATCATGCCTCTGCGGGTTAGAATCGTACCTTGCAACTACGTCGGGACGAACAATCAGGGAAATTAGTCCTTTTGAAACAAAGTCTGTCAAAATGCGATAAACGCTTTCTCGAGAAATGTTCGGCTGTTCCCGTTGAACCGCTTTCCAAACTTCGTCGACAACAGGGTGATTCCCATTTCCTCTGATATAACGGTAAACCGCAAGCCTGGAGGCTGTTACACGCCAACCAAGCCCGTGGCATAAACTGTTAAATTCCTGAAAAACAGGGTCCTCCGTTGGAAGCATTTCTTCTCCTTATTGTCTGTTGCTAATAAATAAATGTAACATACAATAAGATGTTTGCAAGGGGGCAAAACGATGTTTTTAAAAAAGACCTCAAACGGAACTTGCGCAGTAATCTGATTTCTATTGATTGTTGCCTTTCTGAGCTGCGTTGAGAATCGATTGGATAAAACCGCCTTCTTTAACGGCGTCCTGTATTGTTTGGCCGTCGTACAACATTGGATACGTCCAGCAGATGACATGATCAAGATAATCAAAGCCAAAACAGCTTCCGCCCGTTTTCATATCAAGTCCGCAGGGTTGAGACCACGGAAGCGGAATAGGACCTCTAAAGAGCGTGTCAAGCGAGTCTTTGATGGTCGTTAATCCTTCTTCACGACGTCCGTTATAGAAAAACGCGCCCGCGGTCATTGCGTTGCACTGAATGAAGTTTCCGGCGGACCAGATCGATTCCCCGATTCCTCCCTCGTAGCAAATCGTCCCGTCGGGATACACGGCGTTGACCATGCCAAATTGGGATGCATGCATATTCAGTTTCGCGATGGAATCGAACGCTTTTTGTATTTTAGCGTCGTCTTCAAACGGACTTGGGAGGCCGACGATTCCAACGCACCAGAGCGCCGAAAGTTGGCAACTCAGACACGCGTTGTTTTTACGACCGGATTTTTCATCGACGTACGTGTCGTAATAATCTCCGTTCCACAAAACCGCGTCAAAGCGTTTTTTACCCTTTTCCAAACGTTCGCGCCACGCGTTTGCCGTTTCGACGTCCCCTTCAATTTCCGCCGCCTGAATTCCGATCTCCAACGCCGCGAGGCATTTTCCCGCCGTATAACTGGAAACGCCGTAGAACGGCCATTGATCCATAGGCACGTTTGCCGGATAGGTGTCGGAGCCAAAATTATGCGGATGATCTTCCGTCAGCGAATCCCCGTCGACGTCCAGAGAATTCATGAAATCAATCGCGCTTTTCATTGAAGGCCAGAAGTCGTCGAGGAATTCCTTGTCTCCCGTTCTTAGATAGTAATGGTATATCATCTGAGCGTATTCGCCCGATCCGTTTGTATGTTGACAATGATAGCGCGGATCGCGAATACAAAATTGTCCCGTCGCGAAGGGAGGCTCGCCGCTACGTAATTGGAAGTAGCGGGTATTTTCAAGGGACAAACGTTGAAGCTTGGGGAAGAAGAAGAGTTGATACCATTGTCCAAAATATCGACATGGCAAGGTTTCCAGAAGAGGACAGGCGACAAGACTTTCACTGACAAGAGGCAGCCCTTCGGAAGAGAACCAATCGTCGGGACGCGTTTTGGCGATCCAGAGAGTGTTTTTGGTTACCGCCGTCGGGATGTTAATCAATTGTTCCTGGAGCCAGGCCGGATAATGCGAAGAGTAAACGACGTCTTGTACGGCAAGAACGCGATTTAACCAATCCTCCTTTTGAGAAATTGATTGTCGCACGACTTCTTTGGCGTTTTCAAATCTCGTCGCGTAAAAGTTCGTTTCAACTCTCCCGGAGTTTTCCCGAATAAAAGGTTCGTACCAGGCAAGCAGAAAAGAAATTTTACGACGTTCGTTTGGCGCAAGCGTTCCTTCGTATATGGCGACGCCGTTTTCCGTTTTTCCACCTTCGCCCAAAACGCCGAGCGCATAGTTGGCGAGGGTTCCTTCGGGCGTATTAAGAGCCTGATGAGTCGTCTGAAAGACCGCCCAATCGCCGTCGCGATAATTGTCGATTTCGCCCACAGGAAAACCGTTTGGTCCGAATATCAATCGAAAATCTTTCGATTTGTCGGTCTTATTGGAGAGAAAGACGTCGAAAAAGACGACGGGAGTATTGCTCGATTCGTAGTCTCCCGGAATCATCGGGAAGAACGCGCGGCATTCAAATCCAAACGGAACAGAAAGATTAAATCTGGAGTCGACGACGGGAAAATGACCGAAATAATCCACGCTTTCAACGGCGCAGTTTTCATTTTCGTTTCCGATTGGCGTCGCAATGGAATAGTCCTGTCCGTCCGTTTGCAGACGGAAGAAAGGCGAGTTTGGATTGATCCCATACGGATAATTATTCAACGCCGTCGTTAAACCGAGTCTGCCGGTCGGATCAAACGTGATATATCCCGTTCCCATTCCGCCGAGGGGCATGCCGCCATGAGATAAAGAGTCGGCTTTGTAGACGGTTCCGCTTGCTTGCGCGCTGAGGCCGTCGACGCGGAACGTTTGTAATTCCTGCGGATTAGCGGAAGCGTCAAAGAGCGTTTCGGTTTGCGCCGAAGCGATTGCTATCGACGCAACCAACGTTATCGCCGTTAAAAAGGCGCGGGTAAGTAACGAACGCATAGTCTTTATCCTTTTTCTTTCCTGACTACTGTTTTTGACTTTTTAGCGATCTATTAAAAAAGTTGAAATTCCGTCGACGTTATTATAAACGGTTCGTTGAACGTTTAGTTTTGTTTTTCAAGTCTTTCGAGCGTTTTACGCAATCCGACGATCGGCGCCGCGGCGTTTGCGACGTATTGGGGCATATTACGCGTCTCTCCAAATATCCATTCGTTGACGCCGTTTACGCGATAATCGCGAATCAGCTCGCTCGTCATTTGGGCGGCCAGAGGGAGATCGATTCTCGACAACGCGTCGATAAACCATCCGCTTGGCGTTCCCCAAAACGCTCCGTTCTGATAGACGTCGCGAGCGCACCCAATTTCCCAGTAGACGCCTCCGGGCGTTCCTCGAACTTGCCCTTGTTGAGTGAGTTCTGAATAATGATCTCTAAAATAAGACGCAATTTTCAGCGCCTTATCTTCCGGGGCGACTCCGAGGAAGACGGCGAACGCGCTTCCCCAGACGTCATGTTCGCGACATTGAACGGTCGCGCCTCGATAGAGACCTGTTTCCTCGTCCCAAAACGTTTGATTAACGGAATTTGCCACCTTTTCTTTTTCGTCGTTGAACCGTTTCGCGTCTTGCTCCCGCCCAGCTTCACAGAGCATTTCACTCAGCTGATCAGCCGCCTGATAGTAAAGAAGAGAACAGAACAGCACTTCTCCCTTTTTTCGAATAGAGTCGGTGAAACCGTAGGGACATCGGTCCCAATCGACGTTGGGATCGATGAAAACAAGTCCGGAGTCGGAACGCGGCGTCGCTTCAAGCGCGCGAACGAGACGGTCAAGAACAGTCGACTCCAGAAGTTTGGGATCACGTAATTGACGCCATGCGCAGTAAACGACGTCGACGGTAAATTGACTTCCGTCGGCGACCGGATTAGCTCCCATTGATCCGTATCCCGGCTGATAGATCGGCGTTCCGTCAAATTTAACGCAGTCGACGCACGCGCCGTCGTCCCGTTGAGCTTTCAAAAAAACGTCGACGGCGTCAAGAAGCTCTTTTTCTGTAAAAGCGCCTGGATTTCCTTCGAGCATATAGGCGAAATCGCGCAACCAGAACGCTTCGTATCCGATTCCCACTTGCGGGGGAAACGCCGCGACTCCGTTGCGCATTTCGCGTTTGCAGTCTCTTATTTCCCAGGTCGATTCCGCTTCAAGCCAGGAGATCGCGTTTTTAAAGACTTCTCTCTCGTTTTGGGCGTACCCCGGAAGGCAACTTAATGTCAACGAGAAAAAGAAGGCGAGGAAGACGATTCGTTGTTGCAATTTTCAATCCTTTTTGTCGTTGCTACACAGAAACAAACAGCCAGACGACGGAGTCCGGGAGCGGCGTCGAACAGAACGTTTCGACGCCGCGTTCAGAACGTTCAGTCTCGACTGCTGCGCTGTTGATAATCGCCCCATAGAGGAACGTTTAGATCCGTCCAGCACTTGAGCGCCTGTTCTTCCTCGCTTGTCAGTGAAACGGAACGATGACGATCGTCTTTAAGAATCTTCCAAAGAGCGCTTTGCGACGTGCCAAAAGTGTAGGGATTCGCTTTTGTCGTTTTTCCGGCGCCCCAGGTGTAATCGAAGTAATGAACGTCGCCGCTTTGGATTAACGATTTGTACGACGCGGGAATTTTATTCTCGTCGCGCGTTCCCGTCAGATCAAACTGGCGCTGGTTCTTTTCCACAGTTTCAGAATCGTGGCATTCCACGCATTTACGATCAAGAATCGGTTGAACCGTTTTTTCGTACCAGAACGGTCCCGCTCCCCAAGGGGGAGGAACGAGCGTTTGCGTAGGACGACCGGAAGCGGACGTTAAGCCTCCTTCCGGCGCGCTCAGACGATTTTCATGACACCCGATGCAGGAACGTTTTTCTCCGGCTTGCAATTGAACGACCGATCGCATTCGCTGAATTTCGTTGTAGTTTTCGTCAAGAAGCTGGAAGAAAAGCACTTTTCCGGAAGGAGCAAGGAAGTCTACAGAACCGTCGTCGGCAATTTCAACGGTTCCCAACACGCCTTTTGCGACATAAGACGACCATCCGTAAGCGCCCTGCAAGACGTCGACGGGCGACGCGTAAAACTCCATGAACGGCTCGTGATCGGCGCGATACGTACCGTCGTCAAGTTGTTGCAACGGCGTCGGCATTTCCTGACAGACGCGCAAATACTTCGCGGCCCCAAATTCAACTTGTCCTTCCAGACCGCGATAGACGTTGGCGACCGAAAAACGCCCCATATTCATTTGTTTGAGTTCCGGGTCAGGCAGGGACTGCGCGACAGGCGGTCGCTCGCGCGGCGCGAACGGTTGAGGGCATATCGTGTCGATAGCGGGATCGATCGTCAATAATTCCCTGTTTCCGAAACGGTCGATCAGATAGATTCCAAATCGGTCAAACGCCGCGTGTGCGACAAGCAGCACGTTGCGGCTGATCGGGACGGGCTCGCGAAACGTTTCCGTCTTGGCCCAAAAACCAGGCCAGGGAACTTCGGGAGTAATCGAGCGAATAGCGCTTGGATCGTGCGGTCCCTTGGACGTGTCCAGCAGCGCGACGGGACCGTTTAAATCGCCAAAGTGAGAGATTAAGACGCAACTTACGTCCGCGGCGTCGGGGACAAAACGACCGTTGGCGTATCCCTGCGGAAGGTTAATCGTGTTTCCAAAGACCAGTTCCGGCGAGGTGCCGTCGTCGCGAATCGTCCAAAGCGTATGACCGTAGTCCGCGCCTTTGTCGACGTATTCGGAACGAGTCCAAATAATTCGCCCGTCGTCGGCGATCGACGGCGCGAATTCCGTCAAATTGGCAAAAGACAATTCGCGCAAGTCGCCGCCCGACTTGTTCATTCGATGTAAGACAAACGCTTGCGGACGCCAGCAGATGAACTTTTTCTTACAACGCGTTGAAACGAACGCCAGATCGCCGTCGGGCAGTTCCGTCGGCCAGAAATCGTGGAACGGTCCGTCGGGACTGATCCGACGTCGATTGCCGTCGTTCAGATCCAGTTCCCAAATGCGATAGTATTCGTTTTGAGATTCTCTGTAGGCGTAATAGAGCTTTGTCGCGTCAAAACTTGCGGAAGGATTGCGAATGATTCCGTCTCCCGCCTGAACGAGTTCTTTTGTCGACGCCTGTTCGGGCGCGAGTCGACCGTTCACACGGGGAACGTCGATTAAAACGACGGCTCCTCCGGGCGTCCAGGTTGAATCAAAGAGATCGCTATAATTGTGCGAAGGCCAGAACGGATTGCGTTTATTGGCTAAGATATGTTCGGCGGGTTCGAGTTCGTCGTCGGCAAGGAAGAAATTGCGTTTCAGCGTTCGAACGCGGAGGAAAAGATCGCGCTCTCCTTCGAACGCGTCGGCGCGATTTTGATATTCTTTCCACAAAGTCAACGCTTCCTCTTTTATCTTTTGAATTTCCTCGACGTCCGATTGATATCCGTTCTTGTCTAATTCGTCAAAATAAGAACAAAGGGACGAACGTTCGTCTTCAAGATTGAGCGAACCGACGACTTGGTCGACGTCGACGTAACGGGGATTGGCGACGCCGGGAATTGACGTTCGCTTTTGAAAATCCCGGACTTCAAGATTGTCCATGTCGATCGCTTCGGCGCGTTCAAGCATGTCTTTGAGTTGGCAGAACGGACGGTAACAGGGATCGTAGCAAAGGCCGACCAGTTGGGCGGAGACGCCTTCGTTTTCGTTGATCGAGCAAACTACTTCAGGGCCGACCTGACCAAATTCTCCTTTTACAGGCAGAACTTGTGGAACGCCTGGCGCAAGGTCGACGGCGATTGCCCCCGTCAGTTTGATTTCTCGCGAGCCGGTCGCTTCGACGCGTACCTGGAACGTCGCCGTTTTTCGATCGCAAGACTGTATTGAGACGGACCAGTCGGCGGGTTGAAAATGAACGGGACGTCCGCCGGGCAGAATGTGCAAGCCGCCAATACCGACGCATACATATAGACCGCGTTCTTTCCAGGTCGGAATTAAATTGAGAGGAATTCTTACGCCAAGAGACCCGTTTTCCTGATCGAAACGGCCTGTAAGTTCGAGTTCGTCCCACGGATTGCGGCCGTCAAGAGGATCGATTTGTCGCCAGAAGAGTTTGCCGTCTCGTAAGACGATAAAACCGCGCGTTGGAACGTTTTCCGCAGAAACCATGGCGATATGTTCGGATAGGAAACGATTGGCGGTTATTTTCAGATAAAGCGCGTCTTCCGAGAGCGCGGCTCTTACCGTCTGTTCAACAAGAGGACCGGCGGAGAAATTGTTAGGCGCAAAAACTCTTTCCGTCGCCGCCGAAGCTCTTTGCCAGAATTCGTCGTTTAACGAATTGGCGTCGTCAAAATCGGGCGGGTTGGACAATGAAGGAAGGGGAACAATCGATTCCGGTTTGTGTTCGGGTTCCACATATTCCGGGTAATGACGCTGGAGTAGCCAGCGTTCGCAATCGGCGAACCCCGCTATTTTTAACAGAGCGTTTTCTTCTCCCAAAAACGCGTCGCGTAAAGCTTGTTCGTATTCGTCGTTTGTCGATTTAAGTTTGGCGTCGGTAATAAACGCGACGTCCTTAACGGCGCCCGCCGCAGGAGATTCCGTCCAGTGAGAACCGTAGATCGTCAAGCCGGAACCTGCGTCGGCGCTCGTTCCCCTGATATTGGCTACGGTCGTCCAATTCTCGCCGTCGAGCGACACAGCTATTTCTAAACTTGTGGGAACGCGGTCGGCGTACTGACGCAGTCGGTCTCTTGAAAAGACGACTTTTGAGATTTCGATCGGTTCGGTCCAATCGAGCGTGATCGCCTGCGGGGCGTCGAACGTTGGGTTGTTCGCCGCAACCCACGAATGATCGTTGCCAAATTTCCCGTCGACTAAGTTTTCAATTCTGTGTATCGCGTATCCCTCAATACAAGACGTCGCGCCGACTTTCACGTCTTTTCGCCGCGCCAGATTATCGGACTCGTCCGTCGGACCGAAAACGAGCAGTTCGTCAATTGCAGGCGAATTGTTTTGAGACGAGAAAATGGAGAGTCGAAGCGTTTTGGCGCTTTGCGGTTCAAAGACGACTTCGTTTGGTTGATCGGGGGATATTTGACGAAACTCCACGCTCGAAACGTCGCTTGCCAGGATGAACGACGTGGAAACGGTCGACGCTAATCCCACGAGCGTGAGAATTGCCAGCGTTGCTCTATTTAATGAAATCATGATTAATCCCTGAAAATAGTAACGACGAAGTAATTGTTTTTCCTGTTATTTTTTACAATGATGATCGTGTTGGACAGAGGGTGAAATACTTCTGACAAAGATTCAACTTAGCCGCCTCTCTTAATCAATATTTCTTTTATTGGGGTTTCGTCTATTGGGGAATCGCCGCGCGGGCGCCGAAGCGGTCGATCAACGCGTCGATAGCGTGAAAACTCCGTTCGTCGAAGTGCGCGCCGACGATGTCGTAAATTCCGTAAACGTGTGTTTGATACTCGTTTCGAAGTTTGCCGATGTCGAGTTTAACTAAATGTTCGACGAGAGTCTCTGCTTCTGCGCGAGCG
>JAFZNK010000084.1 GCA_017550965.1 Thermoguttaceae bacterium
CAGGAAAAACTCTTTGTCGACAAAGGGGTTCCGTACGCTTTTTTTGTCGTGCCGGTGAAAGAGTATTTAGCGGAAGCAAAATTCATTTCCCCGAAATGGGGGACTTTTGAGATACCCGCAAAGCGATTTCAGGAGATAGCGGTCTATGCCGACGAATTCTTCGGGCCGACGTCTGTAGATTAGGGGGACGCGACGCTCGGCAAGAATCGAACCCAATAAAACAACGCCGGAAAAACTTCGCGTTTCTCCGGCGTTTTCTTACGAACGGGTCTAACGAACTATCGATTTAAAATCATTCGTCCATACTGACGGTTTCCTGACCTTTGGAGGACGCCATGGCGCGCCAGATTTCGAGATCGACGACGTTCGGGACGAAGCGGACGGAACCGTCGCACATTGCCGCGTTGACGCCCCCCGCGTGCGAGCTGCGCGCGCCAAACGTCGCGGCGCCCCAGGTGTAGTAACCGTGGCAGTAGATCGGAGGCGTGAAGTCTTCGGGATCCCAAGGAGCGCGACCGAAGTCGACTTCGTAGGTGGAGTTCGGTCCGAGGAACGCGGTGAAACCGGCGCCGTTGGAGTAAATGACGGTGCCGTAGTTGCCTTTATAGCCCGATTCCTGCGGGTTAATATTGATTTCGGACAGACACATCGTGTTGGAAAGGCCGTCTTTAATATCGCCTAGTTTGACCGAATCGTTGTAGGTGAAAGGCGCTTTCTTGTTCTTGTAGGAACCGCGTCCGTCCCAGTTGACGACGTCGTCTTGATGGTAGTTCGACGTTCCAAGGTTGACGACGTAGCAGGAACGACGAATTTGCCAGGAGGCGCTGCCCTTTTCCGCAATGGCTTCCGGTTCGGACGGGCATTGGTGCGTGGAGATTAACGCCGTGCGATATTCGGGGTTGAGGTCGGCGGCGCCTGCGGCTTTCTTAGTGAAGTCGATCTTGGCGTAGAACCCGTTTTGTTCGATGAACGGGAGGGTTCTGCCGTGCCAGGAGATCGTGTCGGTCTGGTTGGCGTCGCCTGCGCAACCGACTTGCACGGCCAAGGGGAACTTGCTCTGGTTTTGATCGGCGTACGTCTGGCACGCGATCGCCAATTGTTTGAGGTTGTTGGTGCATTGCATACGGCGCGCCGCCTCGCGAGCCGCCTGGACGGCGGGAAGAAGCAAGCCGATCAAAATTCCGATGATCGCGATAACGACCAAAAGTTCGACAAGGGTAAAACCTCGTCTGGAAACAGTACGACGAGTCATTTTTTAGGTCCTCGCATTAGGTGTTACAAAAGGATGTAAAAACTTATGTCGCAATAATTAAAACGGACGAGTCGGGAACGAGACGCGCATGCGTCGTCCCCCGTCCGTCCTCATTGTAGGTGAAATCGACCAAAAAAACAAGAAGGAACGCCAAAAAAATAATTTAAACGTCTGTAACGCCTTCTTAGAGCCGATAAGTCCCCTTCATAGTCAGGTTGAACGCTCGTTTCGCTTAAAACTCCGACGTGCCGACGAACCGTAGAAACGACAACTATTTCCAGCAAAAAACGCCGGAAAAACAATGCGTTTTTCCGGCGTTTTCTTATGAACGAGTCTAACGAACGATCTCGTTAAAATCATTCGTCCATGCTGACGGTTTCCTGACCTTTCGCGGTCGACATAGCGCGCCAAATATCAAGTTCGACGACGTTCGGCACGAAGCGAACGGAACCGTCGCACATCGACGCGTTGACGCCGCCGGCGTGCGAGCTACGCGCGCAGAAGCACGCGGCGCCCCAGCGGTCGCCGTTGCCGCCGCCGTGGCAGTAGAACGGAGGCGTGAAGTCTTCCGGATCCCACGTTTGACGACCGGCGTCGCAGGAGTAAGTGGAGTTCGGTCCGAGATACGCGGTGAATCCGGCGCCGTTCGAATAAATAACGGTTCCGTAGTTGCCGCGATAGCCTTCGTTCGTGTTAATCTGGACTTCGGACATGCACATCGTGTTGGAAAGACCGTCTTTGACTTCGCTCATTTTAACCGCGTTATTGTAGGTGAACGGAGCCTTCTTGTTCTTATAAGATCCGCGTCCGTCCCAGTTGTTGACGTCGTCTTGGTGAAAATTCGAGTTTCCGAGGTTGACGACGTAGCAGGAACGACGAACGTGCCACGAGCCGCTGTTCGGTTCGGCGACGATTTCCGGTTCGGACGGGCATTGATGCGTGTTGATCAACGCCGCGCGATATTCGGAGTTCCAGTCGGAGCTTCCGCCGGCGGGTTTGGTGAAGTCGCATTTGTTATAGAACCCCATCTGTTCAATGTACGGAAGGGTTCGCGCGTGCCAGGAGAGCGTGTCGGAGAAGTTGCCGCCCGCGCTGTGGGTGGCGCCGCCGATTTGCATCGCCATGGGGAACTTGCTCTGGTTCTGATCGGCGTACGTCTGGCACGCGATCGCCAGTTGCTTGAGGTTGTTCGTGCATTGCATACGACGCGCCGCCTCGCGAGCCGCCTGGACGGCGGGCAGGAGCAATCCGATTAAAATACCGATGATCGCGATAACGACCAACAGTTCGACAAGGGTAAAGCCTCGTCGGGAAACGGTACGATGAGTCATGTGACAATCCTTTCAAAGGGGTGATAAGGAACGTAAAAACAAATTTTCGAAAATATCAACCAAGGGACGAAGCGAAAAGCCCCCGTCAATTCGACGGCTTTTCGTCTCCCTTTTCGTTTACGCAACAGAACGACGACAACGTCGGCGAGGCGCCAAATCTTTACGAAGTCGCCGCGGCGGTGGAAATCACTCCGCCGTTTTAAGATCAAAGTCAAAGGTGTTTTTGCCGGGTTGAATCGTCGCTTTTAATTCGCTCTGCTGATTGTATTTTTCGGGAATAAGTTCCGTCATGCTGATCATTTCGCCATGTTCGGGATCCTGAACCGTTTCCTTCTTTTGAGAGCGGATCGTCACGACCATATCGCCTTCAGACGCGCGAGCGGAATACTTTCCGTCGGTAATTTTGGCGCCGGTCGCGGTTCCGTGAGAACCCGCCATCGGACCGAAGTTGATCGTGCCGTCGGCGAGAGGCGTTCCGTCGAGGGTAACGGTTCCTTCAACGGAGCAAAGGCCGTCGTTCTTTTGACAACCGACAAACAACGCGGTAAGACACAAAAGGACGCAAGAAAGCGCGGCAAATTGGACGAAACTCTTTCGCATGATATTCTTTCTCATTAAACAAAGGCTGTGACAAAAGTAGCGACAATTGCTGGACGCGACCCCGAACGCTCGCGTTAAAAAAGCGTCGACTCCAAAACGAGGTTTCAGGCGCGGCCTGACGTAAAGCGACCAAACGTCGCCAAACGCCGACTCTCATTCTAGTCTCTTTCGGCGTATCACGCAAGGGAGACCGCCCCGATAATTTTTAGACGCGGTTTTTCCGTTTTTGTTTCAGCGGACGAAACGGACCTTGTCGCGCGCGGCGACGATCGATAAAAAAACGCCGAGTCGAGAACGGTTCTCGACTCGGCGATACAGACGTCAGAAGCCTAACGGAGAACGGGCCGTCTACTTTTTGGGGAAATCAAGCGCGTAGCTCGTATTCGCTTTGTCGACGGAGATCGTCAACGCGCCTTCGTCTGTTCCGTAAGATTTAATCAGATCTTCAAAACCGGCGGGAATCGCGCCCTGTTCTTCTTCGTCCCAGCCGACGGTAACTTTCAGCGAGCCTGATTGGACGCCGTCTTCGGCGCTTGAGTATCTCGCGTAGAATTCGCCGCCCGCTTTGGTTGCCGCGCCGCTCTGCTTGCCTTCGGCGGGCGTGAACAGAAGCGAGAACCCTTCAGGAATCGGTTGACCGTCGTAGGTGGCCGTGCCGCCAAACTTGACGACGTTGTATTGGGATTTCTTTCCTTTGCCGCATCCGGCGATTCCCGACACGACGAGCGCCAGACCGCTTAAAGACGCTAAAAATTCTCTTCGTTGCATGAAATATTCCCTTGTAAGCAAGTTTAGAATCACTCGGCGCTGTCGATGCAGTCGGGACCGCCGCCGTATTGGACGCCGCGGTCGGTCATCGTCTTGTTAGCCTGACGCGTCAGGGAGTTGGCCCAGACGTTGACGTCGATTGTGTCGGTAACAAAGTGAACGGAACCGTCGGCGAGCGCCGCGTTGACGCCGCCCGGATGTTGCGACTTGCAGACGCGGTCGCTACGGTTGTACGTCAGGCAGTTCGGCGTGATGATCGGCTTGGAGCTGGAGTTCTGGCTGAAAATAATGTATCCTTGCGTGCGGTCGGAAACGAAGACGAACGGATTGGCGGCAACATTGTCGACGTCGCTAGTTTGGTTCGGAAGCGCTTCG
>JAFZNK010000002.1 GCA_017550965.1 Thermoguttaceae bacterium
AGTTGGTCGTGCAGGACGCGTTGGAGACGTATTTCTTGTCGGCGGTGAGTTCTTCGTCGTTGACGCCGAGGACGCAGGTGAAGACGTCGTCGCCTTTAGCCGGCGCGGAGATGACGACCTTCTCGCATTTGTGGCTGTCGTAGCCTTCTTTGTCGCCAGCCGCGGGGGCGGTGAAGAAACCGGTGCTTTCGAGGACGACTTTGGCGCCGAGCTTTTCCCACGGAATGCAAGAGGGTTTGGTTTCCTTGCTGACGGGGATCTTTTTGCCGTTGACGATGAGGTTGTCGTCGTCGTAATCGACGACGCCGTCAAAACGGCCTTGCGAAGAGTCGTATTTCAGAAGGATCGCCAACGTTTTCGTATCGGTGAGGTCGTTGATGCCGACGACGTCGTACTTTTCGGGAGCCTTGCACATTTGACGGAAGACGATGCGTCCGATACGACCAAAACCATTGATACCTACTTTAACAGCAGCCACTGTAAATCTCCTTGATTGGTTGTTTAAAAAACCTTATACGGAACGCTTTCCCTGCGCGATGACGTCGACAAGACTGCTCGCTTTGGACAGCGGAAACGTTTGTCTCTTTTATCGCCGCGCGCAAACGGAACGCCCGCGCGCCTCCAGGCGGATAAAATTTCCCGTATTATAGGGAGTTAAAACGATTCGACAAGCCCCCCCAAGTCTTGCCTAAATTAACAAATTCGGATTTTAACGAAGTCAAAAAAACAGATCGCGAAAGGAAAAGCGAACCGCTTGCGTTCGTTTTTGGAATTGGGTTCGTTTATTGACACGTTTTGAATCCCGTTCGCGACGGCTTTTCCAATTGCGCACACGCGCGTTCGTTTTTTGAAACGTTGCCGCGGAACTCGTTTTTTCTCGTAAAAACGTAGCGTTTTTGAATTGCGCACACGCGCGTTCGCAATTCGACCCGCCGTCAAACGACGCGCAACGGGTCGGTTTCCAGAGCGCTTGCTTTTACAATGAGCTTGGGGAATTTTCGCGCGATTCGGTCGGCGAGAATGCACATGGAGAAACGTTCGGTGGCGTAGTGGCCCGCGAGAACGAGCGCGAGGTTTTTCGCGCGCGCCTCGAGACACGCGTGGAAACGCGCCTCGCCAAGGAACAGAACGTCCGCGCCCTCTTTCGCCGCCTGGTCGACGAAGTCGTCCGCCGCGCCGCACCCGATCGCGACCTTTTTGATCGGTTTGTCGTCGTCCCCGACGACAAGAAGCCGTTCGATTTGAAGCATGTCTTTAATTTGCGCGACGAGTTCGGAAAACTTCTTCGGTTTGGACAATTTTCCGATTCGGCCGGTTCCCAATTTTGGCGCGTCTTCGGGATTCTTCGCGGCGGCGGCCAGCTCCTTCGCGGCGTTTTGAACGTCCGATTTGTCGAGCCCTTCGAGCATCTCGTTTGTCGCGTCGACTTTGCCGGGGTAGAGCGTCTTGACGCCCTTGAGTTCAAGTCCCTCGGCAAGTTGACGATTGATTCCGAAAAACGCGGAATCGTGCGCGGTATGCGGACTATAGACGGCGATTTTCGCGCCGACCAGACGGAGCAGAAGCTCGCCGTCGGTCGTGTCGGCGGTCCATTTTTTCGCGGCGTGGAACGGAAAAGGATGGTGCGACACTATGCAGTCGACGCCAAATTTGATCGCTTCGTCGACAACAGACTGATCGACGGTAAGGCACGTCAACACCGACTTGATTTCGCTGTTGCGATCTCCAAGGAGCAGCCCGACGTTGTCCCAGTCCTCGGCGAGTTCAAGCGGAAAAATCTGTTCGAGAAATTCAATCAAGGTTTGAAGTTGCATAAACGATTCCTTTTTGGAAGGTCGACATGGGATAAGCGCCGATAAACAACGATATTACGCGCGAACGTCGAGGAAAGCTCCCCCTTGTCGATCGCGCTCACGCGTATTATACTGGCTTACGCTTCTGATTTCCAGTAGCACGCCGTTTTTTTTCGTCAGGAATAGACAGAGTCGATCGAATGCGCCGTCGTAACGTCGTTCAGCAAAAGGTTTCGCGCCTGAAAACGCGATATCGCGCAAGGGCTCTTTTTACCTGTTTTTCGGCGTCGTTATCGCTGCTTGCCGTCGCGTTCGTTCTCGATCTCGGCTATTGGAACGCGCGACTGTCGTTGGAATCGGCTCGTCGCGCCTGTTCGCGCTATTCGACGTCCGACGACGAAACGGTCGTCGAAGGCGTTTCTTTTAAAAATCTCGATCAATCTGAAAATCAAACGCGTCTATTCGCCTCGGCGAAAGAATATCGTCGCGCGCGCGGTTACGACGCCGCGTCCGAGGTTGCCGTCGCGGCGGGTCTGGCGCGTTGGGGACTTGACGAAACTCAAAACGCGCTTGACGTCGCCCGGCTTCGCGAAGAAGACAATCTTGCGTCTCAAGCGGCGATCGACGCGTTGGAAGCGTTTGAGTCGGACGAAGCCCTTGACGCGGCGCTCGCGTTTTTAAACGAATTGGACGACCCCGTTGAAACAAGCGACGATTACGCGCTTTGGTCGTTCACGAGCGAGTCG
>JAFZNK010000085.1 GCA_017550965.1 Thermoguttaceae bacterium
AACACGATTATGCTGGTCGAATTAGCGGATCCGAAGGATACGCGCGGGGTCATAACCGTCGACGAGTTTTACGAACAACTTCAACAGAGTCCGAAATCACGAAAGAGTTATCTCGTTGCCTTTGGCGACGGTAGCGTTCGTTCGGTACCCACGTCGATCTCATTGGAAGAACTTAAGGCGTGGACGACGAGAAACGGGGGCGAGGACGTTTACAATCGCGATCAGCGGCAACAGGCCCAACCTGTCGACCAACAATCGAAAGGAACAATACGTTTAGGGTACGTCCTTAGGAAATTACATTTCCTTGCGCAGGCGTGTCATATGTATGCCGCGCGAAATGACGGCTATTTACCAGCCGCTTATCCTAAGGAAGGAACGACGTGGCTGGCCGCCGAGTCGCTCAAACCTTTTATAGAAGAATATGTTAAAGTGGACGGATGTGCGACGATTATCGCCGCCGACGGCGTCTTTCCGTCGTCGGTAGACGCCAAAACGAGACTCGACGCCGTGACCGACGGCCTTGACAATACGATCATGCTGGTCGAATTGGCGGATCCATCGGATAAACGAGGCGTGATTGCCGTCGAGGAGTTTTACGAGCAGCTTCAGAATTGCCCTGCCGAGCGCAAAGGATACTACGTCGCGATGGGAAGCGGTCGCGTTACGCTTCTTGATAAGGCGACGACGCTCGATCAGCTGAAAAAGCTTGTCTCGAAAGCCGGGGACGACTTTGGAAGGATTGACGAAGAGAAGACGGAGTCGAAAGCGACGCCGCGAAGCGACCGCGACGAAACGAGTATGAAACTGCGAGCGTTGGCGATTGCGAGCTTGAATTATTTCGACGTCAATCAGGAATTGCCGGCGGCTTACGATGAAGACGGTAAGAATTGGTGGGAAACAGGAACGCTTGGCAAGTACTTAGTTGGCAATTTCCCGAACGTCCATGTTTACGGATGCGCGGCGCTTGTCGACGAATCCGGAATCTTTGTTCCAACGCCTGGTCAAAGGACTAAAAGTTTACAGATTGCGGATGGAACGTCGAATACGATTATGTTCGTCGAACTAGCGGACCCAAAGGCGACTCCAGGTTGCATAACGCTAGAGGAATTCTACGACCAGCTTCAGAACTGCCCGGCGGATCGAGACGGCTATAAAGCCGTTATGGCGGACGGAGGCGTCGTGGACTTGCCGAAATCAATATCGTTTGAAGATTTAAAGGCAGGCGTGAGCAAAGCGGGCGGAGACATGATGAAGAGCGCGTTACGATAAAAGAGAAAGAGACGTCTTATGAAGAGAACAACAGTAACGTTAATCATATTAACCTTTTTGACGCTATTCGTAGCGTCGTCGCGTGGGCAGGAGTACGCGCCTCTTGTTCGAGAGGGAACAATTGGCGTCGCGCGAATCAATCTTGACAATTTTGACATGAAGGATTTTAGCGACGCGATCGATAATATCACTTCAGCCTCAGTCGAATATTTCGAAATCGAAGGCGGGATGCGCAACGTCAGAATGGGTCTGGCGTTCATGTTGGGAATCCCTGGGATGTAT
>JAFZNK010000086.1 GCA_017550965.1 Thermoguttaceae bacterium
GACTCTTCTGACGGGGTCGTTGAACGCCCAGTGTTTTGTGTCTCCTTGACCGCCCTGCATCGTCGCGCAACGGATCTGATCGTAGGTTGCGGAGTACGCGGCGAGGTCGCCGGACGGAAAATGAATGTTTTCGAGGGGCATTTGCAAGTTCTTGTCGATGCGGTCGAAACACATTCCAAAGTCGGCGCGAGCGAACGAAAGGGGGTGATCCATGCTTACGGGCTCGCCGTTTTCCACCCATTCGTCCATGCCCCAAAAGTGCGCGTGTTTCAAATTGATTTCCAACGCGTTGACGATTCTGGCGACAAGCGGGAGCTGTTCCGTCGGACCAATCGGTCCGCACAATCCGACTGGATTGTCGGCGGTCGCCTGTTTCCACGCGTCGACGTACTCGAGCGCTTCGGCGCAATAGAATTCTTCCAACGTTTCGTAATAATGAACCTGAAAACCGGGACGAGATAAGTTGAACAAACTTTCTTCGGTTAATTTCGCGGCGTCGGCGAGAATTTCAGGATCAAGGGTCGTGTAGTCCCACCAGTCGGGCGCAATTTTACTTAATGGTCTTGCCATGTCGACACTCTTTGAAGTTAATTTGAAAAATGCGAAACGATTTGTGAAAACGACGCAAATCGTCTTTGAAGACTCTTAAATTATACTCAACCGCCAACGTCAAGTCCAGCTTTTCTCTAAAACTCGACGTTGGCTAATACTTACTTTTTCTTTAATACGACGTTCCAACCGCCCTCGCGAACGGCTTCGATATTCAAGACGTCCCCTTTATGGAAGGTTTGGGTCGATATGGAGATTTGCGTCGCGTCTTTATCCGATTCCGGAGAGTCGGCGTAAACGACGCCTTCATAATCGCCGTCGCTAAGGAAATCAAGCGATATCGAGAAAGAACGCGCTTCTTCGTCGGTTATGCCGGAAACGCGCCAATTCTCTCCTGATCGACGCGCCACGACGTAGAATTTGCCTATTTGTCCGTCGAGCGCGATCGTTTCGTCCCAGACGGGAGGAAGGTCGCGGAGATATTCCAATCCAGGTTGATTCTTATAGTTGCGCGGCAAATCGGCAAGACAGCGCAACGGAGAGTCGTAGATCATGCAAAGCGCGAGTTCGTGAGCGCGCGTTCCAACAACGTGGCAATCGACCGATTTGTCTTTGTAGGCGTTGAGCGATTTGAACGTCTCTGCGTGTTCATTAAGGAATCCGCCGGGCGTGTAGTCCGCGGGACCCAACATACAGCGCGTGAAGGGAAGAGTCGCCGTATGAGTAGCGGAGTTCTTCGACCAGCGGTTGTATTCGTTTCCTCGAACGCCTTCGCGAGTAATTTGATTGGGGTACGTTCGTTCCATGCCGGTCGGCTTGTACATTCCATGATAATCGACGAGCAGTTTGTATTCCGCCGCGATTTTACATGTTTCTTCAAGCCATTGAACCGTCTCTTGCGTATGCGAATCCATGAAATCGATCTTCACGCCGGCGACTCCCCAGTCGGCGACCTGTTTGAGCGCTTCGCGTTCGCCGGTTTCGACCAGGCTCGTGTAATGGAACCAAAGCAAAATACGGACGTTTTTTTCGGCGGCGTATTTAACAAGGTCCGGAATATTAAGATCTTTGGTATAGGCTACGCCTTCTTTATTTTTGTCCTGCCAGCCCGCGTCGACAAGCGTATATTCCCAGCCCATATCGGCGGCAAGATCGACCAGGCCCCTCATTACTTTATCGGTTGGATATCCGTCCTGGGGCGCCCACCAGTTCCAGGAACTGTTGCCCGGCGTAACCCATGACGCGTCGATTGCGCAAGGAGTCGCCGTATTCAAAACGATTCCTGAGTTGTTGACGAGATCAACGGGATTTTTCCCAAGGAGAACGACGCGCCATGGCGACTTGGCTTCGCTTTGACGAACGACGCAACCGCGCTCGTCTTTGCGAGGCGTGAGACGAATTTTTACGGTTGGCGCGCCGTCGGAGGAACCCGCAAATTGAGCTCCAGACCAATTCAAAAGATCCGATTCTGTCAATGCGGCGTAAAAACCGTTTCCCTTGACGACGAGAGGCATGCCGACAAAAGCGTCGGGAGCGATCGCGCTGAGTTTCGTTTTGGGAAATTCTTCTTCTTGCGACGTGTTGTACTTTTTATAGAACGTCGCCCATGCGTCGTAGTCGGCGTCGAACGCGAATTCAGTTTCTTCCGACTCAATACAAAACACGCCGTGTTCGTTGGCGAAACCGGAATCGGCGGGCACAATGTAACGAAACGCAAAACCGTCGTCATAGGCTCGAATAACGAGCGTCAACTTTCGAGCGAGGGGCCCCGTCTCTTGCAGTCGAACCGTCGTTTCCGAACAGCAGTCGACGTACTCGGCTTGTTTACCCAGCGGCTGTTTCCATTGCTCGTTAATCGTTTTTGTTTGAGAATCGACGATTTTCATTGCTCCAAGCGGTTCGGCGTTTTCAAACGTCATACCGAGTTTGGACGGAACGAGAACCGTCGTTTCGTCAAATGTCGCAGAATAAGTCGTCGCGTCGCCGACATTTAACGTTACGATCGTTTTGCCGTTAGGAGAGGTCGTTTGAATCGTTTGAGCCGGGGCCTGTGCGACGAAGGCGAGAAACGTCGCCAACGCAAAGATTGCGATAATTCTGATTCTTTTCATATTTGCGTCCTTTTAAATAGACTTTTGACAGGAACGTTTGGTATGATTGTCTTTTTTTGGGAGAAAAAATCAAGATTGTTACTGAGAAAAGAGGAAAATACCAGAAATCAAAGGTAAGGCTTGAACTAAATAGCTTCCCGGCGCGTTTATTCAATCGAATATAGAAACAGAAGGACGCCGGAAACAGAAAAAGCCGGAACAAATCCGGCTTTTCAGTACGCCCAATCCGATTCGAACGGATAACCTTCGGTTCCGTAGACCGATGCTCTATCCAATTGAGCTATGGGCGCGACAAGGCGATTAAAATACGCCCAATCCGATTCGAACGGATAACCTTCGGTTCCGTAGACCGATGCTCTATCCAATTGAGCTATGGGCGCTTATCAAAGAGGGAATCGCCTTAATTCCCTCTCAAAACAAGGTTAATTAAACCACAAGAAATCCTTTTGACAAGAGTCTTTTTAATTTTTTTTCCAAATAACCCAGCTTCAAACTCCCTGTTTGCGCGGTCGAAATCAGAAGGTTAAGGTGAGCGGCGAAAATGTGGAATACCCGAATTCCGGCATGTCGTCGATTGTTTTCATGTCCTCGTCGGAAATACTGAAATCGAATATTTCCGCGTTCGATTTAATTCGATCGGCGTGCGTCGATTTCGGCAAGGGAAGGATTCCGTGCTGGAGTTCCCAACGAAGACTGAGCTGAGCGACCGATTTGCCGTAGCGATCGGCAATCGCTTTCATGCGTTCGTCTGTTAAAACGCGTCCGCAACCCAGCGGGCTCCACGCCTCGACGATAATATCGTTTTGACGGCAGAATTCAACCGTTTCAAATTGAGGGTAGCCCGGATGACATTCGATTTGATCGACGGCAGGTTTGACTTCGCAGACGTCGAAAATCTGCTGTAAATGCTGTGCCAGAAAATTGCTTACGCCGATTGAACGAACGAGCCCGTCTTTTTGTAGTTTTTCAAAAGCGCGCCATGTCGCGGCGTTAACCGCTTTAGGATCGTCGTAAACAATATCGTTAGCAGGCCAGTGAATCAAATAAAGGTCGATGTATTCGACTCCCAGATTCTTTAAAGAGAGTTGCGCCGATTTAAGCGCCGTCTCGTATCCGCGATCGGTGTTCCAAAGTTTGGTGGTGATAAAAATATCTTCGCGTTTGATTCCAGATTCTATGATTCCTTGACCGACTCCTACTTCGTTATAGTAAGCAAACGCCGTGTCAATATGACGATAACCGACTTCCAAAGCGGTTTTGACCGAATTCTTTGCAACCTCGCCGTCGGGAGTTTGCCAGGTGCCGTATCCAACGCAGGGGATCGTTCTTCCGTCGTTAAGTTGATATGCGTCCGTTAAAGATTGTTTTGCACTCATTTCCGTTTCCTTCGTTTTGAAGGGGCTGACGTTTATTGAAAAAAGCCGACGTCGGAACTGCGACGTCGGCTTCATAACTATTTACGCTAAATCAATAATAGAAACGCTCACTTGACGCCGGTAACGTCGCCAAGAGGCATGGTCATTTCCGGATTTCCCATCGGATCGGCTCCGAAACCGGTCGTTCCCATGTTGCCGCCGTTTCCATAGCCGCCGTTGTTGCCGGAGCCGGAATCGCCGTAATAGCGGCCGTTTCCGGGAACGCGCCAGACGCGCGCGGCTCCGTCGGCGCTACCGGTAACGAGGTAGACAAGGTCCTCAGAAACGGCGACGGAGAAAACCGGGCTTTCGACGTTGAAACAAGCGAGTTCCGTTCCCTTTGGTTTGCCGGGCTTGCGAGTCGGCTTGCCGACGGCCTTTTGAGTTCCGTTCTTTCCTTCAGATCCGTCAGGAGACGCGCCGCCCAACGAACCGCTCATTGAAACGCCTCCCATGGAGACGCCCATTGGCGGCGTGGTCTGAACGCCCATCATTGCCGAACCGCCCATCGGTTCGGACGTCATGCTCCCCATGCCGCGATTATTATTGTTGGCGTCGTTTGATTTTGAAGCCATGCTCCACAAACGCGCCGTGCCGTCGTCGCTACAGGTACACACATAAGAACCGGCGAAAATCGCTCTGCGAACGGCTCCGGTATGACCGATAAACCGACAGACTTCTTCACGCGTCGTCGCGTTAAAAACACGCGCGGTTTTGTCGCGACTTGCGGTGATAAGATAGGTTCCGTCAGCGGAGAACCTGACGGAGTAGACTTTGTCTTCCGACGCTTTAATGACGCCGACCTGGCGTTGAAGTCCGAGGTTCCAAATGCGAACGGTCCCGTCCGCGCCTGCGGTCGCTACGAAATTGCTGTCGGGGGAAAACGCGACGTCAAACACGGGCCCTTCATGCCCTACGTCTTCAAAACCTTCGCCAAGTTTGGAAGCGTCTTCACGATTGGGCAGGGAACCAAGTTTCTTAACGGTCAACGATTCCCAGAAATAGATGCGACCGTCGTTGCAAGCGGCGGCTACGTACGCGCCGGAATCTGCGACGGCAATCGACCACAGACGGTCTTTGGAGCCAAGATAAGCGCGGATGTTTTCCTGATTATTGACGTTCCAAAGACGACCGATTCCGTCGTAACTGCAAGTCAGAACGTATTTGTAGTCGGGGGAGAAGACAGCGGAAGTCAACCCTTGTTTGTGAACGTCTTTGTAGGTCTTACGAAGCCGAGCGTTCGTAACAAACCATTCGGTCGTTTCCTGATCGTATTTGCCTTCAAACATCCAAAGCTTGGCCGTCTTATCGGCGCTTGCGCTCAAAACGGCGTAACCGTCGGATCCGTCGGCGAACGAATAAAATTCAAGGGACGTAATCGGCTGTTTTTCGGTATGACCGCGATAGACGTACTCGGGAGAATCGACTTCGATCGAACTCCACTCGGGAGCGGCCTGAGCCGTCATGCCTTGCGCGTCGACGCCTGAACCCATCGATCCCATCGGTCCCATAGAACCCATGCCAGGCCCCATTGTCGTTCCCGCCGAACCCGCTCCAAAAGCGTTGATTCCTTGCGCCGATTGAGGCTGCATGCCGTAACCGGAACCCCCGCCGAGACTGCCGACGGAGGTCGCCGTGTTATAAACGCTTCTTGCCGCCGGAGATTGAGCGAACGCGAAATCAAAGGGCAATGCGGCGGCTATAACGCCAGTCAAAATTTGCGCGCCGAACATAAGACGTTGGCGAGAAAGCAAACGTTTCAACATAGTTGAATTCTCCGGGGGTCGGAAACTATATCAGCGGATCTTGACGATCTGCTGCGCGATTGGTTCATTTCTAACTGGATCGCGCTAAAAACAAGGACGGCTCTCACGGACAAACTTTCGCGTGTTTCCCGCCCGCAATTTAAGCGCGCAACGATTCCTACTACTAATTTAAACCTACCTTTTACGAGAAGTCAAGTTGTTCGTTAAAATTGCTCGTATTTCTCCTCAATTTCTTTGAAAAATAGACTAGAAATAACAATAGCGCTAATTTTTCGGACTTTGCCGAAGAAAATTTTTAAGCGCGCTCCTCCCTTGATTTCAAGAGCGTCGGTTGAAACGTTCTCAAAGCTCCGCTCGTTTGTTTCAAGGGGGCGCATGAAGACAGGTTTAGTTTTTGACGTCTAAAGAGTTACCTCTGTTCAACGTGCGCTTCGTTTTTTGTGCTTTCAACGGTTTATGGCTACGCGTTGGGAACTTTTGATTGTTATTTTTTTAAAAAAACAAGGGGTTCCCTCTAAAGTGGGGTTTATTTTGCGTAAATACAATCATCATTAACGACAAGGGGGGGCGGTGAAATATTTTTCCCTCCCGGAATCGCGTCGTTTCGACCGCGCAGAGCGGGAAGTATCAACGTGTTCGGCGCGCTTCTGCATTTTTGGGTATCTTACGCAGTCGCAGAGAGACCTCCCATGGGAATTTTAGCAATACAATATCGTACGCTTGAAGACGCGCCTATTTTAGTCGCCTTTAATCGTGAGGAACAGACAGGGCGTCAATTTTTGCCTCCTCGAATTCAGTCGGGCAGGCCGCGCGTCGTATGCGGACTCGATCAGAAGACTGGCGGCACGTGGGCCGGCGTCAATCAACACGGTATGTTTGTCGCCGCCATTAATGCGCCCAAGAGACGAACGCCGTTTGATCCTCGTTCTCGGGGGCTCCTCTGCAAGGAACTTTTGGCGTGCCACACCGCCGAAGAGGCTATCGAACGCGCTGAACGCGAATTGTCGACGGGTTCTTACGAGGGCGTGAACTATCTCTGCGTCGATCGAATGAGCGGCGGAGTCGTTTACGGCGGAAATGAAATAGGCGTTGAAGCGCTGAAGCCCGGTTTGCATATTTTAACGGGCAATCATATGGACGATCGCGACGACGAGCGTCAGGAGTACGTTCGCAGACTATTGACGCTGTATCGTCTTGATTCTTCCGTGGCCTTTTTGGCGGCGACGAGCGCCGCTTTTTCGCGCACGTCCGATTCGACGGGACGGCATGGAGTCGTCGTTCAGGAGCCCGGTTTTGGAACCGTCTGTTCCATGTTGCTTTCTCTTTCTGATCGTTCTCAGAAGTCGATTATGCAATTTGCGAACGGCTCCCCGAGCGAAGTTCAATTTGAAGACGTTTCCGCGTTGCTTCGTCAGGTCCTTTCGACCGACCGGGCTTCTCAAAAGAAAGCGAAAGCGAAACACGAGTCCGAAACCGCCCTTGACGCTTTGGATTCCGACGAGGCTGTCGGACTGTAATATTACGGTTTTTTACGAGGCGACAAACGCCCGGCGTGTCGATTCTCTCCTAATCGTCACGCCGGGCGTTTTAGTTTCGTTCAGCCTGTTTCATTCACGACGTCGTCTGCTAAGGTCGTTTTAACAATTTTTGAATCTTCCGTTGGACGACGCGATCGTCGCTCCTGATAGAAAATTAGTTCACGTTTTTTTTCGCTCCCCCTCGAAACTCTGTTTGATTTCGTATAGAATGAATGAACGCGGTCCGGCGACGGAACGAACCGCAAAATAGCGCGCATTTTGCGCTTTTGTACGCCTATATTCATAACTAACTCACGAATCTTGACTTGTTTGTTTCACGACTAGTGAGGAGCATTGTTTTTTGGAGAGAAATACGCGATGGCGGTTGACTCTTATTCGCTTTGTCCCGGCGGTCGGGGTAAAAAAATTCGCTTTTGTTGTCCGGATCACGTAAAAGATTTGGAACAAATCGACAAAATGATCGAGGGCGAGCAATTTTCCGCAGGCCTTGCTTTTGTCGAGTCCTTAGAAAAACAACGTCCTGACTGCGCCTGCTTGACGGAAGCCAAGTGCTTGTTTCAAAGAATGATCGGGCTTTGGGAAGACGCGTATGAAACGGCGAAGGGATTTGTCGCGCGCGAGCCGAAGAACGTAGTGGCTCTTACGGAACTTGCGACGACTTCGGCGCTTATTGACAAGCCGCAAGAGGCGGTTTCCGCGTTGGTCGACGCGCTGGAAGCGGTCGAAGGAGACCAGTTCCCCGTAGCGATCGTTCAAGCGATGTTGACGGTCGGCATGGCGTTCTATGAAAGCGATCGCATTTTTCAGGCGATTGCTATTGCGAAACAACTCCAGGCTTTTGCTCCTCAGGATCAAGCGTCGAACGCTTTTTTATACCGATGTCTTGGTTCCGAGTCGGTTCCTCTCATGCTGAAAGAGATCGCGTTTGATCTTCAGGCTCCGGAAACTTTTCCGAAAAAGACTGAATATGGAGAAGCCGTCGAGTGTTTGTCGAGAGGACAATGGAAACGCGGGCGTTCTATTCTTGAATCGTTGCTTGCATATGGGGATCAATGGCCGAATCTTTTCCGCAGTCTTGCCGTCGTAGAGTACTGGTTTGCAAACGAAGAAAAAGGACGAGCCTATTTTGATCGTTACCTGGCGTCCGACGGCGTCGATCGCGAGTCAGCCGTCGACGTCGAACAGTTACTGCTCCTTCTGACGTCGCCCACTTGGGACGACGTCTCCTACTTGCAAAAGCGCGTCTACACTCTGGAGGATTTTGATTCCGCTTACGAAAAGTTCCTGTCTTCCAAACGATTGGTCGCGGACTCTCGTCTCCAGTCGCTCGTTCGCGAGGATATCCCGCCGAAAATGGGATTTCACGTCCTGGATAAAGAACTGACGGAAAAGACAGAAAACATTTCGTTTTCGGAGGCGTCGCTTCAGTGCGGATATTTGTTCGTTTATGGCAAACAGACGACGCGAGCAGCCCGCGCCGAATTCTACCTTTTCCCGGAAGAATTGGCGACGATCGAGAGCGTCTTGGAATCGACTCTCGGTCAGATTCCGCCGTTGGAATCGTCTGAAGAACAAAAGGACCAGCCAATTCTGTGGACGACGAACGCGTCGACGCCTCGCATGCAGTTCAAAGATTCGTCGAAATTGACGGAAGAGACAATCGAGAAGATTTTCGAAGAAGGATTTAGAGAATTCGGTTCGAAATGGTTTGAACATCGATACGCCTCGCTCGACGGCAAGTCTCCAAAAGAGGTTCTTGCCGAGAAAAACGGAGATCGTCGGGTCGAAGCGTTAACGCGCGTCGTGGCCGACACGTTCAATCCGCTCTATCGCGAGAGGATCGCGGCGATTCTTCGTGAGAAAGCGGGTCTTTCCGCTCCCGAGCCAATCGCTCCGCCCGAGACGTTTGAGTCGACTGAAAAAGCTGTTGAATTTTTCAGACAAGTGCCGCTTTGGCGTTGGAACAGGTTGCAGATTGAAAATTGTAAAACGCCGGTTCTTGCCGAACTTTTACAAATTGCGAATTTAGTGGCGCCTCGCGACGTTAAAGAAAAGTTCGCTAAGGAGTTCTTGGCTCGTCCCGTTGAGGAAACGCAGTACGAAGATCGAGCGATCGCTTATTCTATTTCCGTCGACGCGGCTCTCGTCGCCAGGAATACGGACGAAGCGTTGCAACTAATCCTCGAAGCGGGCAAATATGCTAACGAAGTCGGACAGTCGGACAGTCAATGGAACGTCCTTGAAATCATGACGCGTTTTCGACGTCAGGAATTCGACAAAGTTCGGTCCCTAGCTCAACACGTCTTTGCGGAGCATAAGGACGATCAGGAAGCGATTCAAACGCTTCAACAGTTTTTTGCGCAACTTAACGCTTCCGCGCAGATGCAGGCGCGAGCCGCCGAGGCGTATCGACTTCGCGCCGGTCAATCCGCGCCGGCCTCCCCCGCCGCTCCTACGGGGCAGTCTGTCGTCGACTTTTCCGTCGGTGGCCAAGCCGCTCCGCGTGAAGAAAAACCCAGCGGACTTTGGACTCCCGGCGGCGACGACAATTCGAGCTCGCAGGAAGGCGGTTCCAAACTTTGGATTCCCGACTGAACGGTTAGACGATAGAACGCGGTTACGTCGGGATCGATAGTTGTTTCATCCCGGCGCATTGTTCTTTCTAAACGTAATACGAAGGTTCTTCGTAAGGATTCGTGGAGATGAGAATAGGCGTTTACGGCGGAAGTTTTGATCCTGTGCATATCGGTCATTTACTCCTGGCGGAGACTGCGCGAAGCGAGCAAAATTTAGATCGCGTCGATTTTGTGCCGCTTGGCGTTCCCCCGCACTTGAAGGATTTGAGAACGAGCGGAGAGACTCGCATTGCGATGCTTTCCGCCGCAGTGGCGTCCTATCCTGAATTTGGAATTAGTCGTTTTGAAGTCGATTCTCCTCGGGTAAGTTTCACCGTCGACACGTTGCGTCATTATCGCGAGGTTTATCCGCAGGACGATTTGTTCTTAATATTGAGTTCTGAAACGTTTAACGACCTTCCGAATTGGCGTGATCCAGACGTTATTTGCGAGTTGGCGTCGATTATTGTGGCGTGTCGCGCCGGCTATCCTGAGCCGGATTTTGACGCGGCGCGCTCCTTCGTTTCAGAAGAACGTCTGCGGGCGTTTCGTGAACAGACGGTTTCCATGCCTCTTATTGAGGTTTCTTCCTCGGCTATTCGGGCGCGCGTCGCGTCCAAACAGAGCGTACGGTTTTTGACGCCGGACGCCGTCGTCGATTTTATTGAGTCTAACGGACTATACCAACGATAATTTGAGGGCGCGTTATGAGTATTACGAAAGTGTCGTCGTTGTCTTTCTTGTCGCTATGCATAGCGTTGTTAATTGGCGCTTTTAACGTATGTTCGTCTGACGAACCGCGAGAGTTTAAAGAGGCCGTTCCGCAAATGGAACGTTATCGAGACGGTATTCCGCACTTTCTCGCTAAAGTCGCCAATAAAGAAGATTTAAAAATCGCTTATTTGGGCGGTTCGATTACCGCCGCCGACGGTTGGCGCGTTCAAACTCTTGCGAAATTCAACGAACAATATTCTGATTCGAAATTTACCGAAATTAACGCGGCTATTGGCGGAACGGGTAGCGATTTGGGCGTTTATCGGCAAGAATTCGACGTTCTTCGACATAAGCCCGATCTTGTGTTTGTCGAATTCTGCGTTAATGACGGCGGAACTCAACCAGAACGAATCTGGCGGCAGATGGAGGGGATCGTTCGACAAATTTGGCGTCATGATATTGAAACAGATATCGTTTTTGTGTACACGTTTTGCGTCGGTCATGAAAACGCCTATTTGTCGGGGAAGTGTCCGCGCTCTGTTTCTGCGATGGAACAAATTGCCGATTTCTATGGGATTCCGTCCTTGGATTTCAATATTCCGGTCGTTCAACTACATGAGAAAGACAAATTGACATATAAGGCTGACGTCGCGGAAGAAGGGAAACTGTTGTTTTCGACGGACGGCGTTCATCCGTTAAAAGAAGGACATGAAATTTACACAGACGTCGTGTGTTCCGCTTTCCGGTCGATGCGAGTGAAAAACGCCGATTCTCCATATCCGGCTCCTGAAACGCGTCAAGCGAAGCTGGAGAAGACCTTCGTCGCCGACAATTATGAGAACGCAAAATTAACGCCTATCAAAGAATCTCAGCTTTCAGGGAATTGGTCGCCTCTTCCCGCCGATTCTCCGCTGTCGTGGATAAAAAGCCGTTTAGGCGACGTCGTTTACGAGTCAGACGCGCCGGGATCGAAGTTGACGTTTAAATTTAAGGGATCTCATGTCGCAATTTACGACGTTCTCGGTCCTAACGGCGGTCAGGTTTGGGTTACGTTGGACGGTCAAAAGAGAGGCCCTATCGCTCGTTTTGACAGTTATTGCACGTATCATCGTCTTGCGACGCTTGTTCTTGGCGTCGGACTTGATCCAAACGTCGAACATGAGGTTACCGTAGAAATCGACGCAGAACAGCCTGATCGGCAACCTGTCGCTTTTAGATTGCAAGATCCCGAAAAAGAGTTGGCGGAACCGAAGTACCAGGGGCATAACGTTTGGTTTGGCCCTATTATGATTATCGGCGACGTTGTCGATTGAGTCGCAGGCAGGCGGAGCGATGAGTAAAGAGAGACTTGTCGGTAAGACAATCGTCGTGTCCGGAGGGACCAAAGGCGTGGGACGTTTGGCCGTTGAGGCGTTCGCGCGGGAAGGCGCCCGCGTCGTCATTGGCGGCCGGGACGAGCGTAGCGCGGCGGAGTCAATCGAACGCATACGCGAGTTTGGTTCGGACGCTCTTTTTGTCCATACGGAATTGGAGAATGTCGACGATTGTCGCAAGTTGTTCGATCAAGGCGCGTCTCGGTTTGGCAGAATCGACGGTTTCTTTAACTATGCGGGAATAACGTCGATCGCTTCGTTGGATTCTTGCGACGTCGAAACGTTTAATCGAATCATGAACGTGAATTTTCGCGCGTGCTTCTTCTGCTGTCAGGAAGCGATCAGGCACATGCGAAAAGTTGGCGGGGGTTCGATTGTGTTGACAGGTTCTCCACACGCGTGGGCGGGGCTTAAAGACCGCGCCGTTTACGCGTGTTCCAAGGGCGTTCTTTACACGTTGTCGCAGCACGTCGCTCATAATTACGCAAGCGAACGGATTCGCTGCAACTACTTGACGCTTGGATGGACCGCTACAGAAGGAGAGATCGCGCTTAAAGAATCGTTGGGAGAGTCTGAGGAGGCGTTGCGTCGTCGAGCCGCCGAATTGTCGCCAATGGGGCGTATTTTGGAGCCTGACGAGTATAACGAGGCGTTGATTTATTTCATGTCGGACGATTCTTCAACAACGTCCGGCAGCGTTTTAAACGTAACTGGCGGTTTTTTTCTCTAGACAATTACGGTCGTTCTTTTCGTTTTCGTTCGAGTCTTACGGTAGACTCGTTCGGGAACGAAACGAAAATCGCGTCCGGGAGTTGGCAGGTAGGAGTTCCTGACGTCGCCGCTTGAGTCAGGCGGCGCCACTCTTCGATTCCCATCTCTCCCAACGCCCAGCCTCTTTCCTTCCAGATTTTTCTTAATAGCCGAACGACAATTTCTTCAGGAACATTTTGGAGTTGAGCGCGAGGCAGGTCGACGTAGTCGTCCGACTTGTTTTCGTTTTGGACAGGTTCCGCGTGAAGTTTGTTTAGCGTCTCAACATACGCGTTTTCCCTCTTTCGCGCGAGATTTACTTCTTGCGCTAGTTCTTCAACTCGTTTGTCAAAATAGCTTTCCGTCTCGTTTGCAAGTTGAGCAAGTCGGAGCAGGGAATTTTGCCATTTGCCAGGGAAAAGCGTTTCAAGGATTGGAATAAGCTCGTTTCTTATCCTGTTTCGCGCGTATGTCGGCAACGCGTTTGAGGAATCGGTTCGGTAGGGTTGACCGAGTTTTTCAAGATAATCGAGAATATCCGCGCGATTCAAGTTGAGAAGGGGTCTAACGATCGTTAGCGATTCGTCCACGACGCGATATGGCGCTATTCCACGGAGACCGTCCAGTCCCGAACCGCGAAAAATGCGGAATAACAACGTTTCCAGTTGATCGTCGTTGTGATGCGCCGTCACAAGAAACCGCGCTCCGTTTTGGCGCGCCGTTTCAAATAATAGGCGATATCGAAGGAGCCGCGCGGCGCTTTCCCAACTACCTTGGCGTTTGGATTCTTGTTGAAGTTCGTTTGGATCGATTTGACGCGCAAAAAAATCTATGTGAAGTCGATTGGAGAGATCGCGGACAAAAAGAACGTCGCCGTCAGACTCCGAGCCGCGAGAACGGTGGTCGATTGTTACGACGAAAAGATTGTTGGAAACGCCCGCTCTTTCGGCGACGCGCGCGAGGGCGCGGAGCGCGGCGACGCTGTCGGCTCCTCCCGACGTCGCAAGACAGACGCGACGTTTTGCCCATTGCTCAAGCGGAAAAGAACCGAGCAAAACGTTTTCAAAATCGTTAAGAGTCATTAGTAGACGTTAGCGCGGCCGGTAGCCGAGGTTTCCTCCCGTTGAGCGGAACGAAAACAACGTTCACGTTCTTCCGGAGTGACTGCGTATATCTCGACTTTGAAACGTTCGCTCAATTTTTCTTCATATTTCTTTTTCATCGCCTCTGTTCGCGCTTCAATCAAGTCTTCGCGAACCTGGTCTTGCACCTCGGAAAAAGATTTGGTTCGTTTGAACTCGCGTTCGACGACGCGCACGATCGTTAGCGAAGAATCGTCTTCCAGGATACGGCTCATTGCGCCGACAGGAAGTTCTTTATTAAAAATAGCCGCCTCTATTTGTTTCGATCCCAAGACGCCTCGAGTCGTCCAATCGCGATAACCGCCGTCGTCCGCGAAAGAGTCTTCGGAATCGATTCGACAAACTTCGGCAAATAACGCTTCCTGGTTTTTGGTCGGCGCGCCTTGAACGGCGTTGCCCATATGAGCGATCTTTTTCCTGGCGTCGTCTAAGGAGCGGTCTTGCCCGTAGTAAACGGTCATCGCTTGCCAGCGCGCTTTGTCTTCAACTCCGTATTTATCGAGATGGGCTTCGTAATAGCGCTTAAGTTCAGACAACGTCGGTTCGAAATCTTCTTCGCCCAAGTTGTAACTCATCCAAAGATCGCCAAGCGTTTGTTGCAGAAAAATGCGCTTTTCCTGGGCGAAATCGCTTTGTATTTCATTCTCGAAGTATTCTTCGAGCTCTCGAACGTTTTTACAATGAAACGTTTCTTCCAACTCGGGAAGCACTTTTTTATCGAATTCTTTTTCAAGTTGTCGCGTTTGTTCTTCAACTTGATCTTTTGGACGACTAACGACGTAGTCGTTATAAAACAGAAGGCTTCTTATATAAGAGTCGAGTATTTGAGAAAAGAGTCTCTCGTCGTTGAGACACTGCTTCAGAATACCTTCTTTGTATTCCTTACGAACTTTTTCACGTTCTTCTTCAGGAACATCTTCGATTAACTCCAAATAACGCCGGTGAGCGAACTTTTTAATTTGGTGTTGGACGTCTCGACGCAATATTGCGACATGACCTACACGACCTAACGTTTCCGCGCCGTCGTAATAGGTTCGCGTCGCTAAATTCGGTTCGTCGATAGGAACCGAACTGGAAAGATTAACGTCTTGCGAGAACGATAAAGAAAATAACGCGAAGAAAAGACAAACACTTCCCGCTATCGGCCTTGAGAACGCCGAAAGAAACAGACGTTTCGACGTTGATAAGAAGCGCGAAAGCGCGTTGATTTTCTTTTGGTCTTTCATTTCTTTAACCGGAGTCTTCGAAGACGGCGGTTCGCCGTTTCATTTAATTCGCCCAACGCTATCGCGCCGACGCTGATAGCAGGCGTTTGATTATAGCAATTGTAGGGTTAAAACTGCAAGAGCGTTTTACTCTTGAAATAATATTCTCGTGAGCAGGATCAGTTCGCATTGCCGACAAAACGCCTTGTCTTACTTATCGTCAGTCATAATCGTTTCTCTTAGCAAAATAGTTATAATCATAATAACTTGTGTTTTGATAAAATGAAAAGATTGTGGTAAATAGGAAGAAAAATGAGTTGACGTCAATACAAGCGCGCGATAGAATAGCGATAGGATGTTGCGTCAACAATATGCCTTTTGGCTGTCGGTTTCTGTTGGCGTCCTTCAAATAAACGATACGTGTTCATGTGTGTTAAGAGGAAATAATGAATCGAAAAGTTGCCGTTCGATTTTTGTTGTTAGGAGTTGCCGTCGCCTCTTTTTTGTTCGCGTCTTCCGCGCAAGCGCAGGTTTTTCGCGCCAACAGCCGTCCAAGATTATCGCGTTTGGATTCCTGGCGTTCATGTTCGGTTTCCCCCGCCTCGGATAATTGCTATGTCGGAGTCCGTCGCGCTTTATTCAACGGAGAGGATTTGACGGGTTGGACCAATGTTAAAGGCGAAGCGCCCGGCGAAGGATGGAAAGTGGAAGACGGATGTATCTTCCGTGAAAAAAACGCCGGCGACCTCTATGCTGAGGGAAAATTCGAGAATTTCATTTGGGAATTTGAGTTTAAGCTGGCGGAAAAGGGCAACAGCGGCGTTAAGTATCGTTCCTGGAACGAAGACGGATGGGGAATGGGATGCGAGTATCAGATTTACGACGATATTAACGATCCAAAGAATCCGCCGCGCTATCAAACTGGTTCTTTGTACGACGTCGTCGTGCCTCGTGAAGGTTCTCCCAAAATTAAGATGGGCGAATTTAATAAAGGAAAGATTGTCGTTCTCGGAAATCATATTGAGCATTATCTGAACGACGAGTTAGTCATGTCGGTCGACGTCGCTTCCAAAGAGTGGAACGAGGGCGTTGAAAAGAGTAAATTTAAAGACGTTAAAGAATTCGGCACGACTACCGTCGGACGCATCCTTCTCCAAGATCACAACTGTCAGGTTTGGTTTAAGAATCTTTACATTACCGAGTTAACGCCCTCGAGCGCAACTTGTTGCTTCTGAGTTTTGCGTTTTTGCCACTCGTTTGAACTATCGATATCAAAAAAGACCGACAAGATTTTTCGTCGGTCTTTTTTGATATCGATAGTTCAGAACGTTTGCTATTCAATCGATTCTATTTTAACGGCAAGTTTTTCGTCCGCTACCAAAAGAACGCCGCGACCGAAGAAACGACCGTTCGACCAAATTTGCACCTGTCCTTTGGTAGAGTCTAGCAAGGGAATAATCGCGTCAGGCTCAAGTGAGGACAAATCGCGAAGACTCAGTCTCGTTCGTCCTAAGCGAAGTTGAAACGAAACTCGTCCGTTTGATTGAGGTTCGGAAATTCCAGAATTTCCCGGTTTGTTTTCGCCGGGACGAGGATCAATAGAGAATTCGCAAAAACTTCGAACGCGATCTTCCGAGACGAGTTGTTCAAGTCGATCGTTCGCTCGTTGGATTATCGCGTCAAGGCGCTTCTGAGTCGCAGAGAAATTAAACCGCGGAGGTTTTGTCGAACTGTAATCTGTCGAAGCGTTCATCGCGGCTAGAAGGCGGCCCATGCCGACTGTTAGAGTAAGAAAAGAGACGAGCGTGATTTTCACGCCCGTCTTGTTTTAATCGTTATCTCGACAAGTATCTTTTTTGTTCGTATTGTAAAAGCATTTCCACCGAAGGAGCTTGCGGGTTGGTCGCTCGTTCCATAATCCAACGGTTGACGTCGGCAAGAATAGAAACCATACGGTCTTGCCGCGCGTTTTTACCTTTTCCTTCGTTATATTGGCGGACGAGAACCGTCAATCCCGCGGCATGATAGAGTCGGAGCTGCTCTTTGTTCAACCGAGGAACGGAAACCGCGTCGGGATTTCCAGACGTTACGAGGATAGGGAGATCGCGCAACGCGCGCCAATTGCGAAGAGGCGTATGTCCGGTTTCAGGAAGAATTCCGTCGATAGAGATAACGCCGGCAAACTCATGAGGATTACGCATGGCGACACGAAGCGCCATAGCGCCTCCGGATCCTTGGCCTAAAAGAAAAATACGACGCATATTAACGTTGTATTTGCCTTGGGCTTCGGCGATTGAATCAAAGACGAGATTTTCGGCCTCGGAGACGGATTCCTCTGATTCCAACCAGTCGTAACAAGGCTCATACCAATGCTTTTCATCGATTAATCGCCCGTTGACCAAAGAGCGAACTACTCGTTTCTTTTGACGCGCGACGCCGCGCGGAGCGACTGCGACGTAATTTCGCGCAGAGATTTTGGGAATAACGTCAAAGATATCTAATTCAGTTTTTTCTGCGTCGTGAAGCCAAACTAAGAGGGGGTAGGCGAACCCTTTTTCATAGTGAATTGGGGCGGCGACAATATGGGGAAAAGAGGAACTGCGTTTTCCCGCATGATAACGCGTGGAAAGTAATTCGTAGTTCTTTTCAAATTTCTCTGCCGCTTTTGTTGGAACGGACGAAAGAGGAGTTGACTTAATCTTGGACATAATACGCGTTTACTTGGGGACTTCTTGACGTCTATCGACGGATAAGCGGACGACTTACATTCAATCTGAAACGCACTGTCGGAAGTTCCCAGGGGGGAGGTTCCCGACAGGGGGGTTCGCGAAGCAGACGATCGTTTGCCTTTTGAAACGAAACTACCGTTTGAAAGAAAACGCAATTAACACGAATTCTCCAGACGGCAGTAGTATGTACGCTTGTTTGACGTTGACAAAAGTAAAAAACTTAACAAAAAAATTGCTGATTTCAAAAGTTTGAATGGAAAAACTTGATTACAATCAGCAAACTCCTTTTGTTTTTACACTTTTTCAGCAGTCGCAAGGCTTACGACGAATGTAATAGATATAATAGTCTATACTATGGCGGAAAGTCAAGACGAATTTATCAACTTTGGCGGATTAGAAGATTTTTTTAAAGGTTATGTTAATGATCATTCCTATTGCGTAAGATGAAAGATATAGTTAATTTGGATAAAATAAGTTTCTCTAGTTCTTCTTAATTCCTGCACACGCTTCAGCTTTGTTCTGACCTCGTCGCTCCGTCTGAGGTAAAAGAGGCTTTGACTAATATTTTTTTTTTCTGTATCATCGCCGCCGTCAGTTGCGCTCTGTCGATTAACAGGCGCCTGTTTACCGCTTGACATTGCCGTCGACGTCTCGCGAGTTGTCTCGGAGACGTCTGCAAGCGTTGTGATTTAACGACGATGAAATGGAAACCAACTTTGACGATTGTTTAGATTAGTTCTTTTTTACCTAAAAAATATAAAATAGCAGAAAAAAAAGAAACTTTTAGATTGTTTGCGGTCGATACTACACAACAACGCCCTGCCGTGCGCCCACACGAAGAGTGTATTGGGAACGGTCGGCATGTTGAAAACGTAGCGCGACGTAGGAGACGTTACGCTATGTTTTTAGGGGCGACGACGTATGGAGACGTCGTTTTTAGAGTTGGCGCGACCTTGATAACGTGGGTTGTTCGTATCACAAGCGACGACGCAAACGTCTGAGGCGCGAAATTTCAAGGAAGGATAACCAATGCATTTTCAAACGAAGCTGACGAAAAAGTCGAAAAAATGGAGAGGCGCGCTCATTTATTTGGCTCTTTTCGGAGTCGCGCCAATAGCTTTCGGAGCGGAAACGGAAACTCGTTACGTTTCGAATTACGCAGGCTTGAAAGCGGCGATTGCCGAGTATAATGGGAATACCGGCGCCGATTTCAAAATTGTTCTTACAAATGGGATTACGCTTGAGGGCGAGCTGCCTGCGATTACTGGAAACGCCTCGCTCATAGGCAAAGACAGCGGTTCTCTTACAATCGAAGGCTCCGGATACGCGATCAACGGCGCGGGGCAATATCGAGGTCTTTACATCGACGGCGCGGACGCGGATATAACCGTAAGCGTTTCTGGCGTTACCTTTGCCAATTGTTACGCTAAAGGCGGGGACGGCGGCGAAGGCAAAAGCGGCGGAGGCGGCGGTTTAGGCGCGGGCGCCGCGATTTATGCTTATAGCGGAAACGTTGTTCTTACGGATGTTACCGCTGCGAATAGCGTCGCGGTAGGCGGCGACGGCGGCGGCCTTCTTTATGGTTCCGAATCCTACGGAGCCGGCGGCGGTTTGGGCGGCGACGGTGGTTCCGGCAAATTGCTGGAATCCGGCGCGGCGTCTGGCGGCGGCGTCTTTGTCAACGGTTCCGATTCTTCTCCAGACAAACTTGCCGGCGACGGCGGCGTTGCGTCAACTACCGATTTGAATTCCTACGCGCACACAATTCCGGGAACGACCACGCCAGTAGGCGGTAACTCGCTAGCAGGCGGCGGAGGCGGCGCTTCCACCGCGTACGGCGGCGCCGGCGGTTTTGCCGGCGGCGGCGGAGCCGGCGGCGCTCAAGGCGGCGAAGGAGGCTTTGGCGGCGGCGGAGCCGGCGGTTCAAGCGCAATTACTGCCGGAACAGGCGGTTTTGGCGCGGGCGACGGGGGATACGTCGACGAAGTCGTCAGCTCTCAATTTTCGAATACGCCCGGCGGCGGAGTAGGCGGCGGCGGAGCGGCTCTCGGCGCGGCGATCTTTGTAGGGTCGGCCGCGAACGTTACCGTCGCGGTTAGCGATTCAGGCTTTGGCGAAATGTACGGGGGTTCTTTAATCGCCGGTCAAGGCGGCGGAGGAACCGCTGAAAATGGCGAAGCGATCGGCAAAGGCGTTTTTCTCCTCAACGATCTCACGATTCAAGTCGCCGAAGGCGGGAAGTACGTTGTTTCCGACAGTATCGGCGGATACGCCGGTTCAAAAGACGTCGCTCCGGACGAGAACGGCAATTACCTAAATACAAGCGGGATCGTAAAGACTGGCGCCGGAACGCTTGTTTTGAACGCGGGAGATTCCTCGTATACAGGCGACACGACGGTTAAAGGCGGTTCTTTGGTCGCTAACACAACCGGCTCGATTAGCTCCTACTCCAGTTTGAACGTAGAATCCGGCGACGTTGAATTGAACGCCGATCAAACTGTCCGCAACTTGAACGGAACGAACGGCGCTACCGTTGACCTTAACAACAACGCGTTGACGATTACAGGCGACGGCGACAACGGTATTTATGCCGGCAAGTTCGAAGGCAATGGAACTCTTGTGAAGAACGGGACAAGTTCGTTGGCCCTGGCCGGCGACAGTCGAGGTTCGAATTTTAACACCGTTCTCAACGGCGGTACGATTCAAGTCAAGAACGACGGGGCTTTTGGCGACGGCACGGTAACGTATTCCCGTTCCAATCCGAACGATCAGACTTCTTCGATCGAATTTGACGACGGGATTAAGTTAGCTAACGATATCGTTTTGAGCGGAAATTCGAATCCGCTGATTCTTTCCGGCGGCTCCGCGGAATTGTCCGGACGAATTGTCGCTAAACCTGGTTCCAACGGGGATATTGTCTTGCGTTTGGAAGACGGGAAATCGATCCATATACTCAATACGGGCGTTACTACGGACGAAGACGGCAACATTGTAGAGACGGGCGGCAATTCGTTTGGAAGTATAACCTTCGAAAGCGGCAACGCGGTTATCGACGTTGATTCGGTCGCCGACGGAAGCGGCCGCTACTGGTATAACTCGCTTGGAAATTCCGACATTATTAGCAACGACGACACGACGTTGTCCTTCATTTTGGATACGGACGATCCCAGCGCCGGATTGCGTTTTTCCAATAACATTATCTCGAATTCCGGCTGGGTTACCGTCGATCCTGTCACGTTGAAAGACACTACCGATCAAGTTCAAAATATTTATGCGGAAGGCAACGTTTCCGGCGCGGGCGGGTTCCGTCTCGATATTGGCGCGGGGGCTACGTATAACGTTCTCGGCTCGTATGGCGTTGCGAAAACCGACGTTAACACCGGCGTGTTGAACGTTGCGAACGTTAAAGATTCCGCCGCGTTTGTTGGCGCTTTAACTTCAAGCGGAGCGGGAACAGTCGATTCCGGAAGTAAAGATCTTGTTGTAAGTTTTGACAATGAAAGTCTTGCGTATAACGGTAAGATCGTCGGGGACGATTCGGGCGCAAACGTCTATAAGACCGGTTCCGGAAAGTGGACGCTCAATCTGACGAACGATTCCAAAGTCAATTTGGTCAACGTTACCGAAGGAACTTTGTCCCTTGGCGCCAATCACTTTGATTCTGGAATGTACCCGAGCAATGATTTTGGCGTCGTCGTCGGTCCGAACGGCGTTTTTGAACACTCGACGACGAGCGGTGAAAAGCTTGTTTTGAATAATTTCGACGCTACGCGCGGCGGCGCTATTGTCGTAGGCGCAAACGACGAACTTGTGCTGTCGAACAAGAACACCGCGACCGAACTTGCCGCGAATCTCAACGGTTCCGGAACGATTTCTTTGGAAAACGTCGTCGATTCCGAGGGCGCGGTAACGCCTTGGGTTATTAGCGGCAATAATTCCAATTGGAGCGGCAATATTTCGGCGACCGATCCCTATGCGAACGTCGTTTTGGCTTCTCAAAACGCAGGTTCCGCCAATTCTTCGATGAGTTTTGGCTCCTTCGGACAATTGGACGTCGCTGAGTCGACCGTTTTAGGGGCTTTCGACTTCGTCGACAACGCGACGATTAACGCCGCGCCCGGCAAGACTCTGACTCTCAATTCGTTGACGAGCGATCCCTTCTGGCTGGACGACTCCGTTTTCACGATTGACGGCGGAGGAACGGTTGCGCTAAACGAAAACGCCGCGACTGGTTATTACGGCGCGACGGCGGTTAAGGACGGTTCTACTTTGGCTTTGCTGGGCGACAATACCGCCGACCCGTCTGTTCGTCATAAATTGACGCTTACCGAGGGCGGTACGTTGAAAATGGACTATTCCGGCGTTTCGTCGAGCGATCCTCTAAATTCCTACTGGGGATCGGAAATTGACGTCGACGGGGACGGCGGAATCACCGTTGTCGGAACCGCCTCGAACGGTCCTGTCGTTATGAACGAAACGATTGGTTTTGTCGGATCGGATCCTGGAACGCTGACGTTTAACACGACGAATTCCAATGTTGAACTGAGAAGCGTTATCGACGGTTCCGGGTCTCTTGTGAAGACTGGAAACGGCTCCTTGATTCTCAACGGAGGAGGCGCTTTTGCCGACGCGAATGTGAAACAGGGCGTTTTGCAATTGGGAACCGACGCGGGCAATTACAACGATCAACTTGCGTATGCGAATCTGCTCGTCAACGGCGGCGACGTTACCGGTTGGACGAATAAGCTCGGATCAGTCGGCTTGAATTCCGGTTCGTTGCACTTGAGCTCGCCGGGAACTGTCTCGCTTACCGGTTCCGGAGACGTGTTCTCGATGAACGGCGGCTCGCTGTACGTCGACGTTGTCGACAAGACGAATTACACGAGTTTCCAAGCGGAAGACCCCGGCGCGACCGCGTATATGAACGGCGGTTCGATTTACGTCGACACCGATACTTACGGCGCGGATCTTAGCGTAGGCGATTCGCTTACCGTCGTCGAGGTTGATCCCGGCAATATGACCGCTAATCCGTCGAACTTCACGATCTATGACGACTATGCCGGAATGCGCTTCGTCGTCGATTCCAGCAAGCTTGCCGACGGATACTTCAACTTGTTGCTGAAGAAGAATTCTTTCGCCGAGTACGCGCGCACGCCCAATCAACGGAGCGTCGCCCAGTATCTCGATCAGTGGCAAGACGGGCCCGCGTGGGACGCCGCCTACAGCGATATGTTTGCCTCGCTCGAAAACGCGGTTGAAAGCGATCCTCGCTTCCTGGATCAGATGACCGGCGAACTTCGCTTCTCCGCAATGAACGCGCAAATTCAATCGCGCAATTTGATGCGTCAAACCTTGACGCGCGCCGTGCTGCCCAGCCCGACTTACACCGGTTGCACAGGTTTCACTTCGTGTTGCTCCGCTATCCGCGGCCAGGAATGGGTTTATGGACAAGAGGAAACGGGGCTTTCCGGTTGGGCCAGCGCTTTTGGCGCGGGCGGCGAAGCTAGCGATCGTCATGGAACGAGCGGCTTTGACTACAGCCTGTTAGGCGGCATGTTTGGCGTTGAGATTGGAAGCACCGCCACTAATCAGTTTGGCTTCTATTACTCTTACAGCAACACCGAAGTCGACGGCGGATACATGGGTAACGTCGCTGTTCACGACAACATTTTCGGACTGTATTTGCGTCTGAGCGACGATTGGGGATACACCCTTGCCACCGGCTCCTTCGGCGTTTCCGATTACGAGAGCGATCGCACGCTCGCCGTTGGTCGCAATTATTACGACGGTTCGACGGACGGTTGGTCCGGAAGCGCCTACCTGGAACGCGGAATTAACTTCTGCATGCCGGCGTCGCTGTTGCAGCCTTACGGCGGATTGCAGTATACCCATCTTAGGATGGACGCCTTTACCGAAAGCGGAACGTACAACGCGTTTGCGCTTAGAACGACCGATACTGAATACAACAGTCTCCAGGGCGTTCTTGGAGTTCGTTGGCTGAAATCGCTCCCGCTTGCCACCGGGGCGTTTGATTTCAACATCTATGCCAACTGGACGCATGAGTTCCTTGACGACAGCGTCGAGGGCGACTTGACGATGGTCGCCGGGCCTAACAACACCTTCCATATCGTCGGCAACGGCGTTGGTCGAGATTGGGTCTACGCCGGTCTTGGCGGCGATTGGCTCCTGAGCCAGAACTTCGACGTTTTTGGCGGGGCGGACGTTCAGGTTAACGAATACACGTCCTACGTTAATGGCAACGCCGGATTCCGCATTAAGTGGTAGTTAGATTTCAACGAACCGCCGCGTCTTAATATAAGCGGCGGTTTGGCGTCAAAGAAGAAGGCCGAACGTCGTCAACGCGACGTTCGGCCTTCTTGTATCGTAGAGAGCGTCGCGCTTCATTCGATAAGAGCGACGCTTTTGCTTTTTCAGAGTCGATATCTAATCTCTCCCGAAACAATCGACATAACCGCGCGTCCCTTCATTTTACGGTTGAGGTACGGCGTGTTTTGACTCTTCGAATGAATTTGGTCGACAGAGAACGTCCATTCGAGATTAGGATCGATAACGGTGACGTCTGCGTCAGCTCCCGTTTGAAGCGTTCCTTTGGCGACGCGTAAAATCTTTGACGGGTTGAGGGACATCTTTTCAACAAGTTGCGACCACGTCAGCAAACCTGAGTCAATAAGCGTTTCGATTGCAAGAGGAAGCGCCGATTCCAGACCGATAATTCCGAACGGCGCAATATCTATTTCACGTTGTTTTTTCTCGGCGGAGTGTGGCGCGTGATCGGTCGCAATCGCGTCGATTACGCCGTCGACAAGTCCTTTAACGCAAGCGTCGACGTGTTCGCGACTACGAAGAGGAGGATTCATTTTGAAATTCGAATCAAAGGAACGAAGTTCTTCGTCCGTCAACGTGATGTGGTGAGGAGTGACTTCGGCGGTTATTTTTACGTTGCGTTCTTTAGCGCGTCGAATCGCCGCAATTGCGCCTGCGGAAGAGACGTGCATGATGTGTAACGGCGCGTCGACGCTCTCCGCAAGAGCCACGTCGCGCGTTACCATGACGTCCTCCGCTTCAGAAGGAATGCCGCGAAGTCCGAGGATGTTCGACACGAATCCTTCGTGCATAATTCCCCCTTTTGCCAGCGGGGCGGACTCTTCATGACACAGGACCGCTTTGTTAAACATCTTGCAATATTCAAGCGCGCGTCGCATTAATTCGGAGTCTTCAACGGAATTCCCGTCGTCGCTACACGCTACCGCGCCGCTTTCGAACAACAGCCCCAGTTCGGCGAGCTCTTGTCCCTTGCGTTCTTTACTGATGCAGCAGATTGGGAAGACGTTGCATTGTCGCGCGCTTGTCGCAAGTTCGCGAATGAGCGCCACTTGAGCTTGCGTGTCGATAGGGGGATTCGTATTCGGCGGACACGCGATGGAAGTGAAACCGCCGCACAACGCCGCGCGCGCGCCGGTGGCGACTGTTTCGGCTTCCTCATACCCAGGTTCGCGCAAATGCGCGTGCATATCGACAAGACCGGGAGTCACGATCTTATCGACGGCGTCTATCCTTTGGGCGCCGGCGGGAACGTCGTCTTTGGAAACGTCGACGCCGACTATTTTATCGTCGACAATAAGGACGTTGGCGATCCTGTCTATTTGCTGAGAAGGATCGACGACGCGTCCGTTTTCAATAAAGAGCGATTGGGTAGCCATAACGTATGTTTCTTCCATTTGTCGCGTCTTGCGACGCTTTGCGGGATGTGTTCGTAAGGGGGAACAAAAAGCCGATCGATTTGTCTTGGAGTCGCTACGAGCTTTTTTTCACGGAACTGATCGTCGCCCAAAGCGCCGCCATGCGAACGGCTACTCCGTTAGTTACCTGATCGAGGATCGCGGAACTACGACCGTCCGCGACTTCGGAGGTGATTTCTACGCCGCGGTTGATTGGGCCGGGGGCGATGATAAGAGCGTCTTTTTTGCAGCGTTTGAGACGTTCGCTGTTCATTGCGTAGAGGTGCGCGTATTCTCGAATTGAGGGGAAAGGACGAACGACTTGACGCTCAAATTGAACGCGAAGCAAATTAAAAACGTCGACGTAAGGCAATATGTCGTCAAGAGAGTAGCTCACTTCAAGCCCGTATTCTTTCCAATACGGAGAGACCAGCGTCGACGGACCGCATACTACAGGCGTCGCTCCTAATTTGCGGAGAGCAAAAATATTAGAACGCGCCACGCGACTATGAGAAATATCTCCGACGACCGCCACTTTCAAACCTTCGAACGAACCGAAATGTCGGCGAATCGTCAATGCGTCAAGAAGACCTTGAGTCGGGTGTTCATGAGCTCCGTCGCCGGCGTTGACAATTGCGCAATCTTTAAGATTATTCGCAAGGAGTTTAGGAACGCCGGGACAGCTATGTCGAACGACAACTGCGTCGATTCCCATGGCCTGAATGTTTTTGGCGGTGTCGACTACCGTTTCACCCTTGGCGACGCTGCTTGTCGCGGCTGAAAAATCGACGACGTCCGCTCCGAGCCGACGACCCGCCAAGCCGAAACTTGTACGCGTTCGCGTCGAGTTTTCCATGAAGAGATTAACAATAGCCTTGCCCGAAAGAAGGGGAAGCTTGCGCTTATTGTCGTCAGATTCTAGTATTTCGCTACGGAATCGATCGGCAAGATCCAGGAGAATAGTAATCTCTTCTTTGCTTAAATCTTCGAGACCGAGGAGATGAGAACGCGTCCAGCCGTCAGGAACAGAGCCCCAATTTTCAGGCGTCCAAAGCATTTTGTGTGACACTCCTTACAAACGTACGTAATTACCGCCGAAATTAGAAAAAACGGACTCTTTCAAAGTCCAACGGTAATTTTAGCGCTCTTTCGGAGAAGTGAAAGGGGCGTAAAACAGCGGGGCAGAAGGATCGAAAAGAAAAACGCCCGAACCGTGACGATTCGAGCGTAGTAGTAATAAAGGAGGAAACGAACGACAGCTCACGCGCCAATAGCGTCTGTTTCAGCCGACTCAAGAGGCGTTTCCTGAGGCTACTCCGTTTGTTCTGCCGAAACTTCCGGTTGTCCCTGCGCGGGCTCAATCGATTCGGAGGGCTTTTCCTGGGGCTGTTCCGTTTGTTCTGCGGGGACTTCCGGTTGCTCTTGCGCGGGCTCAATCGATTCAGAGGGCTTTTCCTGGGGCTGTTCCGCTTGTTCTGCCGGGACATCCGGTTGCTCTTGCGCGGGCTCGATCGATTCAGAGGGCGTTTCCTGGGGCTGTTCCGCTTGTTCTGCCGGGACATCCGGTTGCTCTTGCGCGGGCTCGATC
>JAFZNK010000087.1 GCA_017550965.1 Thermoguttaceae bacterium
AAACGGCTAGGCCAACGGTCGAGGAAATCCAAAAGAATCATTTTGAATTCCTTCAAAACAAATGGAAGAGTTACTTTCTCGACTGGGCGACGCTCTCTTGCACCTACGTCGGCAAAACATTTTGCGACGGTCGCGAAACAAGCGCTAATCAGAACGAATACACCGTTTCGTATCCGAATCTCGCCATTCAAAGCATAGAAGACAATAACGGTCCCCAGACGGTTCTGTGCGAGTCCGAAAAGTATAAGTTTCGCCTAACCAAGCTGAGCGGCGGCGAGGAATCGTGGAAGGTACAATCGCTAACCAAAGACGTGCAAGCCGTTCCCGTCGACTCATGGGAATCCTTCTCGTCGCCAATGGTAGCCATGCAAGACGATAAAATCGTAGGTCACATTATTCTGCAAACCCTCGGCGGCGGTCTCCATGCCGGTATGCGTCATACTTTACCGTCCCTCTTCCGCCAGGACAATCTCAAGGTCGAGCCAATTGAATGGAGCTCGTATAAAGGGCAAGAGGCTCTTCACATTGCTTTCAGTTACCAACAGGACGCCGACGAAAAAACTCGCGAGGCAATTGAGAAAGATCCCACTTGGGCAGTTTACAACGTCTCCGGCGAAGTATGGCTTGATCCTCGTTTCTTTTTAACGCTTCACGGTCGTATGGAAGAAAAGATCGGGCATGAAATCTCGAGCTACACCGTCGACGCAACCTACAAGCAAGGTCCTAACGGTTCCCCCGTCCCGGTTAAGACGGCTAATTCCCATAAACTAACGTCTGTCGACGACCCAAGCTCGGGCAAGACGTACTCGGGCGAAATTACGTTCAACGACGATTTTCACATCGCAACAGAAGACGAGAAGGAACGCTTCACTCTATCCTATTATCAAATGCCGGAACCCCAAAAAGATTATCGTTTCCTCTCATTGCGCGTCCTTTTACTCATCATCGGCGTCGGCATTATTTTGTACGCTACGTTCAAACATACTCGGAATAAGAAACAAAACGAAACAGAAGCGCAAGGGTAGAACCAATGTTTCTATTCTGCATGGAGGAAAAATGAAAAAAGAACCGTTTCCTTTAAGAATTTTGCTTCGCGACGCAATTATTCTAATCGCCATTATCGGAATGCTCTTAGGCGTCCGATACTACCGTGCGTTCTTTTGGGGGAACCTTAAAATTGATCCTGAGATTGTTAATTTGGGCAATCTCAACAGCGGTGAAGAAAGACTGGTTACATTCCAACTCGTTAATAATACAAAAAAAACCATTAAGATTCACGGTCAAGTCGCGAGCTGTTCATGCGTTTCGTTGAATAAGACTCCTTCTCAGATCGCCCCGGGCGAGAAGGTAGAAATCACTGCCAATGTCGCCGTTTTTGAGAATTATCCTTACTGCGAGTATAAACAATATGTGAAATACTTGGTCGAGGAACCGGGAGGTCTTGTCGATCGTTCAGTTTTCTTCATCGGCTCAATTTCCGACGCTAAAGGCGCCCACTCTTCCTTAAGTAGCGACGGCGCTGAAAACGAGAATATGCTGGACGCCTCTGCACAAGGAGTATTTGATGCGCAAACGTCGTCGCCCTAAGAAAAGCTCTTCTCCATTGTCGAACGTCAAGACCCTGTTCATTCCTCGGTCTTGACGTTTCCCCTTAGGTAGTTTCTCATGTCAAGGGAAGTCTCATCCCAATACCGACCGTCGACTGGTAAAGTGTGAAATGACAATCGACCATCCAAACAAAAGACGCCGCGTTGTTAAAACCCTGGTTTTGTTGTCAGCGCTTATTCTCTTATTCGAAGCTTACCCTATCATACGAAATTCGTACGTCTATAACGAAAACGGTCGCCTTGCGTCGGGATTAATCAAACTCTCGCGATTTGATTTCTCTCCGTTTCGAGTAAACCCACCGCTCCCAGACGTCGTCGCCGCGCTACCGGCGCGACTTTCTGGCGCATATTGTCCGGAAAGGGACGAACTCGGTCTCAACCCTCTTGAACGTACGGAATATACGGCGGGTTCCCTTTTTTTTAGAAACGCGAATCACCTTTTACTTCTACGCCTCGGACGATTCTGCGAGTTAATCTTCACGCTAATCGGCGTGGTCTCAACATATTATTACGCGCGCTGGCTTTTCAACGCGCGTTGCGGCGCGATCGCGGCCGCGTTATGGCTCTTTTCCCCTATGATGAACGGTCACGGGGGGTTAATCTCGCACGACGTCGCCGGCGCCGCGCTAGCGATCGCTTCGTGCGCGTTATTTCACTACTGGCTTAAAGTCCGACGTAGGGAAACGCTTTTCCTCTGCGGTCTTGTTCTCGGCGTAGCGCAATTGTGCAAGACGACGTTGCTCGTTTTGTATCCTATTTTCTTCGTTCTTTGGCTCCTCTTTCCCGCACATTCTCAGAGCAATACCGAACGACCGCGACGACGCGAAGCCAAACTCCTATTCCTTCATTGTTTTGCAACGAGCATACTGATTATCAATATAGGCTATCTTTTTGAAGGAACGTTTTCGCCGCTCGGCGACTTTGCGTTTCAATCGAAACTCCTTTCCAAACGCCAAAGGATCGATCAGGATTACCGTATTTCAAAGTTGCGCTTTAAAGATTCGATTTTGGGTAAAATCCCCATTCCACTCCCAGAAAACTACGTTCTAGGAATCGACCAACAGCGATTCGACTTCGAAATTGGTTTAAAGGGCGCCTCCTATATGCGAGGACGTTACGCCGAAAACGGCTGGTTCTCCTACTACGCCTACGCCTTACTCGTAAAAACGCCGGTTGGAACGATCGTCGCTTTCTTTCTAACGCTAGGCGCGCTCGCCGTTTCTCAACGTTTTCGCCTACGCGCGCGCGATGAATTGGCGCTATGGCTACCGGGTCTAACGATCTTTCTCTTCGTTAGTTCTCAGCGAGGTTTTTCCGTTCACTCGCGTTATATTTTGCCGGCGTTACCCTTCTTCTTCGTGGCAGTTTCGAGGCTAGGTCTCGCCTTTTCGCCTAATGAAAGTAGCGAATCCGGCTCACTCAAAACGAAGGGAAAGACGATCCGATTCGCAATGGTCGTCTGTGGACTATGGACGATCATAAGCTTTGCCAGCGCCTATCCGGACGAATTAGCCTACTTCAACGAATTGGCGGCGCTCATTCCCACCCCTTTGGCGGAAAAAGCTCCGTTGGAACCGTTAAACGTCGACGTCGGAACAAAGATTCGCAGAATCGTCAATCCCGGTCTTGCCCATGGAAGGCGACACTTGATCGACTCGAACCTCGATTGGGGACAAAACGACCTCGTCTTCCTCAACTGGCTTAAGGAACGACCCGAAATAAGCGAAATTAGGACAGAACTCTGGGGAAGTTATCCCGACGCCCATCCCCCAGTACCCAAATCAAATGAACCTGAATCGTTGAAACACGGTTGGTTCGCAATCAGCGTCAACCACTCGTACGATCGAAAGAGAAAATATCGCTACTTGCTGGAGTACCAGCCGTACTATGTTATAGACAATTGCATTTACGTTTTTCATTTACCGGACGGCGATTCTTCTCAATAGATCAATCGTCGCCATTGAAGGAAGACCGACAAGTCATAACTCTTTAAAGATCGCGAAAACGGCATATAATAACGACGATAAAGAATCGACCGAACTTGTAAGGAGTGTCAAGCGCGCGTCTCCTTCTCAATTCTCCCGCCATTCAACACGTTCCGCCTCAACAAAGGTCGGCGGCTCGAACTTTAACAGCATCTTTTCAAGCGCGTGTTGCGGTACGACGGCGTCGCGCGCCGAATTGAACGCGCTCAACGGCGAAAAAGAAGCCTCGGTCGTTGAGCTTGCGATAGAACGAGGGAAGGACGCGTTGCGCAAGCGGACGACCTTCGTGTGGAACGCGACGAACCTCACGAGGATCTATCGCGATCGTATTACGTCTCTCGCGCAAAACTATAACGCCT
>JAFZNK010000088.1 GCA_017550965.1 Thermoguttaceae bacterium
GAACTCGTCGAATACCTTGATTACTACAACAATCGAAGGATTAAGGTAAAACTGAATGGTCTGACGCCTGTGTTACACAGGCGTCAGACCATTCAAACCACTTAACTTTTTAAAAAAGTCCAACAAATGGGGTTCACTTCACAATTGGAAGACGGTATTGAAATAGGTCTGGAAGAAGGCATTGAAATAGGTCGGTAAGAAGGACAAATTAAAGCCATGAAAGCGATGGCTAAAAAGCTTTTTAAAGAAGGCTGGTCCGTCGAAAAAATCGCGGAATTTGAAGAAGTCGACGCTATCGACGTCAAAATTTGGATTAACGAAAACAACAATTGACAATTAGCGTCAAAAGCGGAGACGACGCCCAAAGGCGCGCTTAGCGCCTGAACAAGGCGGCGCGTCGATTGCGTGTTGGAGCTGCAGACAGATAAAGCGACGCGGCCAATCGGCTCTTGCGAGCCGATTAGCCGCCGTTTTAAAACGGCGGCTTTCGCGCTTCGCGCGGGACGCGCGTTTTTCAGACTTTGCCCATCTTCTTGAGGTTCTCGAAGCATTCGGCGCAGGCGTCGAAGATATCCTGGCCGTCGCGGCTGTCTTCCTGTTCGACGATGTACCACTCGACGCCGCCGATGTTCTCGGAAATGTCGAACATGCGCGGCCAGTCGACGATATCGCCGGGGCCGCCGACGCACGCGCCGTGCTTGCCTTCTTCGTTTTCCGCCTTAACGTGCAGCAGCTGGCCGCGACCGGGGAATTTCGCGACTTCCGCGTACGGATCGGCTCCGCCGTGCATGCTGTTCCCAACGTCGATTTGCGCGATGATATCGTCGGCGGTGCGGCTGAAGAAGAGGTCCCACGCGTTCGTGCCGTTAATGTCGGTGAAGTCGTTGAAGTGAGAGTGGAATCCGATTTGCATGTCGACTTTGCGCGCTTTGGCGGCGATTTCGTTGAACAGATACGCCGTCATCTGGTTGCCCGCGTCGGTGGCGCAGGAGGCGGAAAGACCGCCCGCGACGATCAAGCGGCGGTTGCCAAGCGTCTTCTCAAATTCGACGGTTTGTTCGAACGTTCCTTCCAGAAGTTGGGGAACGCCCAGGTGCGTGCTGATCGCCTGAAGCCCGGCTTCGTCGAGCCACTTGCGAATATCTTTGGCCTCGTTGCCGTAATAGCCCGCGAACTCGACGCCTTTGTACCCGATTTCCGCGATTCGCTTGAGGGTTCCGCGCATGTCTTTCGACGCGTAGTCGCGCACCGAATACACTTGCAGCGCGATCGGAATCTTTTTCTTGGATTCGGCGGCGAACAAGACGTCGCGACTCGTAGAGGACAAGGCGCTAAACGCGCCGAACGCGGCGGCTCCAAGACCGGACTTCAAAAAGGAACGACGATCCATATCATTCTCCCAAATAGTTCTCATATACGTCCTTGCGCCAAATCGGCGCTTCCTTAAAAATCACAACGTTACTTCAAACGAGCGAGCCGTAAGACTCACTCTTCATCGTCTTCGTCTTCGTAATCGTCTTCAATGTCGGTGTCGTCGTAGTCGCTCTCGGCGGCCTGTTCTTCGACGCTTTTCTCTTGCGAGTTCTCGGCGTCTTTTTCCTTCGACTTCAATGAAAACGTTTCGAACGCGGAATCCAGAGCGGCGTCGTAAGCGTCCTCGGGGAACTCCTCTTCCGCGCTTTGCGGCGCCTCCTGTTTTTGTTCCGGCTTCGGCTGCGGCTGCGGCGCGGTCGGCTTGAGAAGCTCGAACGAGGATCCGGCGGCGGCCGCCGCTTTAAGTTTGGCTTTCTCCTCCTTGGCGGCGACTTCGTCTTTGGTGAGCTTGTCGACGACCATCAGAAGCCGCTTCATCGAGATCGGCATGCCGACGGCGAGTCGTTTCTTCGAACGTTTCGCGTGCGCGCCCCACTTGACCTGATCTTCGTTCAGGAGCAGGACGGCGGGCAGGTCTTTGGTCAACGGCGAGTCCAGAAGCTGATTGAACGCGACGACCGCGTTCTTGCCAAGCGTCTGCGCGTTGAAAAGAACCGCGTCGACTTCGCAGTCTTCCAAACGTTGCAACGCCATCGACACGTTCGAAATCACGAGCGGACGGAACCCGGCGCCCTTGAAGAACTCGCGGAACGTCTCCTGAAGAGAGCTGTTGGCTTCGACAATCATAATCGCTTTCGCGGGCCGGGCCTTTTCCGTCTTCTTTTCGTCGACGAGTTCGATTTCTTCGTCGCCCGTCTCGCCGCGCTCCAATTGCCCGACGACGCGTTCGAGATCCTGTTTCAACTGCGAGGGGGACTGGTACCGTTCGTCGGGGCTGAATTTCAGCGCTTTGTCCACGACGGTCGCGACGCATCGGGGAATCCCCTTGGCGACCTGATGGATCATCTTGATATTCTTGAAACGCCCGGCGTCGAGACGGCGCGAACGTTCTTTGATCTCGCCCAGAGGCGCCACGCCGGTGAGAGCCTGATAGTAGACGGCGCCCAGGAAGTAAAGGTCGCTTCTTTTGTCGTCGCGTTTGACGTGCGTCGCGCGTTCAAGCGCGGCGTATTCGATCGCGCGCTGGGTCTTGAAATTGGAAGACTCTTCGGTCAACAGGCCGAAGTCGAGCAAAACGGCGCGGCCGGAACTTGCGACCATGATGTTCGACGGCTTCATGTCGCGGTGTTGGTAGCCGCGTTTCTGCGCGTATTCCAACGCGCTGCAAATGTCGTAGACGATTCTCGTGGCGCGCTTGGGATCAAGATAGCCGTTTTTCTGCGCGGCGAGCATTTCGCGAAGGGTGTTTCCTTCGATAAACTCCATGACCATGTAGTGGTCGAGTTTCGTTTCGTGCGCTTCGTAGACGGCGGCGATGTTCGGGTGGCGCAACTCCATCCCCATTTCGCCTTCGCGAATGAATTCGTTGATCGCCGTCTGGTCGTCCCGGAATCGCGCGCGCAGCACTTTGACGGCGACGACTTTGCCGGAGTCTTTATGAACGCAACGGAAGACGCGCGCGAACGACCCCGCCCCGATGAGATACTGAATTTTGTAGTCGCCGTAGTAGTAGCCGGTCGTCTCGCCCGCCAAAAGACGCTCGACCTGATACTTGGTCAAATAGCCCATTCTTTGCGCAAGACGCAGAAATTCGTCGGCGGTGTACAATTTGGTTCCAAACGACGTTTCAACAATGCGAATTTTGTCCAGATCCATGAGATCCAGGGACAAAAGCTGTTGATTTAAGTCGTCGACAGAAAGACTTGCCATGTCGTTGAACTTTCCTTGCTGTTTACGCGCCCCCCGAACGCCCGACTTCTTTGAACAAAGCCTCCGACGCTCGCAAAACTCGTAAAATCGCTTGCAAAAAATGGGAAAACGTCTTGCTCTCGCGCGACGTTCGGACGGGCTTTTTCGGCAAAGCGCGCAAAAAATACCCTACCGTTCCCTATTATACTATTAAGGAAACGAAAAGTCATCTGTTTTTTACCGAAACATGAGAATATTACGGCAAATTTTAGCGCGTTTCGGGAAAAAGACTCCAATTATACGCGTTAGGCTGATTTTTTTGAAACAACGGCTGTCGGCGCGGCGAATCTTTTGGCCGCGCGTCGGCGTCGAAGCGTCGACCGGGCGCCGGAATCTCGCCGCCGTCAAAAAAACGCTCCGCCAAAACAAAACCGCAATTTCTCGCGAAAAAAAGCCGCCGACTTGTTGAAGTCAGGCGAGATTCCCTATATAATACAAGGCGCGTCGTTCGCGGCGACAAGACCGCGGACGAACGTCGTTTTTTTAGACCGTCACCATCGTAAAGAGATATTCCCATGTTGAATCGTGCTTTGAGTCTGCGCTTATCGATCGGCGTATGCCTTTTGTCGTGCCTTGTCGCGTTTGGCTGTCGGGAAAAACCCGAACTTTCTTTCTCGGAATACGGCGAAACAATCGATCATTTGCCGGTCGTGGACAATCTCCCCGACGCGTTCCCCATCGATCAGGAGATGGAGCCGAAAGACTGTTCTATTCGCGAAGACTCCCAAGGTCATCAGCGCCGCAGCCTCTACAAATCCCAGGGCCGCGAAGAAGAACTGCGCGAACTTGAAAAAGCGGAAGAAGAACGCGCGAAACTTGAACGCGCGCAAATAGCGAGCCAGCCCGAAGAGCCCGCGACTGAGGAACCGACCGTGGAAGAACCCGCTGTGGAAGAACCTGTCGTCGAGGAACCCGCGGCTGAGGAACCGGCTGTGGAAGAAGCTCCCACCGTCGAGGAACCCGCGACTGAGGAACCCGCCGTCGAGGAGCCGGCTGTTGACGAAGCCCCGGCCGTGGAAGAAGCTCCCGCTGTGGAAGAAACTCCCGCTGTCGAAGAAGCTCCGGCTGTCGAGGAAGCGCCCGCGGTGGAAGAAACTCCCGCTGTTGAGGAAGCTCCCGCCGTTGAAGAAGCGCCGGTCGTTGAAGAAGCTCCGGCTGTCGAAGAAGCTCCTGCCGTCGAAGAAGCTCCCGCCGTGGAAGAAGCTCCCACCGGTGAAGAAGCTCCTGC